>CAZMRE010000007.1:0-22835 GCA_964568545.1 uncultured Deferribacteres bacterium | reverse complement strand
GAGTCTCAATGATGTCGCTTAACCTTAACTCTGTGTCTATTTTTTTGTTGCAATTTTAATTCACCCCATGCTTGATACCTGAGTTCACAAAAAACACTTGATTTTTCAGGAAAATTGACTAAATTTTAATACATCTTACATTCGACATGAATCAGCAATGGCGAAGACTGTTTTACATGTGTCTCGAAACAGATGAGGACGTGAATCGAGATGATTCAAATGGAATGCCAAAAAAATTATTTATTGCTTTTTTTAGTGTCTTGTTAACTCATTCAATATCAATTAATTGAAATCCGATTGATTGTCAAATGGTACAACGGTTCGCTCAAAATTATTTTGGCCCAATGTTTGAGTTAAATAGGAATGAAAAGGAAATCAATCAAAGAGGTTGCGAAAATGAAAAAAATCCTGTATAGTTTTCTTATAACTGTTCTAAGCTTCGTCGCCATTGAATCCGCTCACGCCGGCACAACCGGTTTTGATTTTCTAAGAACTCCCGTTGGCGCACGTGCATCTGCAATGGGCGGAGCCTTTGTGGCCATGCCGGGCGATGTTTACGACCTATTCTACAATCCGTCGGGTCTGTCCTTTATCCACCAGCCCATTCGAGCCTTTTCTTACTTA
The DNA here is from genome assembly GCA_964568545.1 of uncultured Deferribacteres bacterium. Lineage (GTDB taxonomy): Bacteria > Zhuqueibacterota > JdFR-76 > JdFR-76 > BMS3Abin05 > BMS3Abin05. Next base: position 22,211 of record CAZMRE010000007.1, on the reverse strand, counting down.
AAGCACGTACTCGACTTTCAATCCGGTTCGGTGGCTGCGGTTCAGCCGCTTCAAAAAATCGGGAAAATTGGTGCGGGGATTCAGTATTTTAATTACGGAAGCTTCGACAAAACAGATCAGAACGGCAACAAAACCGGGACATTTGGCGCTTCAAATATCGCTGTAAATGTGGCGTACGCCAACTCGCTGTTCGGCGACGAGGCTTCATCGGGAGGACTTTCAAATTTTCATTACGGCATGGCTGTGAAATTTATCTTCAGCAAAATTGCCGAGTATTCTTCCACGGCAATGGCTGCCGATTTCGGATTTACCTACGAAACTCCTATTCAAAATCTTGTAGTGGCTGGCGGTGTTTTTAATGTGGGTAAATCATTTTCTCCCTTTATTCAGACAAAGGAATCCCTGCCACTGAATTACCGCCTTGGATTTTCCAAAATTCTGGCGCACTTGCCGCTTCAGCTTTCCGTTGAGGGTTACAAATATCAAGGCGAAAATTATGGGTTTGCCTTTGGTGGCGAATTTACAATTACCCAAAATTTTTTCCTGCGCTTTGGTTATAATTCGATTGGAAAAGATCAAAAACTAGGCATTAGCAACGACAAATTTTCGGGACTTTCATTTGGAACAGGCTTCATCTGGAAAAGTTATCATCTGGATTACGGTTTTACATCGTCAGGCGCCATCGGAAGTTTGAATCGGCTGAGCATCATTAGGAGCTTTTGATCCTTGTTGGGGCAAGCCCTTCGTTTTTTAATCATAAAAAAATAAGCCTGACGAATGTTTTCTTATGCCTCAAATAAATTCTGCTAAATTTCACTACACGCGATGGATTGGTTGCTTTTCTATTGCATTTATTCTGCATCCCCTTTATATTTAAATTACAAAATTTATGAATTGCGGCCGCCGTTACGTTAAGCAATGCAGAAATAAAAAGGTTAAAATGTGGCGGCTTTTGGAACCAATTTTCAACCGAAGATATGAAAATTTTCAATGTAACAGAAGTCATTCATCTTGGTTTCCTTTTGCCGAGAGGGCACCAGGTCACGAAGTTTCGCAAAGAAAATCATAAATAAGAACCAGTTCAAATAAATGTCAAAAGCTAAAACTGTTTTTGTAGGAATGAGCGGAGGAGTGGACAGCTCCGTGGCGGCGGCGCTCCTTGTGGAACAAGGCTATCGGGTGGTTGGAGTTACAATGAAACTCTGGCAGCGTTCGGCAAAGGAAATGTTTTTGCCCGAAAATGAAAAGGGGTGCTGCTCGGTAAATGCCGTTAATGATGCCAAACTTGTTTGTGAACATCTTGGCATTCAACACCTAATTTTTGATTTTCATTCCGATTTTAATCATTGGGTAATCGATAATTTTGCGGATGAGTATCTGAAAGGGCGAACACCCAATCCCTGCGTGATTTGCAACGCCAGAATAAAATGGGAGAGCTTTTTATCCAGGGTGAGAGAAATGGGCGGGGATTTAATTGCAACCGGCCATTTTGCCCGTGTCGATTTTGATCGTCGGGCTAATCGCTATCGCCTGTTGAAAAGTTCCAACAGCCAGAAGGATCAGTCCTACGCGCTGTGGGGATTAAGTCAAGATAGCCTGGCTCACACGATTTTTCCTGTGGGAGAATTGACCAAAAGCGAAGTTCGGGCGCTGGCCGAGAAATTTGGACTCAAGATCGCGCAAAAGCAGGAGAGCCAGGAAATTTGTTTTATTCCCGATAATAATTACGGACGTTTTCTCAAAGATCGATTTCCGGATGTGACGAAAAAATTGGCCAACGGCCCCATTCGCGATACTCGAGGGAACTTCCTTGGCCGACATTCGGGTTATCCGTTTTACACAATTGGCCAGCGAAAAGGTCTGGGAATTGCTGTGGGTGAACCCATTTACGTATCGGAAATTCGGCCGCAAACCAATGAAATTATTGTCGGTCGCAATGAGGAACTGTACCGATCGGGGCTGGTTGCCGATAACTTAAATTGGATTTCGGTGGATCGGTTGGATTCAAAACGAAAAGCCTTTGTGAAGATTCGCTACAAGGATCCCGGCTCCTTTGGATGGGTAGAGCCGCTCGAACACGGGAGCGCAAGGATAACTTTTGACGAACCCCAGCGGGCGGTAACACCGGGGCAATCCGTTGTATTTTATGATAATGAGGTCGTTTTGGGCGGTGGAATTATTCGGGAGAGCATTCGATGAAGATAAAAAAGGTGACGGTTCCGGAAATTATTCGGATGAAAGAACGGAAAGAAAAAATTGCTGCTCTTACGGCGTACGATTATCTAATGGCGAAGATTTTGGATCAGGCGGAGATTGATGTGATTCTCGTGGGCGATTCCGTGGGAATGGTTGTGGGCGGTCACCCATCCACCCTGCCCGTAACTCTTGATCAAATGATTTACCACACTCTGGCCGTGTCACGGGGGGTGGAGCGAGCGCTGCTGGTTGCCGATATGCCTTTTCTCTCATTTCAAGTAAGCGAGGCAGATACCATCGAAAACGCGGGGCGCTTGATGAAAGAGGGAAATGCCGAAGCGGTCAAAATTGAAGGCGGTGAGCCTGTTGCGGATGTCATTTCCAAACTGGTAGACTTTGGCATTCCGGTGATGGGGCATCTTGGTCTGACTCCCCAATCCTACCACAAATTTGGCGGGTACAAGGTGCAAGCCCGTGAAGAGGAGGCGGCCAAAAAACTCGTTAGTGACGCCAAAGTTCTCCAGGATGCAGGCGTTTTTTCACTTGTTTTGGAAAAAGTTCCGGCGCCGCTGGCACGTCAGGTGAGCAGTGTTCTGCGGATCCCAACAATTGGAATTGGTGCAGGCTCCGGGTGCGATGGACAAATTCTTGTAAGTCACGATATGTTGGGACTGTTTGAAGAGTTCCATCCAAAATTTGTGAGGCGCTACGCAGAAATGGCCAATGAAATGAAAACCGCTTTTTTGCACTATATTCGAGACGTCAAATCGGGTGATTTTCCGTCAGAAGATGAAAGCTACCTAAAATAGTTTAGATGCGATCCTATTTCTTGATCACAACTGTCAAACTTTGATTGTATCGAATAGGGTGAGCCCGTTTTTGCAATCGATTTTTGGATTAAATATTTTAAATTTTAAATTGCGATTTTAATTCTTGATTTTTTCAATTTAATTTTGTTTGCTATTAAAATGAGTCTTAAAAATAGATCAAAAAGCACGTATTCTTGTGAAGAAGCCATTTAAAATATTCTCATAATATTTTCCGCAAAAGATCGATTTGAAGCTATTATTGATTTGGTTGGGTGTCTTATCTTAACAAAATACATTATTTGAGTCGTCGGCTTAGAGACATCAATTTAGAGCTTTTGTGATGGGATTGGAGATCAGGGACTGCTATTGCGATATGAATCGTTCATATTTTTATGATTTTCTTTCAGCGAACCAGAAAAGCATTTCGAAAAATGTTTTTCCACTGTTTTTTCGAGAGTCAAAAAAATCCTATTTTTGCAGAATGAAAAGATGGGTCAAGCAGCTTTCCTTTCTGCTTTTGCTTCTATTTTTATCGTGTACATCTTTTCCCGAAAAACCCCATCGGGGCGGCAGCCTGACCTATTTCCGCAATCATCCCGGCGAAGGGCTTGATCCCATTCACATTAAATTTGATAATGCTACGCGTGAAGTGGCAGGTTTGATTTTTGAAGGCCTGGTTGGCTTGAAACCAAAAACGTTTCAATTAACCCCTTTGCTGGCAGAAAGCTGGCACTACTCGAAAGACCACCTTAAGTTGACTTTTCAGTTAAGAAAAAATATTCGCTTTCAAAATGATGTTTGTTTTCCCAAAGGCGAAGGCAGGCGGGTAACCGCCAACGACTTCCGCTATTCTTTTGAGCGATTGATTCTCTCCGGAAAAAGCAGGTGGATTTTTAGTACCTTCTCATCCATTCGCGGTTTTCAGGATTTTGCCAGCCGCCGAACTGCTCATCTAAAGGGGATAAGAATCCCATCCCCATTGAAACTGGTCGTTTTATTTAATCATCCCGATTATGATTTTCTGTTTAAAATGACCACCTCTCACGGTTACGTGGTGCCCAAGGAAGCCATTGAGAAGTACGGAGAGGCATTTGATTTTCATCCGGTGGGAACAGGTCCCTTCCGTTTGGCCAATTGGGACCAAAACGGCGAATTGCTTTTAGTGCACAATGAGAATTATTGGGAACATGATTCTCTGGGAACACAATTGCCTTACTTGAACGAAATTCACATAATTAATAATAGTGTTGCAAAAACGCCTTCTAATTTAGAGGGAATGGATGAAAACCACTACGACGTCTATTTTGAAGTTAATCCTAAAATTTTGGATAGTGTGAAGAAAGAACTAAAAGAAAGTAAATATAAAAATAGATATAAACTATTTCGTTCAAATATTGCTCTTACAGCATTTGATGTTTTTAATTTTAGAAAAGACGGGATTTTTCAAAAAGACAAAAGCCTCCGCAAAGCACTGGTGCATTTTTTATTGAAAAAAAAGCTTATGCTGGGGAAAAAATGGCAGGGGCATCGCCCTATTATGGGACTTTTGCCTCCCGATTTTCCGGGAGTTGATACAACGGCTTCACAATTTGTTCCCGATTCTTTGAGTCTGCACAACCTTTTGAAAAAAAAGGAGCGAAACAAAAAATACAGCCCGCTTTTTTGTAATTCATTTATTTATTCGTTAACAATAGACGATACTCCCACAGTTATTTCAAGGCTAAAAAAAGAAGGTATTCTTTTAAGATATTCTATCGAACCCGCGAAAGCAGACTTATTATATTTCTATTGGCTGGCGTTTTATCCCGATCCTCAGACCTTCTTAGAGTTGTTTTATTCAGGCGCAGACATGCTGGGTATTGGGTATCAGAATACCCGTTATGATAGTCTCTATGAAGTTCTGGATAAAACCTTCGATCCAGGAAAACGCAAACAAATTGGAAACCGGTTGCAGCATATTCTGGTGGATGATGCCGTTGCGGCTTTCCTTTTTCAGGAATGGAATTATTATGTGTTTCGATCGGATTTAGTGAATTTTGAGCAGTGCATTAACCCATATCGGATTCGGTATTTTAAATATGTTTGGCGTCGTTAAAAGATTTCGTGAACATCTTCTTTACCGGCTGATTGTCAGTCTGTTTGCCATTATTTTGGTTTTGGCTGTTGCATCCATTATTTTATTCCGCTACTCTGTTCGTGAGTGGAATAGGCGGGTTAATTTTCGAAATAATGAGGTTGTATTAAATCGGCTAAAGGTTGCGATGCTCAGATACGATAAAAAATTTGTGATGCAGCCCATTTATGATCTGCTTTTTGATAATATTGTTCAACCGATGAAATTAGAAAAAAGGGATTTTCATGCGTGCTTAAAGCCTTTCTTCAAAGCCTATCGGATTGAAATGAATTTTCCTGAAAGCGCCGTTTCAAAATTAGTAATGGTTGATAAAAATGGCGCTATTTTGGGAAGAATTTTTCTGGAAAAAAACTTTAGGCGCCGCAAGTTTGAAATTCGATTTGGGGGAGGCCATCTTCCTGGTGACATCTTAAAGAAACTTCAAAATGCAAGCCAATGGAGTATGGTTTTCATTGGACAAAATATGACCCCTTCCGGATATAATTATTTTTATGGATTTCGAGCTGGAAGTTTCGAGCCATTTTTTATTAACGGCAAAAATGATATTTATTTTTTGGTTGAAGTGAATTTACGCCGTTTACTTCAGACAGTGCAGCGCACGGCTGGATTGCGCTCCATGCAGGGCATTCTAATCTGGGATCAGAATGGCACAATTATTTACCATCCTGATCCGCGCTGGCAGAGCCAATATATCCGTAAATTATTGCCCCAGTTACCAAATGTCAAAAGTTTGCACCCGTTTGAACAAGTGGCTAAAACCTCAACGGGAAATTATTATCTATTAACAGTTGATTCTTTTGAGCATAAATATTATCTGACTGTTTTTACGAATCTGGAATCTCAGGAATTTACCTTTGTGAACAAGATTCTGGCCATTCATGGGATTGTTTTCTTTTTTGTTTTTCTCCTTGGAGCTTTTCTAATTAGCCTTGTTCTTCACAACAGTTTGCAATCTATTTCTGAACTGAACCAACAGGTGACCTCTATTGTGAAGGGTGATTGGGCTGAGGAAATTCCTGTCAGGCGAAGGGATGAAATTGGGGAATTGGCCGTCTCGTTTAATCGGATGCTTGAAAATTTAAATCGCTCGATCGAAGAATTGGCCGAAGAAAAAGCCCGTAAACTACACTATGAACAGATCAGCCAATTCAAGAGCAGTTTAATTCGTCAGTTTGGCCATGATCTTGAAAAAATTCTAAATACCATAAAAGTGCCTGTGGAAAACTTACTGCTTGGCATTTACGGAGGTATTGATGATCGTCAGTTAAGAGCGCTGCATCGGATTAAAATCGGAGCCGATTTAATGGATTCTATGACACGCGACATGATGGCCCTGTCAAAGATTGAAGCAGGAAAACTTATGCTCAATCTGGATACCTTTCGAGCGGATGATCTACTTGAGGATATTCAACCGTATGTGCAAGCGTTTCAGGAACGGTTTCGCTGGAACCACATTCACATTTCCATTGAAAATTTGTCGCACGGTGTTTTGATTACCGCGGATCGGGAGAAAATGAGTCGGGTGCTCATAAATTTGCTGAGCAACGCAATCGATGCGGTTCGTAGAAAAAAGGATGGCGCAGAGGGTACCGTTGTTCTGCGTTCATTTGTTGAGGATCATCAGATTGTGTGGGAGGTTGAGGACAATGGAATTGGCATTCCCGAAGGGGAACAAATGCGGATTTTTGAGCCGTTTTACCAATATGCAGGCACGAATGAAAATGGGAAAATGAGCGGTGCGGGAATCGGTTTGCCAATAGTTAAAGCATTTGTCGAATTGCATGGCGGAAAAATATCCGTTCGAAGTCAGGTGCAAAAAGGTTCAATTTTTAGGGTGGAAATGATTTTGCTGAAGCAGACTAAATCCACCTGAAGCCCATTGACGTTAGCCTAAATTTAGGAAAAACCCAAAATTAAAAAGAATAGCCTCATGCTTAAAAATCTATTAATTGTTGACGACGATCCCTTTACTATTGAAGACACGATGGAGCGGCTGGCTTTTGAGGGATACAAACCTCATTTGGTTCAAACAGACAAGGAAGCACTTCTCTACCTCAAAAAAAATAATTGGCTGGCGGTTCTTCTGGATTATGACCTTGGAAAGCGCTCTGAAATGGATGGCCTGGAGCTACTGAGCAGAATAGCGGCCGATTATCCAACGCTGCCGGTCATTATTATTACTGGGCATCACGATTTTAAATTGGCTGTTCGTGCGATCAAACGGGGGGCATTCAATTTTGTTTCAAAACCAATTGAATTGGAATATCTCATTGCTTTGCTTCGGAATGCTGCGCAAATTCAGGAATTACGCCGCCAGAAGGAGGAGCTTCTTAAAATAATAGGGGATGACCGTCAATTTGTATTTAGCGTCAACCCCCAGATGAAGAGAATTTATGAAACGATTGAACGGGCAGCCCGAAGCGAGGCATCCATTCTCATCTTGGGGGAAACCGGCACTGGAAAAGACGTTGTTGCCAGGCAAATCCACGCGCTGAGTTCCCGGAAGGACGGGCCGTTTATTGCCGTCAATTGTGCGGCAATTCCCGAAAATCTGTTGGAAAGCGAATTCTTTGGCCACACAAAAGGTGCTTTTACAGGGGCTTACAAAAATCAAATTGGAAAGTTCAAACTGGCTCATAAGGGTACTATCTTTTTGGACGAAGTTGGTGAGTTGAGTCCTGCGCTTCAGGCAAAATTACTGAATGTTTTAGATGAAAAGCAATATTATCCAGTTGGATCAGAAAAGCCGGAAAGGGTGGATGTGCGGGTGATTTGCGCAACCAATCAGGATTTGGGGGGATTGGTGGCCGAGGGAAAGTTCCGAATGGATCTTTTTTATCGTATCAATGCGGTGAGTATTTCATTGGTTCCATTGCGCCTTCGCAAGGAAGATATTCCGCTTCTTGCGCAGCAATTTCTTGAAGAGATTTCGGCAAAAATGGGGCGCCGGGTTAGCTATTTTACGCGAGGAGCTCTTTTGAAATTGGCACAATATGATTATCCCGGGAATATTCGCGAGCTTAGGAATCTCATCGAAAAAATCCTGATCTTTCACAAGGGAAATGAAATTTCCTCCGAGGATATTCCTTTGTCCCGAAAAACGAATGCGGCAGCCATTGAGCCAATTTCCGAGAATGAGTGGGCGCTGAAAAAAGTGGAAAGGGAATTCAGAAAGGATTATATCAGCAAAGCACTTCAAAAAACAGACGGGAGTGTGTCGGAAGCGGCAAAGCTTTTGCAGGTGAGTCGCTCCTATCTACACAAAATGATTCATGAATTGGATATTAAACTCATAAAAAAATCAGAACTCTGAAAAGTCCCTGTCTTTGTACGATTACCGCAATGAATTGTGGCAAAGATTTTCTCAAGGTTTCTTGCGGGTCCTTTCGATAAAACTCCACCTTTTTTCAACGGAATTCCCACAGCGATCGACAATACGAACCGCCAGCAGGTGTTTCCCGTTTTGCAATGGCATGTCCGGCTTGTAGGTAATTTGTTTTCTTTCCGGATCGTATTCAGAAATACAGAATTTTCCGTCAAGTGTGAGGCGGGCGGATTCTTCATTTTCAATTCCGGAAAGGTTGTCTCTGAATCGGATAACAATTTTGGGTGTTGGTGATGAGATGACCTGCAACGGACGGGGAAACACAGCCAAAATGGATGGCGGCGTCGTGTCGCGCAAAATGGTAAATCTTCCGAAATGCCTCAAGTGCACTTCAAGATTCCGGTGGTCAGCAGAAAGAGCATTTCCCTGAAAAATCCACTTTCTTTTTGATGGCGAATAAATAGCCAATTTTTCGATGTTTCCTTCATCATCTGGAATATGCAGAGAAAGAATGGCGCCTCCTCTCAAAGGGATGTCTGTAGGATTCAGTTGCAGCAAGTAGCTGATCGAATCTCCCGGAATTGAGACCTGTGCGCGCTGAAGAGGCAGTTTTTCGAATCGAAAGAAAATGGGTTGGTAGGCGGAATTTTTCAGAAACCGAATGTTCGTGCCATTTCTCGAAATAGGAATCTCCTTTTCCTCGGAAGGCTCAATTTTAAATAGTTTGACAAAATCAATTGGAAATCGCTTTGAATGGCTTCCGTTTTCAAGAGACAACAGCGTAAACGCATTAGCAATAGAATCCAGGGAAATCGTTGCCTCGTAATCGGTCAAATCAAATTGGCGAAGGGTAACTGATCCGGTTGAAAATCCTGTGTTGTAAACCAGTTTCGGCGGATGGGTAAATGGGATGACCGTATGAATCCGAACGATCATAAAATCATCCATGAAGATTTTTTTTATCCTACTATTTTTAAGGGCTTCTAGAAAATCGGGTGCTGCGGAATCGCTTCGTGCAAAAACGGGAAAGTCGTCGAAACCCAGATCAGAAATTGTCCAGAATTTAAGCCAATGCCCTGCACCGAGTGCGGGTGAATCCACCGAAAAATCAAACATCGCGGGATCGGCACCCGGGAGAAAGTGCGGAGAAAAGGGATGCCATTTTTTGCCATTAAATTGAGCGGCATTGATTTCCCCCGAGGAGAGGCTCACGATCCGAATACGATCTCCGGCGCGTTTTAATCGAATCGGTGAAATCTTTTTTGGGCTGACTAAAAGTATCCCGTTCAATGTCGCCTTATTTCCGGAAAAATCCTCTGCAATAATCGTAAAGTGATGTTCCCCCGGCTGCAGGATAATCGGTTGAAGGGCAACGGTACTCCAGGGGAAAAGGGAGAAATCTTTATTAAAATATTCTGTTTTTGTTGGAATTGAAGAGCTCTCCGCAGGGGAGACATCTGTTGCTACAAAAATTCCCGTTCCGGGCTTGTTGGGATAATAAAAGGAAAGATTGTTCTCCGGACGTAAAAAAAGATTGTTGAAATGACGTCCCGTCCACTGCTGCAAGCGAAAATTCCGGTCGAAAACAATTTCTCTTGTTTTTTCAAATGAAAGTGAATCGTACTCCGTTTGGAAAACGGGGTTTCCATCCATCAGAAGTTTGAGCCGGTAAAAAGAGCATTTATTGGGAATTCTGGCTGAACGGTCAAATCCGGCAACGGCCAGACCAAAATTCCCCCATACCTGAATGGGCTTGTCAAGTGTGACAGAATTTTTCCGTTTGTTACGAATCAAAAATGTTTCTGGAAGCGGTTCTCCCTCGACCTGAGAATTTTCCCCGAATGGAATAATAGCGAATCGCGTTAATTGGGGGCGAACGTGATCCTTGAAAAACGGGAATTTTAAGAGCGGATTGATGGGATGATTCATTTTGTCACGGATTTCAAAGTGAAGATGAGGCGCCCCAATTCCGGTTCTTCCGGAGTAAGCCACCACTTCACCCTTTTTAACGGGAATTTGATTCTTTGAGAAATATTTTTCCACGGAGTATTTTTGCCGCTTTTGCTGGAGCCTTTTAATTACCCGCTCAATTTTTGGGGCAAATCGCTGGAGGTGACCGTAAACGGCAAATTCACCGGTATCCAATTTTAGGTAAAGAGCCTTCCCGTAGCCAAAGGGTGAAACCCGTACCCGGTAAACATAGCCGTTGCGCACGGCGAAAACTCGATATCCCTCCCTTTCCCACGTCTTAATGTCGATGCCTGAATGAAAATGGCCCGGGCGAAATTCACCAAATGTGGAATTAATAAAATGACTGGCATCGGTTGGCCAGAGATATTTTTGTGCCAGACAGGGCAGGGAAGAGGCGAGAAAAATGACGGCAAAAACAAATCCCCTGTAAAAAATGATAGATAAAAGGCGATTAATTTTCATGAATATCCAATAGTATCTCGAGTGTTAGGTTTCTTGTGGAAAATTCAATTTTATATAATATACCCAAAAATCGGTTAAATATCAAGACAAAAGGATAGGAATAATGGCCATAAATTCTTGCAATAAATCAATAGTTGTTGTATGTTTAATACGATTTAAAAATTGCCGGAATTTTAATTTCAGTAGCAGGAAAACACAAACGATCAGAAACAAAAATTTGCAAGCTTCGGACTTTGTTGTAGATTTATTGCACTGGTTTCGTGAAAACAAGCGGGATTTACCCTGGAGGCGCACGCGTGATCCCTACGCGATTTGGGTTTCGGAAATTATGCTTCAACAGACTCAGGTACTGACCGTCATCCCCTTTTATTATCGTTTCATGGATGCATTTCCCTCAGTGGGAGGTTTGGCCTCAGCTAAATTACAAGATGTACTGAAAATCTGGGAGGGATTGGGCTATTATGCCCGAGCGCGGAATTTGCACAAAGCCGCACAGATTATCATGGAAAAATACAGCGGCGGCTTTCCTGATAATTTAGATGATGTTCTAAAATTACCTGGCATCGGTCGCTACACGGCGGGCGCTATTTTGAGCATTGCCTTTGATAAGCCAATTCCTATTTTGGATGGAAATGCGGCTCGTGTACTCAGCCGAGTCTTGCTTTTTGAAGAACCGATTAATACCCATGGTGCAAAAGAAAAGTTGTGGCAGGCAGCAAAGAGTCTTTTGCCGGCAGACAATCCGGGTGAATTTAACCAGGCTTTAATGGAGTTGGGAGCGTTGGTGTGCACGCCCCAGAACCCTTCCTGTGAGGCGTGTCCTCTGCAGGAAATCTGCCTGGCCAAAGCGGCTCACAGGGAAAGAGAAATTCCCATTAGAAATAAGACGAAACAGATTCCCCATGTGCACGTGTCTGCGGGTGTTATCTGGAAGGATGGGGAAATTCTGATTACGCTTCGTCCGACAGACAAGATGCTAGGCGGACTCTGGGAATTTCCCGGGGGCAAATGCAAAATGGGAGAATCTTTCGAAGCGTGTGCACTGCGTGAGATTTCCGAGGAATTGGGAATTGAGGTGGAAGTAACGGAGCATTTTATGGACGTGAAGCATGCCTATTCTCATTTTAAGATGACGCTGCACATGTTTCACTGCCGCTACATTTCGGGAAAACCCGTGCTGAATGGCGTGGATGCCTTCCAGTGGGTGACGCCTGAGGGGCTTTTGAAGCTGCCATTTCCCGCCGCAGACGGAAAGGTAATTCGTGAAATCCTTCGTCAGTCGCCGAGTATTGGCAAGCCTTTAGGGAAGTGAGTTCCTTCTTTAAATTTAAGCAGATTTCGATATTTGTTGTATTACTAATCAAATCCTTGTTTTTTTTGGAGAAAATTTTTTTGACACAAAATTTCCAAAGAAGGCACAAAAAACTCAAAGAATAATAGAAAATTGGTTTTGGAAAAAAATGTCGAAGGTATTTATCATTTGTAAATTCTCGGGAAAGAAAGAATGTTACCAAAAAATAACTTGACATTCTCACTGGATTATTGTTATTTTTAGAGTTGATACAACTATTCTCTTCATTAATTTTTACCCGAAAGAGGCACCTGTAATGTACGATAAAATCATTTTTGAATTAAGCGAAAACGGTAGGAGAGGCTATACGCTTCCAAAACTGACCATTCCACAGAAGCCGATTGAAGATTTACTTCCAAGTAAATTTTTGCGAAAAGAACCTCCTGTTCTACCCGAGGTTTCCGAGCCCGAGGTTGTGCGCCATTTTATTCAATTGTCCAGCAAGAATTATCATCTTGACAAGGGAATTTATCCGCTTGGCTCGTGTACAATGAAGTACAACCCAAAAGTGAATGAAAACACAGCACATTTGGAGGGATTTGCGGCCATTCACCCGCATCAGGAAGGTGAGGATGTTCAGGGAGCCCTCCAGCTCATGTACGAATTAAGTGAGGCTCTTTGTGAAATTTCCGGGATGAAGGCTGTTACGCTTCAGCCGGCTGCAGGGGCGCATGGCGAACTAACCGGGATGATGATGGTTCATGCTTACCATGAGAAGCAAGGGAATCCCAGAAAAAAAGTCTTGCTGCCTGATTCTGCCCACGGTACCAATCCGGCCAGTTCTGTGATATCCGGCTATCAATCGGTTCAAATAAAATCAAATAGTAATGGCTTGGTCGATTTGGATCTGCTAAAACAAGAATTGGATGAAGATGTAGCTGCTTTGATGATAACCAATCCGAATACTCTGGGTTTGTTTGAATCACACATTCGGGAGATTAAAAAGCTGTTGGACGAGGTGGGTGCGCTTCTGTACATGGATGGTGCCAATTTAAATGCGTTGTTGGGAATTGTTCGGCCGGGGGATTTGGGTGTGGATGTCATGCATTTTAATCTGCACAAAACCTTTTCCACGCCGCACGGTGGGGGAGGCCCTGGTAGCGGCCCGGTGGGTGTATCGGAACGCCTGGTGCCCTTCTTGCCAGTACCTCGCATTGAAAAAAGGGGAGAGAAATTTAATCTCAGTAGTGATTATCCGGATTCTATTGGAAAGGTTCAGGCTTTTTACGGGAATTTCTCTGTCATGGTTAAGGCATTCACCTACATTCGAATGCTTGGATCGGAAGGGTTGAAAAGGGTTAGTCGCAATGCCATTCTAAATGCAAATTATCTGCTGGAAAAGGTAAAATCTGCTTTTGAATTGCCTTATTCCAGGCGGCCCATGCATGAATTTGTGCTGTCGGGCGATCGCCAGAAAAAGAACGGAATCAAAACCCTGGACATTGCCAAACGCCTGTTGGATTTGGGATTCCACGCCCCGACGATCTATTTCCCGCTCATTGTTCACGAAGCGTTAATGGTTGAGCCTACGGAAACTGAATCAATGCAAACGCTCGATGCTTTTGCGGAGGCTCTTCTTCAAATTGCTAGGGAAGCAGAGGAAAATCCGGACATTCTGAAAAATGCTCCGGTCACAACCCCTGTTAGTCGATTGAATGAAGCGCTTGCAGCCCGTCAGCTTCAGGTAAAATGGACTCCTGAATCGTGAGATTCCTTTGGAGAAAGTTATTATTGGATTCACCCTAAAAACCATGAATTAGACAAATTACGTCAATTTAATCCAATTTTAATACAATCAATTTGTGAAAATTGGTAAAATTGGTGGGAAGATACTTTTTGGAGCAGACTCATTATTTATAAATTTAATTTATAGGTGTGAATGAAAAGCGGGAAAAAACAGCCCAAAATTCTGCTGGTAGATGACATTGCCATTAATCTGGAATTGCAAAAAGCTTATTTGCAGGGTTCCGGTTATGATGTCGTTTTGGCCATGGATGGGGAAGAAGCTCTCCAAAAGGTTTATGAAGAAAAGCCCGATCTGGTTTTATTGGATATCATGATGCCTAAGAAAAACGGCTACGAGGTGTGCCGTTTGCTTAAAAATGATCCGGAAACGCGATTTACTCCTGTTATCATGGTAACGGCATTAAAGGACATTGAAGATAAAATCAAGGGCATTGAAGCAGGTGCCGATGATTTTATCTCAAAGCCATTCAATAAAACCGAATTAATGGCACGTGTGCGTTCGCTGTTGCGAATAAAATTCTTGCACGATGAGCTTGAAAATAAAATGGAACAATTGGACGAAGCCCGAAAAGAGCTTCAGCAGTTGGCTATCACAGACGGGCTAACGGGGCTGTTTAATTATCGCTACTTTCGTTCTCAGTTGGATCACGAACTGGAACGCGCCCGACGCCATCATCTGGAGCTTTCGCTGATTATGCTGGACATTGATTTTTTCAAGAATTACAACGATTCCAACGGTCACCCTGCAGGGGATATTGTTTTAAAAGAAATTGCGGATGCCGTGCAGGAGAACATTCGCAAGATTGACATCCCTTGCCGCTACGGGGGCGAGGAATTCATTCTGATTTTGCCGGATACAGGGAAAACCGCTGCCGTGGTTGTTGCCGAAAAGATTCGGGGATTAATTGAAAGAATGGCGTTTAAAAATCAAGAAAAACAGCCCAATGGCCAATTGACAATCAGTATTGGTGTGGCAACATTTCCGGAGGATGGGGAAACCTCCAACAAATTGGTTGAGAAAGTGGATGAAAATCTCTACAGGGCCAAACAAACCGGGCGAAACAAAGTCGTATCGGGTTTCTAACATTTATGGGCATGTTTAAACGAAAACAACTGCTGGAGCAGCTTGTCACGGTGACCACTCTGGTTGCTCTTATTCCTCTTTTGCTAATGGGAATGTATTTTCATTACCATAACTGGATTCGCAGCCGTAAGCAGGCCAAAACAACTCTGGCTCTGGAAACGCAGCTTCTGAGCAGAACGCTCTCTGACCGTTTGATTGGCCAATGGGGCGAAAGGCTCGCAATTTTTCGCGTGGCTCAAAAAAGCGGAATGCAGAGGGATTGGCAAAAAGGATTTCAACAAGTCTGGCAGATTTCCCGTTTGAATACTGTGGCCTCCGACTTGAAAATCCGGTCTATTTACCGGTCTTCATCGGGAAGATCAGAAATTCTCCCGGAAAGAGAGCTTCGGATGGTGCTGGCGAGCTCTCGCGGGTCTGCCCGAAATCTGTGGGTTGGTTTTGCTGGTTCACGGGATTCTTCTCAGCCCCGCTATTTTTTGATCGTAAAACGGATATCTGCGGCCCATACCGGTGCTTCAGCCCTTGCGGGCGTACTTCCGATTTCAGTTGTCTTGAGAGATGTCCGGCCGTCCGATTTACCCATTCCAAAAAGTTCCCGCTTTGCTCTGTTTGACGCAGACGGCCGCTACTGGAATATTTTTGGCGGGAAATTCCAACCTGAGGATGCACGGCCCATTGAGCAGATTCTCTTAAATAGCCGTCAACCAAAGGGGGAAATAAATCCTCCTTCAAAGAAGACGGTTCCGCATGAATCGGCTTGGTTTACCAACGTGCGTCGGGTTGATGGATTGCCGCTCTGGGTGGTGGGACAGGTTTCAAGGCGCTCGGTCTTTGCCCCGGTGTGGGGAATCAAACTGGAATCGATGTTTTTCCTTTTGCTTGGAATTTTGGTCGCTATTTTGGGAGCACTTTATTTTGCAAAGCGAATAACAGTTCCGCTTCAGCACTTTGCCAAATCCGCTACCGAAATTGCAAGGGGCGATTTCACGCAGAAGATTGAAATTGATTCGAGAGATGAAATCGGCCGTCTGGCAAAGATTTTCAATTACATGATGGTCGAATTGCGCCGCCTGAATGAGATGAATCTGAATCAGATTATTTCGGAGCGCGCCAAAACCCGTGCCGTCATTAAAAATATCGCTGACGGTGTTATCGTGACCGACCCGAAAGGGAAAATCATGATGATCAACGCCGCCATCGAACAGTGGTTTCAAATTGATGAGCGGCAGGTGGTGGATCGGTTTCTAGACAAAGTAATTCCAAATAAGTATCTGGAAGAACTAATGCGCGAAATGAATCAGGATCCAGAATTGCGGTCCTTCACGCGGGAATTTTCGGTGAGACTGCCGGGTCAGCAGAAAGAGAGCTTTTTTCAGGCACGCTCAAGCTGGGTGGACGATCATGACGGGCATAAAATTGCAGCCGTGACCATCCTTCGCGACATCACGAAGGAAAAGGAAGTCGACCGAATGAAAACAGAGCTCGTTTCGTTGGTGGCTCACGAGTTGCGGTCACCGCTCACATCCGTTTCCGGATTTGCCGAACTACTGCTGGACACGCCTTTGAATGATAAGAGCATTTATGAGTATTCAACGATCATTAAGCAGGAATCCGACCGGCTTTCGGAACTCGTTAATAAATTCCTGGATTTAACGCGGATCGAAGCCGGACGAATGGATTTCCACCCGCAATTATTTCAGCTAAAGGAATTGATTGAAGGAATTCTCTATATCGCCAGCAGTCATGCCCAAACAAAGCACATCGAATTGGATGTGAATTTGGCCGAGGAGATGGATCCGGTTTTAGTCGATTCCAAACTTATTTCGGAAGTGGTTCTCAATTTGCTTTCAAATGCCATTAAGTACAGCCCATCGGGCACAAAGGTAACACTAAATGTTCGAGAGGAGAGTGAAACAGCCGTCATTGAAGTAATCGATCAGGGATTTGGAATTCCCGAAAAATACCAGGGGCGAATTTTTGACAAATTTTTTCGAGTGAAAGATGAAGCTACCCAAAACGAAAAGGGGACGGGACTTGGTTTGTCTTTGGTAAAAGAGATTGTGCAATTGCACAGGGGCAGAATTCTTGTTGAAAGTGAGGTGGGCAAGGGATCGATATTTCGGGTGATCTTGCCCAAACCGCAAGGGGCAGACTCAAAGGATGGGGCAGCCATTGGGTATAATCGAATGGCTGGACCGGTTATTCATTGAAAAATTTGTGAAAGTGAGGAGAGTCTAAATCAATGCCCAAATGGAAAATTCTTTTGGTTGAAGATAATTTCGACCACGCCGAATTGATGGAAATTGCTTTAAAGAAAAATATTTCTAATCTTGAAATAACAAAAGCCTTCACTGCAAAATCGTGCCTGTCACTTCTGGAGCAGGATTCTTTCGATACCATTCTTCTGGATTATTCCCTTCCTGACAAAAATGGCCTGCGTGTTCTCGAAGAAATAAAAGCGATGGGTATTCAAACCCCGATTATCGTTGTAACAGGTATGGGCAGCGAAGTGGTTGCCGTCAAAGCCATTAAAAAAGGTGCCTACGATTATCTGATCAAATCGGACGGTTACCTCGTAACGCTTCCTGTGACCATTCAGAAAGTTCTTAAAAATAAAGGGCTTGAGGAACGGCTGGATGAAACAGAGCGGCGCTACCGAGACCTTGTTGAAAATGCTAACGATGGAATTTATGTTCTTGATAAAAAAGGCTACTTTATTCTGGTAAACAATAAAATTGTTGATTTTACCGGATATCCTCGGAAAAAACTGCTAAAGATGCATTTCAGGCACATCATTGCTCTGGAGGAAAGAGGCCGATGGTCGCAATTGATCAAGAAACTTCAAAAAGAAGGCAGTTTGGACCATATCAGAACGCTGATTCAAACAAAAAGGGGCGAAAAACTTCACATTGAATTAAATGTTTCTCCCGTCTTTAAAAACGCCAAAATTAATGGTTATCAGGGAATTGCACGAGATATTTCGTCTCAAATGCAAGCGGAAAAGGAAATCCGAAAACAGAGTGAAGAACTCAAAAAACTAAATAAAGAATTAAACAAGAAAAACAAAGAGTTAGAAGAAATAAATCGCCTGAAGTCCCAATTTGTTTCAAATGTCAGCCACGAACTGCGAACTCCCCTGAATGGTGTGCTCGGCTATGCAGAGCTTTTGCGCGATGGGATTTATGGCGCCGTGAGCGATGAACAGAGAAAGGCGCTTCAGAATATTATTTCATCGGGAAACCATCTGCTCGACTTGATTAATGAAATACTGGATTTTTCTAGGCTGCAAAATGGCCGAATGAAACTCTACAAGGAAGTCTGCTCGATTTACAACGTTATTGATGCGGTTGAAGCAACGGTGAAACCAATGCTTCGGAATTTGCCGATTGAGCTGATTATTCGGCTGTCTCCTAACTTACCCGATGTTTATGTGGACTCCCAGAAGATTTACCAGGTTTTTATTAACATTGTCGGTAATGCCATGAAATTTACACAAAGCGGGGAAATTGAAATTCGAGGAGAATTGACAAATTCAGAGATTCTATTTTCTGTTCGGGACACGGGCATTGGCATCGCTACAGAAGATATCCCGCTAATTTTTGAAGAATTCCGACAACTGGACGGTTCCAATACCCGGCGCTACGGCGGAACCGGAATTGGCCTTACTCTCGCCAAGCGCTTGTTGGAATTACATGACGGCCGGATTTGGGTGGAATCAGAATTGGGCAAAGGCTCTACGTTCTATTTCACACTGCCAGTGATTCAGACCGGTAATCAAAAAACGGGCAATCCGCCCAAATCTATTTCATTA
Source organism: uncultured Deferribacteres bacterium (assembly GCA_964568545.1). Classification (GTDB taxonomy): domain Bacteria; phylum Zhuqueibacterota; class JdFR-76; order JdFR-76; family BMS3Abin05; genus BMS3Abin05. The sequence goes on along the minus strand of CAZMRE010000007.1, from coordinate 3,322 downwards.
CAATCATCAATTTTTTAATTTTGGCAGCATAATTAGCTTTATCTTTTGGAGAAGGCGGCACGATGGAGAAAATAAATCAAAAAAAATCGATCCTATTAGTGGATGATGATCCCGATATGCTGGATATCGGTCGCATCATTATTCGCAAGGCCGGCTACAATTTTTTTGAAGCAAAAAATGCGGAAGAGGGATTTGAAAAAATCGAATCCCACCATCCGAACCTTGTCCTTCTGGATTACATGATGCCGGAAATGCGGGGAGATGAGTTTTTTGATCGTTTTGTGTCTGATGAAAAATACCGGAATTTCCGGGACATCCCCATTATCATGCTGACGGCTCGGGGAGATAATGGAATCGACCGGGTGTCCATGTTCGAGAAAGGTCTGGCTGCTTTTTTGATTAAACCCTTCGGCCATCGGGAGCTCATTAATGTGATTGAAAATGTGTTGCAGCTTAATGAAGTCCGTAGACAAAATATCGTTCTTCAAGAAGAAATCCGGCAAACGGAGTACAGATACCGCGACCTGATTGAAAATGCCAATGACCTTATTTTTACCCTGGACGAAAATGGGAACTTTCAATTTGTTAACAGCCGTCTGAAACCGCTTACGGGTTATTCAGAAGCTGAATGGCAAAGGCAGTCTATTTTTGATGTGGTATTCTCGGGCGATCGTGAAATCGTTATGCAGGCTTTTCAGGAATGTCTCTTTGGAAATTGCCGCACAGTAGAATTTCGAATCAGGCACAAAAAGGGAAATTTGCATTATTTTTCGGCAAATTTGAATCCCATTCAAAATCAGGGCGCGATTGACGGTGTAGTGGGAATTGCCCGCGACATTACCGATCGTATTAAGTTGGAAGAGCAGATTGTTGAGCTGAAAAATTTTAACGAAAGCATTATTAAGAGCATCGGCTCCGGTCTAATTACCGTGGATTTGAATCGGAAAATAACCTATTTTAACGCTGGTGCGGAAAAGATTTTGAAAATGTCTCAGGATGATGTTATCGGAAAGTCGATCGATGAAATTTTGCCTCAAGATGAAATTGAAAAACTGCTTCCTCGAAACTCGGGAGAGAATGCCTCTCTCTTAAATCGCGAAATGGAAGTGACCAACAAACAAGGCGAAAAGGTTTTCATCGGATTTTCAAATACCCCCTGGGTTGATAACAATAACCAAAAAATGGGAACCATTATCAGTTTTCGGGATATTTCAGAAATCAAGCGTTTGCAGGTTGAAATGATTCGCATGGATCGCTTGGCGTCGCTTGGCGTGCTGGCATCTGGAATTGCTCACGAAATTCGAAATCCATTGGCAGGAATTAAGACGATGGCCCAGACACTTGAGGAAGAAATCGATCCACAGGATTCCAGGCGCGAGTATTTGTCGCGAATTATTCGGCAGGTAAATCGTCTGGACGAGCTTCTGAAGGCTTTTTTCTCCTACGCACGTCCCAGGCCGCCCATCAAAAAATGGCACGATCTTGAGGATATTGTTCACGAGGTGGTTGTTTTGTTAAACAAGAGAATTACCTCATCTGAAATTAATTTTAAAGAAAACTACCACAAAAATTTGCCGCGTATTTTCGTGGATTTGAATCAAATTCAACAAGTATTTATTAATTTGATTTTGAATGCTGTGGATGCCATGCCGGACGGTGGGGAATTGGTGATCAGCGCCAGGCCGAAAAAAACAAAATTGGAAACGGTCGACCGGAGACGGCGCAGTTTTAAAAATCGAAAAAAAGAAACGCTTTTTGCGGAAGTCAGTGTTAAAGACACGGGCATTGGAATCAAGGAAGACCATCTGGAGGCGATATTCGATCCCTTTTTTACCACAAAATCCCAGGGCACAGGATTGGGACTTTCAATTGTTTATCGTATTCTTGAAGAACACGGGGGGAATATCAAGGTGACAAGCGAACCGAATAGGGGTACAACATTTACCTTACTGCTACCTGCGGAGGAATAATTGGGAGAAGCATCAATACTCGTTGTTGAGGATAATGAAGATTTATGTACGGCTGTTGCTTACAATTTAAAGAAAAAAGGATATGAGGTTGAGACGGCTTTTTCCGGAGAAGACGCTCTTGAAAAGGCCAATCGGAAAATACTTGATCTTGTTTTGTTGGATATTAATTTGCCGGGCATTGATGGCATCAGCGTTTTGGGTAAACTAAAGGCTCACGATCCGGATTTGCTGGTAATCATGATTACTGCGTATGGCGATTTGACGCACGCCATTACTGCAATGCAGGCGGGGGCATACGATTATTTAACGAAGCCGTTTGAATTGGAGGAGCTTCGATTAAAGGTTGACAAAGCCCTGGAAACCCAGCGTTTGCGCCGAGAGGTCAATCAATTTCGCCGGCGCCAAATGGATGATTCCATTACCGGAATTTATGGCAGCAGCCCGAAGATTCAGGCGGTCAAAAACTTGATTGCGCTGGTGGCTCAAACGCCGCGCACATCCGTTTTGATTCAGGGCGAAAGTGGAACGGGCAAGGAATTGGTTGCCAATGCGATTCACCGTGCCAGCAATCGGCGAAACAAACCCCTGGTTAAAATTAATTGCAGTGCCATCCCGGATAATTTGATTGAAAGTGAATTATTTGGTCATGAAAAGGGAGCGTTCACCGATGCGAAGATACTCAAGAAGGGTATTTTTGAAATCGCCAATGGCGGAACCCTCTTTCTGGATGAGGTGTCCAGCCTGAAGCTGAATTTACAGCCGAAATTGCTGCGAATTCTGGAAACCCAGGCGCTGCGCCGGGTGGGAGGCACCGTGGATATTCCGGTGGATGTAAGAATTGTTACGGCAACCAATAAAAATCTGGAAGACAGCGTAAAGGATGGGGAATTTCGGGAAGATTTGTTTTACCGCCTGAAAGTGATGGTAATTGACGTGCCGCCCCTGCGAGAACGCCAGGAGGATATCCTTCCACTGGCAAAATTGTTTCTGGATTGGAATAATCGCGAATTCAACAAGGGCATAAAAGGCATTTCCCCGGAGGCGGAAAAGGTGTTGCTGTACTATTCATGGCCAGGAAATGTGAGAGAATTGAAAAATGTAATCGAACGGGCAAGCATCTTGTGCCAAGGAGAGTGGCTTGAGGCGGAACACCTTCCCTTGGAGCTCCAGATGGAAAGCAAGTCTACACATGTGGAGGCGGAATCAGAGTATTCGGCTGATTTTTCCTTGGATGAAATGGAAAAGCGGCATATTTTGCATGTTTTGAAACAACATAAAAATAACAAATCAAGAACAGCCCGGGTTCTGGGAATTTCACGATCGACGCTTCGAGAAAAGCTTCGGCAGTACGG
>CAZMRE010000006.1:0-23036 GCA_964568545.1 uncultured Deferribacteres bacterium | reverse complement strand
GTATTTTCACTAAATATTTTTCAATCACTTTTGCAAAACTCGCAACGGTAGAGAAAAAAAACAAAAACTTTGGCAATACAACAATATTGCGCCTGTTCTCACCAAATTGATTTTCAAAAATTTAACATAAGTTTTGGTGAAAATCAAGAAATAATCTCGGAAAGCACTTGATTTTGTCTCAGAAATTTTTTACACTAAAAACGGACAGAGGACTTTGAAATTCCTGCAAGAGAGAACGCATTCAAGTGAAAACCCTTTTTTCAAAAGCCTGTGCAAAAATCAACATCGGGTTGAGAATTTTGGGCCGGCTCCCGAATGGTTACCACGAAATTGAAACAATTTTTCAATCGGTTGATTTATGCGATGAAATTTCTGTAACTTCGCTGGAGGAAGGCATTCGGGTGAAAGGGGACCATCCAGACATGCCGCAGGACGAAAGGAATATTTGTTACCGGGCGGCAAACTACCTAAGAGAAATCGCCCGGGGGCAAAAGGGGTGCAGCATTCAAATTAGGAAGAAGATCCCCATGGGAGCTGGGCTTGGAGGGGGAAGCTCCGACGCAGCGGCCACGCTTCGCTTGCTTAATCGCATGTGGAATTTGAATCTCGGCAGCAAGGAATTGTCGGAAATTGCAAAAAAATTGGGAGCGGATGTGCCATTCTTTCTAGCTCCGGGAACAGCAATTGCCTACGGTGTTGGGGATGATTTGCAGCCATTGCGGAAGGGCTGGGACTTTTTTGGGGTGATTATTTATCCGAACCATCCTATTTCAACAGCGTGGGCTTACAAGAATATCAAAATTAACTTGACAAACATCAAAAAATATATTAAATTAAGCAGTTACTTTATGGAAAAGCTTTTTTTACAAGAGTTTCCGCTCTTTTTTAAAAATGATTTTGAATCGCTTGTTTTTGAAGCGTATCCCGAGTTTCGAGAGATAAAATTACAGCTTTTGCAAGCAGGGAGTTGTTTTGCCAGTTTATCCGGCAGTGGCTCTGCCTTTTTTGGGCTTTTTAAAAAGGAAGAAGCGGCTCGAAAAGCCCTGATGTTATTTGACAGTCATCCTTACCAGAAGTTTTTTGTGCGTCCTTATCGGGAGCTACAGAAATAGCTTTCTTCGGTTTTTCTGAATAAATTTGCTGTAACGCTGGGTTAAGCGGGAAATAATCAAAAAAAGAGGGAGAAGAAAATGGAAATAACCGAAGTAAGCATCACCCCGTTGGAAGAACCGCGCCTGAAAGCCTATGTGAATATTACATTCGATGATGTATTTGTCGTTCACGGGCTGCGCATTATTAAAGGGAACCACGGCATGTTTGTGTCCATGCCCGCACGAAGGCTACCAGATGGCTCATACAAAGATGTTGCTCATCCTATTACAAATGCCTTCCGTCTCAAAATCCAGCGTGTGGTTTTAGATGCTTACAAAAAGGTGCTCGAAGAAGATGTGCCTGAAGAAGCTCCAAAAGAAGAAAAAGAAAAAATTACAGTCCAGTAGAATATTCTTGCAACGTGATGTGAGGTGGCTTTTTTAGTGTGTTTTTGAGGGATAGGGATGGCTTGCGAGACGAATTGGATTTTTATTTCCCAACATCTACGAAAAAAATGTAGAAAGTGACAGAGCCGATAAAGCAACGTTAAATCCGCCGAAGGCGAATTGGGAAAATGCAATGACGACAAATAATGATTTAAAACTATTTTCAGGGACTGCCAATCCGGAGCTGGCTGAGCGAATTGCCGATAGTCTGAATCGGCCATTGGAGGCCTTATCGATTCGTCGATTTAGTGATGGTGAAATTTGGGTGAAATACGTGGAAAATATTCGCGGTGCGGATGTCTTCCTGATTCAGCCCACATGCTCGCCAGCGGAAAACATTTTAGAATTGCTAATCATGATCGATGCCGCCAAGCGAGCGTCGGCCAGGCGCGTGACGGCTGTCATTCCCTATTACGGTTATGCCCGGCAGGATCGAAAAGATCAGCCGCGGGTGGCCATTTCATCAAAATTGATGGCCAATTTAATTACAACGGCCGGTGCCGATCGTGTTTTGACAATGGATTTACACGCGCCTCAAATCCAGGGATTTTTTGACATTCCTTTGGATCATCTGTACTCGTCGTATGTATTTGTTGAATATTTCCGCAAAAAAAGCATCGACAATCTCGTGGTCGTGTCTCCCGATATCGGAAGTATTAAAATGGCCAGGGCTTATTCCAAGAGGCTGGGGGCCAAGCTGGCTCTGGTAGACAAACGGCGTCCCCGTCACAATGTGGCAGAGGTGATGCACATTATCGGTGAGGTGCGCGACAAAAATGTCCTGATTGTTGATGATATGGTGGATACGGCGGGCACGCTGGTTGGGGCGGCAGCCGCAATGAAGAAAAATGGGGCGAAGCAAATTTACGCAGCGTGTACCCATCCGCTTCTTTCGGGGGATGCCGGTAAGCGAATTGAGGCATCGCCGATTAATGAGATGGTTGTAACGGATACTATACCAATTCCTGAAGAAAAAATGATTGATAAAATTAAAATATTGTCTGTGGCTCCTATATTTTCCCAGGCAATCGAACGAATTCACAAAGAAGAATCCATTAGTATTTTATTTGATGTTGAAAAGTGAGAAGGAGAGTTTGAATGGCCGAAGTACGAATTAATGCGGATTTGCGTGAGAAGACTACCAAATCCCAACTAAAGCAACTTCGAAAAGCGGGAAAGATTCCTGCCGTTTTTTATAGTGCACACAAGGATTCACAATTAATTACACTGGATGCCAAGGAATTCAGGCACCTCTTGCTGGCCGGCGCCAATATTTTTGATCTCGCGGTTGGCAAGGGACGACAAAAGGCTTGCATTGTTCGCGAAATACAGGTCGATCCGGTGACGGATGAAATTGTGCACGTTGATCTTTTGGGAATTAAGGCATCTGAAAAGGTGAGCATGAAGGTTCCAATTATTCTCGTTGGAGAGGCTGTCGGTGTGAAAGATTTCGGTGGCATTCTGGAACATCAGATGCGAGAAGTGGAAATTTCCTGTCTGCCAAAGGATATTCCTGAAAATATTGAAATTGACATCAGTAATCTGAATATCGGGGATAGCGTAACAATTGGCGATTTGAAAATAGAGAATGTGGAATTCTTAGCCGATGCTGAACAGACGGTCGCCTCAGTGAGCCATCCGAAGAAGGTGGTTGAAGAAGAAGTGGAGGCTGAGGAAGGCATTGTCGAAGAAGAAGCCGAACCAGAGGTCATTCATGGCAAGGAAGAAAAAGCCGAGGGAGGGGAATAGACTCCGCTTGCGGCCTTTCGAATGGAAGGTTCGTTCAGTGATCATTCTCAGTGTCTGAAAAATGACTGACCGTACGGATGCTCGTTATTTGATAATTGGGCTTGGAAATCCCGGAAAAAAATATCAAAATACGCGCCACAATGTTGGTTTTATGGTGGTGGATGATATTGCCCGTGCACTAGGACTGAGATTTCAGCAGGGCAGGGGCGATTATTTGCAGGCAAGCGGGATGGTGGAACAAAAAAAGGTCACGCTGATCAAGCCGCTAACATTCGTAAATAACAGCGGGCTGGCAGTTCGCCAGTCGGTTCAATTTTACAAATGCGAGCTTTCAGATATTTTGGTGATTGTCGACGATTTCCAGATTCCGTTGGGAGTGATCCGTATCCGCAAGCAGGGGAGCGATGGCGGCCACAATGGGCTGGCTTCGATTATTTCGCATTTGGGAACCAGAGATTTTTCGCGGCTGCGAGTGGGCATTGGACGGGAAACACCCATTGACAATTGGGTATCATTTGTTCTTTCCGATTTTTCCCAGGAAGAGATGAAGCTTTTGGAGCAGGTTATTCCCATCGCAAGGGAAGCAACAATCAGTTTTGTTGTGGAAGGTGTAGAAAAGGCAATGAACAAATTCAATCGAAAGAAACAGTAAGATTTTAACAAGCGAGTTAGGCGCGTCTAAAATGGAGGTTTAAATGGAGCAGCGTTTGTACGAAACAACAATTATTATAGACCCTCAATTGGATCAAACCAAAATTGAGGAATTAGTTAACAAAATTCAGAAAATGGTTACAGATGAGGGGGGCTCAATTCGTAAAGTTGACCACTGGGGCAAGAAACGCATGGCCTATGAAATCAAGAAAAAGCAATACGGCTACTATGTTTATTTTCTCTATGAATCGAATGGGAAAGCCCTGCCGCAGTTGGAAAAGGAATTTCGCCTGAATGAATTCATCATACGGGATTTAACCGTCCGACTGGACGAGAAAGCCGTTAAACAAATGGAAAAGGGGAAAATTACCGATTTCAAGAAATTTGGTGGCTCCTATAAAAAACACTATTCCCGGTCGAACAATTCAAATAGGCAGGAAACGCAGAAAGCTTCAGAGGAACAGGTTCCGGAGAAAACGGATACGGAACCAGCCGAAGTTCCTGCAAGTGAATAGTGGTGAAACTCAATAAATAGATTTAATATTAATAGAAATAGGAGGTTATAAAATTGATTCGTATGAAGAAAAAGCGGATTTGTCGTTTTTGCGAAAACAAGATCGATTACATTGATTATAAAAATGAAAAATTGCTTCAAAGATTTACAACGGAACAGGGTAAAATTATTCCTCGCCGGATTTCTGGAACGTGCGCACATCATCAGCGTCAATTGGTTAAGGCAATTAAGCGTGCGCGACACCTGGCATTGATTCCTTTTGTTGCAGAGCAATCAAACTAATCGGAGGAGTAAACTAGAAATGAAAGTAATCTTGAAGCAGGATGTGGATTCGGTAGGTACAGTTGGTGATATTGTAACCGTCAAAAATGGATATGCCCGGAACTATCTTATTCCAAAAGGGATTGCCTTAGAAGCAACTCCCGGAAATCTCAAACGAATTGAGCAGGAAAAAAAGACTCTGGAACTACAGAAGAATCGCGAGAAAAAAGCGGCCGAGCACGTCGCCGATAAATTGAACAATGTTTCTGTAACCATTTCCGTTTCTGTGGGCGAAGAAGATAAATTGTTTGGCTCGGTAACCTCGCAAGATATCGCGGATGCCTTAAAAGAAAAAGGGTTTGAAGTCGATAAGCGAAAAATTGTTATGGATGAACCCATTAAGGTTCTGGGAATCTATTCAATACCCATCAAACTGCATTCCGATGTGGAAGCAAAAATAAAAGTGTGGGTTGTGAAAAAATAGTTGTTTTTTGCACGTATGCGTTCAGCCGTCCAGCGGTTTTTATCCTTGAGGCGGCTTTTCCTTTTTTAATAGGTCTCAATAAAATGGAATTCCTGTTTTTCTAAATTGTGATTAAAATCCACCTCTGACACGTCAGGGTATTTTATGGATCTTTTCTGGCTGCTTGTTTTAGCCCATTTAGTGGGGGATTTTCCTCTGCAAACAGACAGTATTTTCTACTACAAGAATAAGTACAAGTGGGGAATCCTTTTGCACGTCACCATTTGCGCGGTGATGAATATCGCCTTTACGGTTCCATTTCTGGGTTACCCTTCGTTCTGGCTGGCACTCTTTGTTCTTTTTATTTCCCACATTTTTTACGATTCTGCAAAAATCTGGGTAACCCAATCCGTTCTGAAAGACAACATTTTTCTTTTTCTCTTTGATCAGTTTCTTCACTTTTTTACCATCTGGCTGGTAACCATTTTTTTTCTGGGGATTCACACGACTCTCCACATCAATTACGCCATGCCTTTTTATTCTAATCGAACATTGGTTATCCAGCTCTCAGGATTTATCTTTGCCATTTTTGCACTTGCCCCCCTTGTTTTTTATGTGCAACAATTTTTAAATTCTCGATTGGAAAAGAAGAAAAGAAAAAATTTGGTTTTTCCTGAATTTAGAGAACGCATTCCGGGTTATATGGAGCGATTTTTTATAGTACTTTTTGCCTTTTTAGGGGGCTGGTTCTGGCTGGGAATCCTGGCGGTTTTGGCGATACGGGTGCTCATTCAGGGGAAATTTGATTGGCCTGTGCTTATTTTTGGTGACGCTATTGCTATTTTAACAGGAATTTTAATTTAGATGTTTGCCGCCAACCTTTTAAAAATCAATAGAAAAATAGTTGCTTTTTCAGTCAAAAATCGTTACATTTCAAGAAAATTGGTTGGGAAATTTAAAAAATGGTAGATGTTTCGCACAGGTATATGGTTCAATAAGCATTTTTCTAATTTGATTTATGGATACGAATGATTAATTTTGTGGAGGTGAGGATGGACGAGATGGTTTTTCCGGAATGTCAGAAGTGTAATAGCGGGGTGCTGGTTCCATTATCCGACTATGGTCGGGACGGAGCAACAATTATGTATAAAGCCTGGGTTTGTACGAATCCCGATTGCGGCTTCAATATTCGTATTGACAATGGAGATGTCAGTTATGGTCAGGCAGTTACTCATTCAACCCGGAAGCGAAGAATTGTTCTAAAGAAATAGGATTTCCTGGATGCGGGGGTGTCCTTTTCTTCGGGCTCATTTAAAATTTAGGTACATCCTGCATGGTTACGATTTTTCGAAAGATTTTTGTAGATTACCAGATTAAATTATTCATTTTGGCATTTGCCATCCTGCTCTGGTTTTACGTGTCTCTTGAGAATTCCTATGAGTACAACATTCCGGTTAGAATTGTACCGACCAATGTACGATCCAATTATCTGATCGTGAATGATTATCCGAAAGAGGTGCTTGTTAAATTTCGAGGAAAGGGCAAATCCCTGTTTGCCCTAAAAAGCTCCGATCGAAAAATTCAATTGGACCTTTCCCGTTACAGAAGGCTGGCTATTTTTCGGCTTCGCACGGAGATGGTCCAAGTTCCTCCGACGCTTTCCGTTCAAGTTGTACAAATTGTTCGCCCCGACACGGTGATCTTTAAGCTGGAGCGGAAATCGGAAAGGGATTTGCGGGTGGTGCCAAATGTTTCTGTTTCTCTGGAACCCGGGTACATCATTGTAGGTGCAATAAAAACCGAGCCGGCGAAAGTCCATGCTTCGGGACCAAAAAGCGTAGTGGATACGTTAAATGTTATTTACACGAAGAAGTTATTTTTTAGTCATGTCAAATCCGATGTTTCCGGGGCTGTGCGTCTGGAAAGCTTCACCAATAAATTTGTGTCGATTGTGCCTGAATTTGTTCACTATCGAATCAATGTCCAGCAATTGGGGCAAAAGACAATTAAGGACATTCCTGTTCACGTGATTCACGCGCCCAAAAATAAACAGGTGCGGGTTATTCCATCCGCTATTTCTGTAACCATTGAGGGCGGAATTAATTTGTTGGATACCATTGGAGCCAAGGACATTAATGTATATATTGATTATAAACAGAAACGGGCCAGGAAGAGCGACTACAAAGCTATTATTGAATTACCGCCGGAAACACGCTTTTCAAATGCCTTTCCACACACATTTAAGGTAATTGTGGAATAGGAAACATCAATTGTGGGATTCCATCGCTTTAAGTAATAAAATTGTCCAGAAAGCCTTAAAGAGAAAAATAGAAGATAAATGAAAATATTAGGAATTGAAACATCCTGCGACGAAACGGCCGCTGCGGTTCTGGATGAGGGTCAACTTAAATCAAATATTATTTTATCTCAGTTAGATGTTCATCGGGCCTATGGAGGCGTGGTGCCTGAATTGGCTTCCCGAGCGCACATTCAGGCGGTACTGCCGATTATTCGGGAAGCCCTGGCTGAGGCCGAAATTGACAAAAACGCCGTTGACGGAATTGCTGTCACGTACGGGCCGGGCCTAATTGGGTCTCTGCTGGTGGGACTGAATGTGGCCAAAGGAATGGCCCTTGCGCTCGGAAAACCTTTAGTGGGAATAAACCATATTGAGGGACATATTTTTTCCAATGCTCTTGAACATCCTCAACTGAAGCCTCCGTTTTTGGCCATGGTTGTATCTGGCGGGCATACCCAATTGGTAAACGTGAAGGATTGGGGCGCGTACACGATTATTGGAAAAACCATCGACGATGCTGCCGGCGAGGCCTTTGATAAGGTGGCTAAGCTTCTGGGACTGGATTATCCCGGCGGTCCCGAAATTGATCGATTGGCAAAAAATGGAAATCCAGAATTCGTAAAATTCCCCCGAGCCTGGATGGGTGCTCGGAATTTTAACTTCAGTTTTAGCGGATTAAAAACAGCCGTGCTAACCTATGTTGAATCCCAAACGGATGAATTTGTTCGGGATCATCTTGCGGATATTGTGGCAAGTTTTCAGCGCGCTGTGGTGGATGTGCTGGTGGAAAAATCGCGAAAGGCATTGCTTGAATTGGAGTATCACCAGGTGACTTTGGCCGGGGGCGTGGCACGGAATTCAGCCTTAAGAAATGCCTTTGTTCAAATGGGAAAGAAAAACCAAGTGGATGTTTTTTTACCCAGCCCGGAATTCTGCACTGACAACGCAGCCATGATTGCAAAAGCTGGGCAATTCTATCTTGAGCAAGGTACTTCGTCAACACTTGATCTGGATGCCAATCCGTCGCTGAAACTGCCGGTATTCCATCCTGCGGCGGAGGTTTGAGTCAGGAATGATTGGAAGTGTCAGTTGGAGCCTTTCAATTCAGGGAAGCCCATTCCTTTTGGCTGGAATGCTGCTTTTGTCCCTGATTTTAACTATTTGGCTCTATTGGAAAACGTATCCGCCACTTTCAAAGAGCCTGCGGATTTTTCTTGGCGTTTTGCGCGGGGCAGCGCTTCTGTTAATCATTCTTTTGCTTTTTCATCCGGTTCTCCACATGATTCGGCATTTTGTGGAAAAGCCGGATATCGCGGTTCTCATTGACACGTCTCGAAGCATGTCCATCAAGGATGGAAACCAAATTCGTTCAGATATGGAGAAGTCCATCCTTAAGAATAATATTTTTAAGCAACTAAGTGGGACGTATCGCCTGCATTATTATTCGTTCTCTGTTCATGCAAACCCCATTCGTCATCTGACGATTGATTCATTAAAATTTGTGGGGGATGGCACGAACATTTCGCAAGCCCTGCAGGATGTACGGAAAAATCTACTCAATCGCTATTTTTCAGGGGTTATTCTTCTTTCGGATGGCATTTACAATGTGGGTGAAAATCCGGTGTATCTGGCGCAAAATTATGATGTTCCCATTTACGCGATTGGAATTGGCGATACCGCTGAAAAGAAAGATGTGCTAATTGCTCGTATTCTTACAAATAAAATTGTTTATGCGAAAAATAAGGTCCCTGTGGATGTAGTGGTAACTCACTATGGATTTGAAGGGCAAAAGATCATGGTTTTTCTCAAGCAGGGGGGAAGGGTGCTGAATTCAAAACCGCTAGCCCTGGGGCCTTCAAATCAGGAAGAAGTGGTACATCTGTTTTTTACGCCCCTCCGAGCAGGATTCCAAAAATACGAGGTATCGATTTCCGGCCTAAAGTCTGAATTTACACGAGTCAATAATCGGCGCAGCTTTTACGTGAAGGTACTGAAAAGCAAATTAAGGGTGCTTATTTTGGCTGGTGGGCCGTCGCCCGATGTGAAATTTGTTCGACGGATTCTGGATAGCGATCGCAATATGGACATAACTATCCTTGCGCAGAGGCGCGGCGGGGGATATTACATCGTACCCAGAACGCGCAAATGGTTGAATGTGCCTTTTGATGCGTTTGTGCTCATCGGCTTTCCACGCTGGAAGATAGGCACTGATTTGCGGAATTTTTTACAAGAAAAGCTCATCGCTTCCAGGCATTCACTGCTTTTTATTGAGGGAGAGAATTTGCAGAGTGACGGGCTCCGGTACTTGCAGCCGGTTCTTCCTTTTAAGGTTGACCAAACCCCGCGGCAATTGCGGGAGGTTTATCTTCAACTAACGCTTGCCGGGGAAACGGAAGATATTATGCGCGCAGGCGATAATCTGGAATCAACCGTCAGCCTATGGCAGGATTTACCCCCTGTGGACACCTATTTGCAGAATTTTTCACCCCTTCCCGGAAGCAGGGTTCTGGCTGTTGTTGATCCGGCAAAATCAAAGTTGCCACCAAGCTCGCAGTTTAAAAAACCACTGATTTTACTGCGCAATGTTGGAAAAGAAAAAACTGTGGCGCTCATGTTTGAAAATGTCTGGCGATGGGATTTAATGATGTGGGGGATTGGAAAAAATAATGACGTGCTGCAAAAGTTTTTGACCCGAACCGTTCGCTGGCTGGCTACACGAATGGAAAATAAGCCGGTTCAATTGAAAACAGATCGGCAAATCTACCGAAGCGGTGAGGAAGCGGTTTTTCTGGGACAGGTTTACGACAAAGCCTTTAAGCCTGTGGATGGCGCCGATTTTAAGGTAATGGTCAAGAGCGGAAAGGATACGCTAAGATTTTTACTGGACAACATTGGCAACGGAAAATATGAGGGAAAATTTCCGATTCCGGCAGCGGGAACTTACGTCTACAAAGGAACGGCCTTTTTAAATGATTTGAAGCTGGGTGAAGCCGCCGGGAAATTCTCAGCTGGGGAATTCCAGATTGAATTTCTACAAACGCGAATGAACGAAAAACTACTGCGTCAGATTTCTGCCAGCACATCTGGTAAGTTCTACCGTCCCGAAGATGTGTCCCGCTTGAAAAGGGACATGAAATTTCAGAGTCGGGAGCTTTCTTCAGAAAATGAGTATAGCCTCTGGAACATCTGGCTGCTTCTGGCGGTAATTATTCTTCTTTTTGCGATCGAATGGAGCATTCGCAGGCGAAAAGGGTTGCTGTAAAAGGATGGGCTCTTCCCCAAAAGTACTTCGGGTTTTTTGTACCATGCTTTGCTTGAACAATCACCATAATTCATTATGGTGGTAATTTTAAATGCAAAAAACCATTTGTAAGTGCAATGTTTACAAAATACCAAATAGCAATTAAGGTGACTCCAAACGGTAGGGAATACGATTTCAATTTACTGAAATCTTTTCTTGGTGAAATTTGTGAATTCTTTGTTCTCTTTTTGGTAAATTTTTTTTGTAGTTTTGCCGTGCTGGAACCTTTCTTTAAAAAAGATTCTCCTTCAATTTAAATGAGTTGACGGGGGTGAGTAATGAGAATCCTCTTAAAACTGGTGGTTTTTCTTTCACTTTTCGGGGTTGCCGAAGTGGTGTTTCCGCAGGTTCGCCTGTCAGAAATCATGTTTGATCCCATCGGAAGCGAATATTACGACGAATTTATCGAAATCCAAAACAGGAGCCTTCGGGACACCATTACTCTTTCCGGCTGGCGCATCGGGGATGAAAAATCTCTTGATTTGATTAAAGATGCCGGTTTTGGGTTGCAATTGGCACCGGGGCAGTTTGGACTTATTCTGGATTCTGGTTATTTTACGCATTCGACAACATATGACAGCCTTATTCCGCCCGATGCGTTGATTTTAACCATTGCGGACAGGTCCTTTGGAAGTGGCGGTTTGAGCAATTCCGTGGCCGAAAAGGTGAGTCTTGTAAATGATCAGGGTGATACGGTGGACGCCTACCGCTACACGCTGGACAACTTACCGGGCCATTCGGATGAAAGAATCAACATTTTTCAGGATTCCCCTGAAAATAATTGGGCAAATTCCCTTGGGCTGAACGGTACACCCGGATTCAAGAATAGCGTGGCGCTTTCTGCTAAAGATTTGTCTCTTGTTTCCGTTAGCTGGGATTCCCTTCTTCTGCAAACACAGGGAAGCTTTTCAGGGACGGCGGTCATTGAAAATGTGGGTACAACTTCGGCGGCGGATGGCAGTCTTGTTCTTTTTGAGGATAAAAATTGTGACGGTGCATTTACGGCTTCTGAACAGCGAGGCTTTTGGTGGATTAATCGAACAATTCAGCCAAAGCAAATGGTTTCTATTTCGATTTTTCTCGACCACCTGTCGCCGGGGATTCATTCGTTTTTGATTTTAATTGATTGGGCAACCGATGAAAATAAGTCCAACAACTCGAAGAAAATCACGGGCGTGGTGCAATTTCCGCCAGATGTTTTGCAGGTGAATGAAATTATGTACCGCCCAGCGGCAGGAGTTCCCGAGTGGATCGAGATCAAAAATATTTCCACGGATACGCTTCAGTTGTACCGGTGGGGGCTTTCCGATGAAACAACCGCGCATTCGGTGACTATTTTTGACAACCTCAGTCAACTGGCTCCCGGGGGCTATCGGGTTTTGGCGCAGTCGCGCATTCCTAATCTTCCCGACTCGCTCTCTGCGGGCGAGATAGTTGTCCACGGTTGGCCGACGCTCAATAATTCAGGGGATCAGGTGTGGATTTTTGGTCCTACCGGGCAGCCGTTGGATCATGTGGATTATTCGCGTTGGCCCTTGACGCCTACGGGGTACTCACTGGAGCGATTGGAATTCTCAGTCACTTCCAAAAACCCGGAAAAATGGAAGGTGAGTCGCGTGGAAGGGGGAACGCCGGGACACCCCAATTCAATTAATCCACTTTTGGTGGATGGAGAGCTACGATGTTTGGACAACATGCCCATCCTGGCAAAGGCAGAGGATTCTGTCGCCGTGAACATTCTGCTGAAAAATAGCGGCCGGTTGGAAATTTCCGGGAGTCGGATGGTAATTTTTGATGATCAAAACCGCGACGGATATTTTTCTGAAAGCGAAATTGTACAGCAGGAAACAAAGTGTCCCGGTGCTCTGCTGCCCGGGGATTCAACCATCTGCCGACTAAAGTTGTCAGGACTTGCTTCCGGCAAACACGAGCTTTTGGCGAAATGGGAAATTCCTGAAGACAGAGATGAGAAAAACAATCGCGGGCTTTTTGAAATTTGGAGGGGATATCGGCCGCTAACGCTTCTCATCAACGAAATTATGTACCAGCCGCGCCCGGGCTGGCCGGAGTGGGTGGAAATTTACAATCCGGGAGGAATTGAAATCGCCTTGGAGGATTGGAGTATTTGTGACCGCAGAGAGCTTTCAAAAGAGGCTTCCCTCAAGAGCACGGCAATGATTTTGCCAAAGGATTTTCTGGTGATAACGGGCGATTCGTCATTTTTTGATTTTTACCCGGGCATCGACTCAAATCGGGCATTAGTAGATGGGAAATTCCCAAATCTCAACAATGATAAAGATTCCCTGTTTTTGGTGGATTTGAGCGGAACGATTATTGATGATTTGGCGTACACATCTTCGTGGGGAGGCCGGAATGGACATTCTCTAGAAAGGATTCGGCCTGAAAATCCGGCAGCAGACAGCACGAATTGGAGCACATCGGTAGCTGCTGTGGGGAGCACACCCGGAAATCAAAACAGCATCTTTTTACATGTCAAAAGCGCAAATAATTGCCTTACAATTTTTCCCAATCCCTTCTCTCCCGATGGTGATGGAAAAGATGATTTTGTAACCTTTACAATTCAAGGCAAGAGTTCCACGTCTGTGGCCGAATTGAGGATTTTTGACGCAACCGGGCGGATAATTCGAACCCTTCTGGCGAATCAGCCAATCGGCAGCAAGTACGAGTGCATCTGGGATGGGCGTGAGAAAAACGGCAAAATCCTGCCAATGGGAATTTACATTGCTTATTTGGAACTGTTTGTTCATCACAAAAAGGAGAAATCAATTAAGAAGGCATTTGTTTTGGCCAAACACTTGTGAGGAGGACGATGGGCAGGGTTTTCAAAGCAGAATTGCAGGTTCGTTCGTATGAATTGGATTTTTACGGTCATGTCAATAATGCGATCTATTTGAATTATTTGGAGTTTGCAAGGGGAAAATATCTGGAACAGGAAGGGCTCTCTTTTGAAGACTTGGTGAAGAAGGATATTTTTATGGTTGTGGCCCGGGCGGAATTGGATTACAAAGCCCCCGCATTCATGTCCGATTGGCTGGAAATTACAGGCTTTGTGGAAAAGATGGGAAATAAGAGTATGATTTTTCGTCAGATAATTCGAAATAAAGAAAACGGTACAATTGTACTGGATGGCAAAATTGCAATTGTTTTTGTAAATGGAAAACGCGAAACTATTCCCGTACCGGATTTTCTGAAAAAAATGTTTTTATAGATTAAATGCTTGATTGAAAATGGGATGAAAGAGGGTCATTGCCGGTTTGACTTCGGAAAAAGTGCGGCAATTTTTCTGGTTGAATTAAGGAGGTAGAGGTGTACAAATTATTTAAGGCGATTGAAGAAAACACGGGTCTTGAAATCTCAAAGTATTCGTTTGAAAAAATTCTTAGGGCGATGGCAACCGATTCTTACGGCTGGAGAATAGTGGACATTTCCGATCAGCCGTTCAATCTGGTGGCTGAAACTCTGAAGCAGATGGAGAAGCGCGGATTCCTTAAATTTGTTGGAGCACGCGTTGAATTTACACGAAATGGCAAAAATTTGCTGCGTCAGCATGGCATTTACCCCAAGGCGGATTTTCGCTGCAATCATTGTCAGGGAACGGGTTACGATGTGTCCACTTACGCAAATCTGATTGAAAAGCTCGATGAAATTCTCGAAAAGTATCCCCGTCCGGAATCGGTAAGGGATCGCTGGATTATGTCAACCCGATCAATTTTCCGCAGGGTGATGTTGATGGTGCAAAAGGGAAACGCACCTGGAAAGGCAATTGTTGTGCTTAATGATGCTGATTTGATGAGCGTGGCACTTGCACTGACACGCCTTCCGGATAAAATTGTTGTTCTGGAAGGAGATCACGAAATGGCGGATTATCTGTTTAATCTAATTCATTTTCTGAAACTTCCCATTGATGTTTACGAGTACGATGTGCGTACCCCAATTCCGGAGGAATATTTTGGGAAATTTGATGTTTTTGTGACCGATCCGCCGGAGGCCTACGAGGCACTGCTTCTGTATTTAAAAAAGGGACTGTCACTGCTCAAACCCGGGGAGGGACAGGCGGGATTTTTCGGGCTCACGCACACGGAGGCTTCTTTGAGAAAATGGCAGACCCTGCAGCGAGATATACTGGTCATGAATGACATTGTAATCACCGACATTTTATACGAATTTACCGAATACGGTAACGATAATTTTCCGGTTAAAAAAATCCGAAGTGATGTCCCAATTTTTCTGGAAAAACCTACTGTTCCTTGGTATAAATCCTGTGCATACCGATTGGAAACGCTTCAGGAATTTGAACCCTTGGACGAAGGAATGAATGTGGAAGACGATTTGATTGACGAAGAGCAACTGGCCTATTCGAAGAAAACAGAACAGGATGAGGAAACCTAATCCGGAAAAGGCAACTGTGCGTCAACCTGAAGAAATTTTTAATTGGAAATGATCCCTCAAATGGTACATTCCTTTAATTCCTTTAACAAACAGCGGCGGGAAATCGTTGAAAATAGCATGGGAAAATGGAGTGCTGTGGACACTGCCCTTAAACTGACGGAATTGACGGATTCGGTTATTGTTCAAACCTTTGAATCCCTTTTGAAACAGGGTGCCGGTTCGGTGGCTGTGTTTGCATTGGGCGGTTATGGTCGATGTGAGCTTAATCTGAACTCCGATGTGGATTTACTGATTATTGATGCTGATTCGAACAAAAACCTGCTAAAATCGCTGGAAGAGGCGATTCGCCGCTTGTGGGATATTGGGCTCGAAGTGGGGCATCAGGTGCAAACGCCTGACCAAATGGTGGAACTTGCACTCAGCGAGTGGACATTTCGAACCACACTCCTGGAAATGCGGTTCCTCTGGGGAGATGAATCCCTTGCAGGGGACATCGAGAAAAAGTTGAATTATGAGGTCATTTTTCACGATTTCAAATCTTTCCTGAAGACCATTTTTAGTGAAACATCTGCCCGTCACAAAAAATTCGGGAATTCCCCCCAATTGTTGGAGCCGGATGTCAAAAATGGGATGGGCGGATTAAGAGATTTTCACGCCCTGCTCTGGTTGTACCGTAGCCACCCCGATTTTTCCGGGGCGTTTAAAATTCGCAAACAGGTGCGATCGGCTACGCTAAATCTGCTCCAGAACTTTTTTAAACAATCTTTTCTTCTGCCAAATGATGATGCCGCCCTCCGTCAAGCATTTGAATTTCTCCTCACGGTTCGAAACGCCCTTCATCTTTTGACCGATCAGAAGATGGATCGTCTGGAGTACGGCCTGCAAAAAGATTTGGCTGCTCAACTCACTCCAGAGGGATCGGATGAACCCCTTGGCGTCGAAAAGTTCCTGCGCGTCTACTATTTGCACGTGAGAAAAGTCTATCACAGCTATCAGATCTTATCGGAGCTGTTTATTCCCAGTCATTCCCATTTTCAAATAGAAAACGCAAGTGACAAGCGGGAAACATTGGCCCCTGGTATTCTGAAATTTAAAAACCTGATTATTTTTGAAGGGACCACTCCGCGGATTTTCTCTGAGCACCCGGAATTGCTTATGGAGGTTTTTCTTTGGAAGCAGAAATTCAATTTAAAATTGGGGGAATTCCTGAGAAACAGCCTTTATTTACAATCTCAAAGCTTGTCTGAAGATTTTCAGCGAAACCCAGCTGTGGTTGAAGTTTTTCTCAAAATTATGCAAAATCCGAGGAATCTGAGTCGCGTTTTGCGGACGATGCACGAGCTGGAAATTCTCGATCGATTTCTACCCGAGTTTTCGGCGATTACGGCGCTGGCTCAGCACGATCTCTACCATTATTATTCCGCCGACGAGCACACCATTCTGGCTATTGAAACTGTTGCAAATCTTCTAAATGCCGAAGAAGACCCGTTTGAATTGAAAGCTACCCTTCAAAATATTCCTGAAAAAGAGGTGCTCTTCCTGGCACTTCTATTTCACGATATCGGTAAGGCAGTTCGGGGTCCACACACGGAAACAGGCGTAAAGCTGGCTCAGAAGGTTTTTCGGAGGTGGAATTTGTCGGATGAGCGCGTGAAACGCGTGCTTTTTTTGATCAGAAATCACCTGAAAATGGAGCAATTTGCTTTTCGCCGAAACAGCGACGATCATTCCACACTTCAAACATTTGCAAAAATTGTGGGCGATGTTACCAATTTGCAATTGCTGTACCTTTTGACATACGGGGATTTGTCGGCGCTTAATCCCACCGTTTGGACCGAGTGGAAAGCTATCCAATTGTGGGAGCTTTTCTGCAGGACGAGACGATACCTGACAGGAGAGTGCATTTCGGAAGCACTGGATGAAAAAGAATTATCCCATTTGGCTGAAGAGATTTTGGACAATCTTCCGGAGTATTTTCAAAAGGAAACGGTTTTAAATCATCTTCGGATGATGGGGGGAGATTATTTGAAATCATTTGGCGCGAGGGAAATTTCGGGGCATCTCTTGGCGATTAGCCGCATTCACTCCCAGCCTGCTTCCATTGAATTCCAGAACCTTCGAACCCACTGGGGGGTAACGGTTGTTACCCGGGATAAACCCTCGCTTTTGGCCGAAATCTGCGGTGTTTTGGCGGCAAACGATTTGAGCATTTTTTCCGCGCAGATTTTTACCCGCGGGGACGGATTTGTTATCGACAGCTTTCGGGTGCTCCCTTTTTCAAAGCATATTCACTTTTCTGAGATTGTTCAAAAGGATATTTTAGATGACCTGGTAAATGTTCTGTCGGAAAAAATAGAATTGGAGAACCTGCTGGCTCAGCACAAACGCCGGTGGAGACGCCGCCGCCTTAAAAAATCAGGGAAGCCTGCTGAAATTGTATTTGATAACCAGCTTTCCGCAGATTTCACAATTATTGACATTTTTACGGATGATGCCCTTGGATTGCTTTACCGGATTGCACGGACGCTTTCCTCCGCAGGTGTGAATATCCAATCGGCAAAGATTTCTACCCGTGTGGATCAGGTTTCTGACAGCTTTTACGTAACCGATGAAAAAGGGCAAAAAATCCTGGATCCGGAAAAAATCGAAGCCATTCGAAAAGACATTCTTGGCTCCCTGGAATAAACATTTCCCACGAATTTACACGAAAGATATTTGTTTCTAAATTCCATGTTTTTCAAAAAGTTAATTTGATATAGGTCGTTCACCGAGTGTGCGCCTATGGCGCATGTATCGATGTGACCGGTGTGACATTTGAGATGGAAAGAGTAAGAGGGATTTACCGCCAAGGCGCAAGGACGCAGAGAAGAACAAAAGGTTGTATGCTGGTGGCTGAGCGGAGTCGAAGTCATCGGAGAAATTGGCCGCTCTCATTAGAATCCGCTTAATCACAGGTAATTCGATTGCCATTCGCTCACTTTTTATATGATTCGCCGGTTGGCGAATCACTTAGTGGCGGAGCAGAAGGGTCGTCGTGGATTTTAAGAGGTTGGATGTTTGTTTGAGTCTGGATTTGAGTTCGCCCAAAAAGGTATCTGCACTCTTGAAATCTAACAGCTTTGCCAGAATTTCCAATTTTTCCCCGCGTAGGGGAATTTTTGCACGTGGATGCTCCAATCCAATGTGAAGATAGGTTTCAATGCGCCTGTAAAACAGGTACGTGTCTTTTAATTGGCTGGCTTCTTTTGCCGGAAGCAAATTCAAATTTTCCAATTCTTTGATGATCACCGGCGTTTGTCCCTTTCGAAGTATTGTAAATTTCCCCCCGTATTTTAATTGAAACAATTGCACCAAGAATTCAATGTCCACAATGCCACCGGGATTGTTTTTCAGATCCAGCTCGTGCGAGAATCTTTTTCGGGATTTTTGATGAATTTTTTCAAGCATGGCAAGAATTTCGTCCACCTGTTCTCCTGAAAGACCGGGAGCGAAAATGTAATCCTGAAGAAAATCAGACAGGCTCTCCCATATTTTCATATTGCCTGCAATCCATCGACTCTTGATCAGCATCTGGCGCTCCCACAATTCAGCGCGATTGAGAAGGTACGTTTTGTACGTGTCAAGCGAAATAAGAAGCGGTGCGCTGCCACCCTCCGGACGAAGGCGGATATCAATCTTGTAGAGTTGGCCTGTGGGAGAAATCTGATTGAGCCGGGAAATAAGCTCTCGAAAAATGGTCTCCTGTTCAAGAAGGGGCGGATTTTCTGTTTCCGTTGTGAGGAATACAACATCCAGATCAGAACCAAAATTAAGTTCCTGTGAACCCAATTTTCCAAGCCCAATGATGGCGGCCGGGAAAGCCGTGTTCAGATTGCTTTCGTTAAGGATTTGCGAAAGGGCTAAATCAAGCGTAGATGTTGCCAAATTGGAAAGTGAGAGAAAAAGGTTTTCCAAAGAAATAAGCCCTGCTAAAAATTGAACTCCAACTTGAAAAGTGGCGGCGCTTTTTAGGGTGTGTAAATGATCGAGCCAGTTGGTTTCTGGAAAAGTGGCAATGCTTTGCCTGAATTGTTGAAAGAAGCGTTCTTTTTTAAAGGGCTCGTAAAGCATTTCAGGAGTCGTTAAAACGGAGAAAAATTCGGGGTGTACGGTAAGTAGTTTGGCCAATAGAGTTGCTTTGCCGCAAATTTGAAGGGTTAACTTGAGTACACTGGTGTTTTGCCGAAAAAGAGAATACAGGTTTTGGGGACTTCCGTAAGCCTTTGCAAATGAAGCAAATGGAACCAGGGCATCATCCGGTGCAGGTTGTTTTTGGAGCTCTTCCAGGAGCGGTAGCAGAATAGTGCGAAAGGATTTACGTGAAGCGCTTGAAAGAGGTTGTTGAACGGTTCCGGCAAAAAGCCCCGAAAGCAATTTAAAAACCTGTGTCGGATTTTTGAAACCCATTTTTGTGAGCGTGAGTTTTAATTCCGATGTTAATGATTCGGCAGATGCGAGCGCATTCAGAGGATTTGTTTCAAGGACCGTTTCTTCAGAAAGAATGGACTGGTAAATGAGTTGGACATTTTTTGAGAAACGTTGGACAGTTACTCTAAAATCCGCTGTTTTCTTAAAACCCATTTTTCGGGAAAGAATCAGCAGTTTGTGAGTATCTTGTGGCAGCAAATGTGTTTGCCGCCAATCCTCCAATTGTAGGTTGTGCTCAATTTTTCGAAAGAACAGGTAAGCCTTTTTTAATTGGTCCGCTTCCGATTCCGAAAGAAGGTGCCCTTGCCTCAATTTTTCTATGGCCAAAAGTGAGTTCCTTTCGCGAATTTCAGGGGCAATTCCTCCATTGACAAGCTGTAAAGCCTGCACGGCAAATTCAATGTCCCGGATGCCGCCGCTTTTTAATTTAATGTTGGTTCGGTCGGTTTCCTTAAGGGTCAGTTTTTGTTCGATTGCCTTTTTAATTTCTCTAATGGATTCTAACGGGCTGGTGAAAAATGTTTTCGGATAAACAA
The DNA here is from genome assembly GCA_964568545.1 of uncultured Deferribacteres bacterium. Classification (GTDB taxonomy): domain Bacteria; phylum Zhuqueibacterota; class JdFR-76; order JdFR-76; family BMS3Abin05; genus BMS3Abin05. The sequence goes on along the minus strand of CAZMRE010000006.1, from coordinate 2,847 downwards.
AAGGCTCGAGCTGTTTTAAGAAATGCTTTCCGAATTCCAGGTTTCCGGCAACCGGTCTGGCTTTAATGAGCATTTGCCGTTCCCAGATTCGCCCGCGCAATTCGTAATAATGCAAATAGCTGGTGAGCGATCGCGCAAGGGGGCCAGATGCTCCGTCGGGACGAAGACGCGTGTCCACGCGATAAAGCGCCTCGCCGTCAGAAACCTGACTGAGAGAATGGACAATTTTTTCGGCCAATCGATTAAAATAATCGTGGTAGGAAAATGTGCGGTGGGTATCGAGGCGTCGACCTTCGCCCTCCTGAGAATATACAAAAATGATGTCGATGTCTGAGGAATAATTCAATTCCACCCCACCCAGTTTGCCCAATCCAATAACGGCGAAATTGGCAGGTACCTTCCCGAAGGCGGACTCGCTTTCGATCAGATGAAGGCGAAAGACCGAGTGAATGACGGCATCTGCCAGTTCAGAGAGGTTTCGGGTGGTGGTTTGAAGATCAATCCAGCCCATAATATCCAGTGTGCCGATGCGTAGAATTTCCCGCCGTTTCAGGCGCTTCAACAAACTGATTTTCTTTTCGACAGAAGAAAGCTGTTTTTGGCTGCTTTCAAATTCCGCTAAAAAAGCTGCCGGCTCGAATTCAGTCTGATTGATTCCCGACGTAACCAGCCAGTAAAAATACTCGGAATGGCGAATCAAAATATCTGCAAGGTAATTGCTGTGGCCAAAGACGGTTAGCAGCAGTTCAAGGAATTGGGGATAATCCGCTAAGAAGTGAAAAAAGGAGCTTCGATTGATGACGGCGCTCGAAAGCCTTTCAAGGTGATTCAATGCCTGATCGGGATCGGGGACCGTGGCCACTATTTCGATTATTTTTGGGAGAAGGTTTCGAAAAACAGACCCGCTAAACGGATTGGACGCGAGCCGGTCAATATTGGTCTGAGCCAGCCCTGAATTGCTAAAAATGCTGAGAGTCATCGCCTTCAATACACGTGTTCCCGATCTGTTCGTTTCATACCGGCTGATCTTTTATCAATATACGAATCAATTGATTTGAAATCAAGTGGGGAAGTAATTGCAAGGAAACTGTATTGCCTTATTTTGCCATTGCTCTATTGCGGGTGGTCAGGAATTGTGCATTTGGTTAATTTTTTGTCATATTTCCGATCAAAAATGTACTGTTTTGAAACAGAAAAATCGCCGATTTTTGAAAAATAATGAGAAAAATTGTTTCAATATGAAAATAATGAAAAATATTCAAAGCAGTAATATCTGTAGTAACAATAGGATAAGGATCAAACAACCGGAGAGCCTAAAATTATTTTGGATTATTCTTCCTGATTTTGAAAATATGGCATATTGCTTGCATAATATAGAAGTGTTTTTGAAGGGTTCGCGATTTTGAAAAGCAATTGTTCTTTTGAAAACAAAAAATCAAAAAGATAAATAAAGACCTTAAATTACTGACAAAAGGATGGGACCTATGGGAGAAGACAAAATTCTAGTGGCTGTAGCGAATGATATTCTCAGGGGAAAAATTGCAAGAACTCTTCGCGAATCCGGTTTTGTTGTTGCGGAAGCCAAGGATGGCAGGGGGGTAATTTCTCATTTGAATGAAGATCCTCCTATCATTCTCTTTTTGGATGCGGATCTTCCCGAGATTTCCGGGTGGGAGATTTGCCGTGAGTTGAAGCGGGATCAATTGACGCGACGGATTGGCATCATTTTAAGTGCCTATGACGCGGATGAAAATGATCGGGTGAAAGGATTGGAATTGGGGGCAGATGATTTTATCAATTATCCCTTTGGCATGAGGGAAATGCTGGCTCGCGTAAAGGCATTGTATCGGCGCATTCGCCTGACTCAAAACCATATTAAGGTACGGGATATTGAAATCGATTTGGACGAACATCGCGTGAAAAAAGCCGGTCATCCCATTGATTTGACCTATATTCAATTCAAGCTGCTTTATCTTTTGGCCTCTCGACGAGAAAATGTGTTTTCACGTCAAGAAATTCTTGAGAAGGTTTGGGGGCACAAAATTTACGTCACGAACCGTACAGTGGATGTGCACATTAAACGCCTGCGGGAAAAATTGGGAGAGGTGAAATATCCCTCCAAATATATTGAGACCATTCACGGGGTCGGATATCGTTTTATGTAAAAAACACTAAAGTATTTTAGAAACGTGCCGAAACAAAAATAGAAATTCAACTAGCACATTTCTGAATCAATAGATTTCTTCCTCCCAAGGGGCCTTCGGCGAAAGCCGGGGGCTTTTTTATTTTTTATATCTACGAGTTTAATCTAAAAAGGACATCTCTCACTAATTTCACTAATTATCGCGAATTGATTTTATTAAGGCTAATGGATCTTAGCCCCGCATAATTTGTACGATTAATGGTTTTTGGAGTGCACTCATTTGTAATACCATCACATCTGCGAAAAAGCATAGAAAATAAGAACACCAAATAAGGGCATCAAATGCGCCGTAGGTGAAATAGGACCAAACATGGCCTATTTAAGCATAAATATTTTTTAATCGTTCAAAAAAATAAAAAGAAGTCTTGACTTTAATTCTTCTAACAATTAGCTTATATGGCATATTGATAGTGCAGTAAATACTATAGGTAATGGTAATGAAATAATATAGTTAAAGTATATATGCAACAGCGTGAAGTATCAAATTTTGGCTTTTAGAGAATTTTCATCAAGTTAAAGCAGTTTGGAAAGTATTAATGAACCTGATCACCGAAATGGCTAGAAATTTCAATGGTGTTTCAACGTTTAAACGGAAAAAGCATTTTTTCTCAGTTAATGGATTTTTTACCCCTTAGGGAATTTGA
>CAZMRE010000005.1:19424-34334 GCA_964568545.1 uncultured Deferribacteres bacterium | reverse complement strand
CGAGTCGGGTTTATGAAACCAGAGGACATCCTCATTGTTCAGAAGCTCTGGATCCTGCTTAATCTGTGAAAATGAGATTTTCGAAACCGCGTATAATTGCTTATTTTTCAGAAAATTATATGCAGCAGAGACTTCAATTTCTGCCCTTGCGCTTTTTTGCGTGGTCAGGAAACCAACTCTAATTACCTGTTTGGCTGCTACGGCATTACTGATCAGAAAAGTTGTTAAAAACAATAGGTTCAAACAAGATATTCTTTTTAAATCACGCCCTTTTAAATTATTAAATAATTTCATAATTCGATCTCGGCTGTTAAATTTTTATCGAGCATCCTTCACGCAGCGAAATCCAACCGTTGCATTTCTATCGAAGCCGGGCGAAACCATCAGCAGAATCTGTCTGTGATTTAACGGTTGAGGGCCGCCTTTTACATACCACCAACTGGATGTGGGTTTGTAATAGCTTCCGCCCCGAATCATTTCGAGATAATAGCTTCCGTCATCATAAAGATCATTTGTCATCTGCCAGACGTTCCCGACCAGGTCCATTACCCCAAATTTGCTCTTGCCTTGCGGGAAAGCATCCACCGGAGTAAGCCTACCCGACGCATTATTGCATTTGGTCGAATCAAATTCGTGCCCCCAGGGCCAGCTTAATGTGTCGGTACCCTGGCCCGCATACTGCCACTCAATTTCTGTGGGCAATCTTTTACCGGCCCACTTTGCATAAGCCTTCCTATCTTCTCTGCTTACGTAAACAACAGGATAGTTTCCTTTGCCCTCGGCGTAGGTTCCGCTCACCCAATTTTTCAAATAATTCGTGCTATCTTGCGGGCTATAGTGCGTGGCGAGGAGAAACTTTTTAAACTGCTCATTCGTCACCGGATATTGATCCATATAAAATTTATGAATATTAAGGACCATTGAATCCTGCAGTTCCGGATAAGCGATAAAATGGGCCGTTTTTTTGACTCTGTAAATAAAACTCCCTCCCGGTATTTCAACCATGCCCCGGGGGGCTTTGTCCGCTTTGGGAGTCGGCACGACTCGACTGATCAGCCGTGCGGTTCCGGGGTTTAGATTTATCACCCGCTCGTCCAGCAATTCGTTTTTGTCAAAAACTTGCACGACGAACTTGCCTTCATACCGGCCGAATAACGGCATCAGACGAACCGACTGCTCCTTTGCATCAAACTTTCTAAATATTCCGCCATAGGAAGGATTTCCGGCCCAGACCAGAATATGATCCCCCGCGCCGGCGCCGAATGAAAGCCAATCGCCGCTGCGCTTTATTTTTAAAAGATCCCGCAGTTTTGCGATACAGCTCACATTGCCTTCTCTTTTTGTTCCCAGCCAGGCCTTATCAAAGGATCGCACGGAAACCGGCAGATAGGTTACATTCTTTAGAGTGTCCGGGGTGATTTCTTTATGAGACCAGAGGTCCACAAAATGAAAGCCTTTCGATGCTTCGACTTTGAACAGCGGGCCGTCATATCCCCGGGGCTTCAAGCTGTAGATTGTATAAACGGTCTTTGTCCGGGCGGGCCACCGGTTCACCCAGATGCTATCGACTGTTGTAGAAATAAGCGGTGTCCAATTTTGACTCAAAAATGCGGCTGAATTTTCCCGCAACAGCCGCGTGGTTTTCCCCAAATATCGATATTCGGCGGCCATCCAGTCGGGGCGGGCGGGCGCCATCGTGTTGAGTTCCGTGCCGTAGCCGTTGAAGAATGAAATCGCCACATCCCGATGAATTCTTCCGTGGCTCAATTGGCAGACTCTAAAAATTGCAAACTGCGGTTTAATAAATTTATTAAGATTTAACGGAGGCGGCATAGTGATGGCGTCGTGCACCCGGCCAGCCACGATACCGGGCATATCTTTCGGAACCGCCATTCCCTCGCTGTACATAATGACCCCCGGCTTCACGCGATCGGCCGCATTCTGCAGTTTCCGGCTCGAGCTTCCGTAAGTATCCAGCACCACACCATCGGCATCAACCGCTCGTATCATTCTTGAAATGCCCTCGTAGAAATCTTCTTTGCGGGTACTTTTGTCCCAGGGATTGAATGAAATAAAAAATCTTGTGCCTTGCTTTTTGGAGTACTCGGAAAACGCGTGCATTTTGTCTAATCCGCATGGAAGATCATTGTACAAATCCCACTGGTTGCGCTGATCCAGGCCCAAAGTGGGCCACGTGGGCCAGATACAGAAAACGTCGTAACCGCCGAAGAGTTTTTCTCCAGTTGCCAGAAATTCGGCAAAATGATACCGGCCGTCTTTCATGTCATAGTAATTGTGATCCCAGGCATATTGAATGGTTATCACGTAACGATGCCGGATCCATTCCAGGTCTTTTCTCTTAAAAAGCGTGTTGTCGAAGTGTTTAAGATCGTAAAGGTATCTTTTTTGAAACATCATTCGAAGCCCGTTTTGCCACACCCCCTCGTACACATCTGTATAAAGATCGTATTGAACGGTGCCGCCGGGCCGAATGTAAGCCGAATAGCGATGAAATTTCGTGTTTTTCCCGCCGCTCCGGCGCGCCAGTGCGGCAATGGATTTATGAGGCCCAATTCCAACGGCGGCATAGCCAAGTTCCCACGCATTATCGGGAAGAATCACTCCGACCGGACCTGAATCAGGTCTGAATATTTTTGAACTTGCCAGGGTCCAGGGCGCCGAAGCCGTGATGTAAATATGATTGGGAGACTGACCCAACGGCACTAAATTTAAAATTTTTATTGTGGAATCGGATTTATTTTCTAAACTAACCTCCGCTTTCCAGCCGGGCGAAAAGCCCTTTTCCGGTTTAATCGAACCCGTTAATCCGGAAGGAAATTTGAAATAATAAACCCCTCCGCGTTTTGAGGCAGAAGCAGATAACGTAGTGATTAATTTGCCGTTTATCCTTATTGAAAACAGCGGAAGCGTCTCTTTAAAGGGTTTTAGGACACCGTTTATTTTATACGATGTCATGCCAATGCCCTCGATAGTTTCAAATGCCGGCCCGTTTAAAGATTGGGCATAAATCATCCCGGGCAGGCAGATTAACAGGAATAGAATTAAAAGCAAGGACGTCTTGATTTTCATCATTTCTCAATATTTGGTTTTCATGTACGAGTCCAGTCTAAAAAGGATATCTCCCACGAATTTCAGGAATTATCACGAATTGATTTTATTGATGTTAAAAGAATTATATCCCGCATAATTTGTGCAATTAGTGGTTTTTAGAGTGCACTTATGTACGTTTAGGAAATATTTCTTTATTTCAGCAAAATCATCTTATGCGTCGACCTAAAATTGCCCGCGGTTAATTGGCAGAAATAGACCCCGCTGGCCAACCGGTTTCCATCAAATTTCACCTCGTATTGTCCTGCCGGTTCTTTTTTATCGATTAACGTTTTGACCTCCTGTCCCGAAATATTGTAAATTTTTAAGGCCACATGCCGGGGTTTCTTTAAGAAAAATCTGATTTGAGTCGTTAAATTGAACGGGTTAGGATAGTTTTGCTCGAGTGAATAGTCATCCGGAGAAGTATTCAGGAATCCCATTTCTTCATCCACATTTGTGAGCTGTGAAGCTTTCCCCACAGCGCCCTCATAATCGATGGCGTAATACCACCAGTTATTCAGGATGCCATCCGTCACGCCTTTATACCGGGGCAAGTGATTAAACCACCATCTCATATAGTCCCGTTGAGAGCAGCCCCATTCCTGGCAATTGACGGTTCGCTTCTGGTTTAAAAGAATAGGGTAGCGTTTCCAATTGTCCGCATAAGTGACGACATACCGCTTATCGCCATAATCGTAATCATGCAAGCCGTTTGGGGGAAAATGAATATTTCCGACCTGGGCTTTCCCCGGTTTATCTTTATCGATTGTCGTGAAAAGTTCCCAGTTATTGGGATTTGGATTGTGTACATCCCATCTTCCGTAAATATGACGCATGGCACTCTCGACCCGGTGTCCGAAGCTGTGGAGGGCTTCCGCCACGCCCCGCTCATAATTCCAACCCATGACGGACAAAAGCTTCTCCAACCCGGGATGTTCCAGCGGCGGAGAATTCCACCAGAACGCTCCCGGGCCTACAAGCTGCGATTCATACATCCCCGAGAAAGGAAAGGAGTATACCCACACCTCATCGATTTTTCCGTTATTTCGTTTGGTATCCAGATTATAATAATCAATCATAGCGTTGTAATCAAATTTTACTTTGCCCTGGACTTCCGCCAAATTTTGCAGCGTACCCTTCACGTCTCTGCCGTACAAATGTGAAATCGAGCCGAAATAATAAGCCAATGTGTCGATCGTCATCAATTTCCCGCCGATGCGGGTAAAAATTTTCCCGTCGTTGTGCGTTTCGACGATTTGAAAATTGGCCACGCCGTCGCTGGCTTTATGAAATTCTTCACTAATCTGGCGGATCAGATCCCTGGGATTGCTCCAGCCGCGCACCTGGTGAATCCTCCGTTTATGCGCGATATCGATAATGGGATCCTGTAAAATCAAAGCCACCTTAACGAACAGCGGTTCGGCTCTGGGAGATTCATAATCGGCCACCACCTCCGCCGTTGTCGTCCCCGAGAGGGCGGTGGTTTGGGCCGTGATTAAAGCCGTGCCCAGCGAATGGCCGTGAATATCGCCCATCTCACCCATGCTCACAATCGCACGATTACTAGAAGACCACATGACCGGCTGCTTCAAATTGTAAGGATAGGCTGTACCCTCATCATCTAAAGCCATCACTTTTAACTGAAAGGATGTGCCCGGCAGCAGTTTTGGATGATCGGGCAAAATCTGCAGAGACGTCAGAATAAAAGGCGTGTATAAATCCCACTCTCCCATGTAGATATTATTGCCCTGAAGATTCCGGGCGGTTAAACGAATGCACCTGGCCTTACCCGCGGGAAAGCTTGACGAATCCGAGATAAAATAAGCATATTTTTCGTGATCCACCCATAATTGATAAGAGCCCGATTTCTGATCTAAATCAGCCTCCGTGTTTGCCGCCTCAAGGCTCCATTCGCCGTTATTCCAGAAAAAGACCTTGCTTTTTGAAATCTTAACGGGCGCATCGAACACAAGCATGATGGTCACCGAATCGCTGTTCTGGACCACCGCTTCCGTATATGGATTGCCGTCAAATATCTTTTGAATCGTATTGATGGTAAACGGCGGTGTTACGGTCGCCAGGAGGGTTCCGGCATTTAACGCGCCGTTAAGGTCAAGTTTCTTTATTCGAGTGACCTGTGCTTTTAGGTCAAAACTGACAAGAAAAATGGCACATACGAATATTAAAAAGCATTGAATAAAACGATACCTTAAACCGAAACACAGAACAAATCTGTTGTAATTAATCAATTTCACTTTAATAAAACCAATTTTTGTGTTTCCGAAGCTTTTCCCTCTTGTATTTTGCAATAATATATTCCGCTGGCAAAATTGTTTCCGTTCAATACAATCTCATATTTGCCCGAATGTTTTTCTTCATTCACCAAAGTTGCACATTCTCTTCCAAGAATATCATAGACTTTTAATGAAATAAATCCTTCCCTCAATATTCGATATTGAATTCTAGTTGCCGAATTAAACGGGTTTGGATAACAGACTAAATTAAATCTTTCAGGAATCGATGTTTTCGTATTTTGAACAATATTCGCAACATTCCCCGGCTTCGGTGCAATAAATGGATCGCCATTAAAAGTTAATCCATAGTACCAGCCCTCATCGTCTTTACTAAAGCCGCTTTTTCCGACATGCTGCAAAGTTTTGAGAAAAGCTTCTCCAAAGGACATTCCTTCGGCAAGGCGATGATAAAAATAATCATAATCCAGCATACCGCCGCTGTTTGTGGTTCCGATTGTATTTATCCCATCCTTCGTCTGGAGTGCATAAACAGCAGCGCAATTTTTATCTTCAATATACCGGCTGTTTCCGCATGCAAATAGGTTGTAAAAATTAGCATTTGCATGGGCCGCTAAAATTTGATAATTATAAAATGCTTCCCATTTTGCGCCATTTTCAATTTTAAACGAATGTCCCTGTGGCCAGGAATGAACCCACAGGTGAATGAGACTGTAATGCTCATCAAGGCGTGTTTGATAATCTGACGCTGATGTTAAATTAATATCATTAATGGAAAGGTAATTGTTATAAATAAGGCTAATATCATCATTAGCTATGTCATTTCCCCAACTTTTCCAATCATCGTCTTCATAAGCCAATGCTTTAAAATCTTGCCTGATATCGCCAATGTTATGCCTATAACGATGGCATTTATCTAAATAAAAATTTGTGATTTCTATAGGATCTCCCATTCCGGGGGTGGGCAAAATTCTTCCAATCACAATTTCAGGGGCTTCCGTGCTTCTAGGATAGTCCGCTTTGTGAGTATCAAAAATTCCATCGCCCCCTGGTATCATAGGGCCGTTCACTTTTTCATGATGATAATTATCCTGCCAAATTCCATCCAAATCCATGTAGTACAAATCCGCTGGAAATTCCTGATAATGAGTGCAGCTATCTTTCGTACAATGCCCCGTTTGATACCAGGGTATGGGGAAATTGCCAATCAACAGTGCCCCTGTCAATCCTTTAATAGACCTCAAAGTGTCCCTTAAAGCCTGGCAGCTCCGGTATTGCATGTCATAAACAACAACCTGTATGTCTTTCCCCTCTTCCTCCCAATCTGAAATTATTTTAGAAAGTTCTACCTTTATACCCGGGTACAATTCGGGCTGAACAAGAATTGCTCTGACACGAGAATATTTTGGGGTTTCTCGAACTTCTTGCGACCGGCCGCTGCTAAGCCCTGTAGAAAGTTTTTTGGCAAAAAGGATGTATCCATAGTTTGCGCCATTAACAATAGTGCTGTCAATAAAACATGAATCAATAATACCTTCAGCTACTTTCTCATATTGATAGCGAGGAAAATGCAAAACCAACGTATCATTCAAATCTCTTCGGTAAATAGAATAACTTAATCCCGGTTGCTGTTTCCAGTCAATTTCGATTTGAGACGCTTCCCTGTTAAGTTTGAGGCCGGCGGGAGGTAAAGGAATATCGGCACGATTTAATTGAAGAGTTGTTGGAAGTGCCAATAGCAGCGGCAGTGATGTAATCTCATCCTTGTGGATACCCTGTTCAAACCCAATTTTTTTATTATAACAAGAAAAAATCACTTCAAATGAATCCCCAACTGAAACCTCTGGTTCGAAGAAATTTCCCAATTCAATTCCGTACCAACCCATCCCGCTGATATTTGGGTCCCCAAAACTCCATCGAGGAGATTCATCAGTAAGGATTTTATTATCATTGCCCTTGAGCAAAACAATGAAACTTGCCACGGGCGGCAAGTCCTTGCATTCAGTATTATTACCGTGTCTTACAAACCCTTTGAAATAAGCATAGTCATTTCCGAATATAAAAGAGTCCGCTTTTGAGGATTCCATTACCCCCGAACGATATATTACTTCACCCCCAATTTTTTTATGCTGTGCATCCCAGCGTGCCTTCCATTCTGCATAACTTGTGGGTTTGCTGCCGTCTGGTGAGCGCCACTCTGTCTTTATCGGATAAGACGATTGTGCAAAGACACTTATGCTTAACCACAAAACAATACCCATAATACTGAACGTTAGTCCAATTTTCCTTCTATAAATCCGCTCATATCGCTTAGCCATTGAGAAAAATTCTCTCCTTTGGATTGTTTCTAAGTACTTAAATTTATTTTTTTACAGGATTCAAATAATTATTCTAAAAAAGCTTGTTTATCTTGTAAACCCTGCTAAAAATATTTAATTAGGGTCTGAACAAAAACGCCTCTTTTTTAAATATCATTGCGGTAGATGAGGAACGAATGGCAAAGTTGTAAATGCGCCGTGGATCACAATTTTATAAAAAACAAGAAGTTTACCGCTTCTCTCAACCAGTCGGGATCCCCGCACTTACAGTAAGACTCAAATATTGCCGATTTCCGTTCAGACGATAATTATTTGTTTTCGCACAAAAAAACGAAAATCTCAGTTGTGATACACTAAAACGAAAGTCCAATGCCGAACCGATGCGCGCCTCCGAGCAAAATGAAATTACTAAAAGAATAATCAAGTCTTAATTGAAATGCCTGAATGTGCATCAGAAGGCCCCCTCCGAAAGAATAACCGGCCACATCGTAATTGATCCGATAGCCTGTTCTGACAAATACCGTATTGCGGTAATTCCATTCAGCCCCGACCTTACCCAAGGGCTGCCCATCATTGGGTTTCAGAGCTGAAAAACTCATCAGCAGTTTTTGGCCAGGAGCATCGATCACATTCACGGCCAGGCCAAAATTAAAGTTCGTGGGAAGCGGGTAGGATTCATTCACATATTTAACTTCCGAGCCAAAATTGGCAATCTTCATGCCGAAACGGAAGTCGTGAAATTGGGTCGTGTACAAAATGGCGATATCAACCGAGTAAGCATTGGCCGAAAAACCGGAATAGAGCGACATATTAATGTAATTCAGGGTTCCGCCAAAAGTAACCCGGTCGGTCAAATATCGGGAATAGCTGATGCCCACACGATAATTATTGGCATAAAACGTTTCACCCGTGCCGTCGGGCTGAAGCGGCGTTCGAACTTTCATTGCATCGGTGTACAAGGCGGTCATTGAAATTCCGAATGTGCCATAACGCTCAAACGTATGTGCGGCAGCCACAAAATCATGGTTAATCCCTGCAAACCATTTGGTATGATTAAACACAACGTCGCTCCCGTTTATTCTCGCCAATGCCGCCGGATTGTAATAAGTGCCTTCTGCCCCGGTAACGACGGCGATATAGGCACCGCTCATGGCTTCGGCTCTGGCGCTCACGCCGATTTTTAAAAACTGCGCATCTGTACTTCCCGGACGCTGGTATTGAGCAAACAACAAACTCGGGAAAAGCAACAGGACAAGGATTATTTTTTTGGACATCTCATAAACTCCAATTTTTGTTATTTTCAGCAATTACTTTATCACCACAAATTTGCCCACCTGAATCGTATTATTTTGGGTCTCCTTTACTGTAAACAGATAAATGCCGCTGGCAATCGCCTGCCCCTGGTGAGAGGTCAGATTCCAGTCTTCATAACCTTTATTCGGATCACTGTGTAGAATTGTGGTGATCAGATCTCCGGCCAAAGTATAGACTTTAATTTCACACCGGGCAGGCAAATTAACAAATTGAATGCGCCGATCCTGCTCCATCCATGGGCGTCCCGGCCGATTTTTCTCCCACTCGGGGTTGTACGCATTATAATTGGCATCCCCGCGATACGGATTGGGAACGGCGATTACTTTTCCAAGGCGTTTAGGGGGTTCTGTCCCGGGAATCACAATTCTGGCATTGGCATTCAGGCTGGATTCCTGCGAAGGAAAATTTGTGACCGTATCCGGTTTTGAAAATGCCGTGACAGAATAGTAATATTCCATGTTATCTAATAACCCAACATCCGTGTAGTCGTGTTCAAGACCCGTATTTGAACCATAAACATCATTGGGTAAATCGTATTCCGCCAATAAAGTCCAGGGGCCTGTGATGCTTTGTGTACTCTTGTACAGTCGATAGCCCTCGAAAGGGATCTTTTCCTTGTCTCCGCGATAGGCGTCCTGATACGTTTCCGGATTGTCATGGCCGGCGGGCTTCCAGCTAAGGTGCACTTCATGACTCTTTATCGTAATTTTAAGAAGCGGTTTTGGAGGCGGAGAAGGAACCCTGTATCTTTTTGCTCTTAGAAATTCCAGATATTTTGCATTTTCCATCAAATCCTTCATGCCGTATCCCAACACTTCAGCCATTTCAAAATGAAGCGTATCCCCCACTTTTACCCGTTCAAACGGACCAAATGAAAGCACCATGTGTGCCCTGGCCGGTTCCATGCGGTCTTGCATAATTTCACCGCCGGACATGTCCCGGTACCGGTTTGGGTCTCTGGCCAACGCCGCAAGACCCTCATGGGTATACCATTTAAACGACCATCGTAAGGTGCTGTCGCGCGGCGATAATATTTCCATCCCGATGGGACTGATGGCATCGCCGTCATCCCCGCCTTTTACATCCTCATCAACGATCATTTGATACTTGGGAAAGTACAGAGAGTACTCATCGAGGTAATTCTCGGCCGCACGGATATTTCCCACTTCGCCGTGCAGCCAGATGGAAATGAACACTTTATTCAGATTTAGTTTTTTCGGAATAATATCGTATCGATAAACAATAAATTCATCCAAAGGCGGCGAGCTCCAGGCATAACTGGTTTGAAGCACTTCCAGATAAAGCGGTGTATGATTTTTAATATTCAGAACGTTGTAATCACTGTATCGGCAGACAAAATCTTGATCCGATACGCCCACGTAATTTGGCCAGTAAGGAATATTAACGGTATCCCCTTTTGAAACCACCCAGATCGTATCCCAAACGGCATTGGTCGGGTAAAATTCATCGGGTGTAAAATGGGTCTTGGTCACCGAAACAAGCGTATCACCGGCGTCGGTAACGGCGCCCACCCAAAAACCACTCAGATAAATGTGCTCCTCATTGCTGTTGGGCGGAAACTCACAATTAATCAATCCCGGATAGCCGTATTTGCTGAAGCCGTTGACGTCTATCGCATTTAAGGCACCCGTATTGACAATCACCTGCCGCACTTTTCCGACATTGTGCATTTTCCAGTCAAGGTGGGTCCATTGGGCAAAAAGTGAGCCGGCCGGGGCCCAAAGCAGGACAAACATCAGGAGTAACAGCCTGTTTCGTCTTAACATTAATGATTACCTCTCTCTTTAAACCGCTATTTAATGATCACAAATTTGCCAAGCTGTACACCGCCCGTCTTAATATCTTTAACCGCAAACAAGTAAATACCGCTGGAAATCGCCTGTCCCACATAAGAGGTCAGATTCCAGTCTTCGTAGCCTTTATTCGGATCGTTGTGGGGAATTGTGGCGACAAGATTTCCAGCCAGCGTGTAGATCTTAATCTCACACTGGGCGGGCAGATTGATAAACTGAATTCGCCTGTCCTGCTCCATCCAGCGGGCGCGCGTTCCTCCCGGTTTTTCCCACGGCGGATTGTACGTGTTGTAAGCCACATCGCCGCGATACGGATTCGGCACAACCGCCACTTTGCCAATTGTTTTCGGTGGAGCCGTGCCCGGCACTGCCTTTATGGCGTTCGCATTCAGGCTGGACTCCTGGGAAGGAAAACCGATGACCGTATCCGGTTTTGAAAAGGCCGTTACGGTGTAATAATAGTCCAGATTGTTCAGCAACCCGATATCCGTATAGTCATGTTCAAGGCCGGTATTGGGACCAAATACATTATCCTTCAAATCATATTCTGCCAATAGCGTCCACGGACCCGTTATGCTTTGGGTGCTTTTATAGACCCGATATCCCTCAAACGGCTGAGTCACACTGTCCGCTCGATAGGGATCCGTGTAAGTCTCCGGATCGACATCCTCCGGCCGGGGCCTCCAGTTTAAAATGACCTTGTGATTCCTCGTTTCGACGCGCAGGGGCGGATTCGGCGGCGGCGAAGGCACCTTGAAATTTTGGTTCACCAGCCAATTCAATTGATCCGAATTCTTTAAAACGCCATTCAGGCCGTCCCCCAGAATCTCACCCACGATTAAATTAAGCGTATCACCCGCAGTCAGGTTAAAGGGGCCAAACGAAACAATGAATTGGGAGCCATTGGCGATCTGCTGGTTCTGCATGATTTTTCCGGCTGCCATATCTTTGTACCGCAGGGGATCTCGGTTGGGCAGGGTTTGATTCGGATACCAGTTAAATGTCCAGCGCAGAGAATCCTTGGCGACGGTTTGGGGGGGATAAATCTTAATGCCGATCGGGCTGTAAGCCGTTCCATCCGAACCGCCGGGACTATCCATTGCAATGCCCAAATGCCGTTCTTTATAATAGATCGAATAATCATCAAGGGCAAAATTCCAACCCTGTCCGCGATAACCGACATTTCCGTCCAGCCAAAATGCGATATACGCCTTATTCAGGTCAAATTTCGTCGCGATAATGTGATACCTGAACACAATCATTTCATCGAGCGGTTTTGAACTCCAGGCGTAGCTGGTTTGGATAACATCCAGATAAAGGGGTTTATGAGCGCTGATTCTCATACTGGACGGCCCATAATCGGTATATCGACAGACGAAATCCTGGTCGGAAACCCCCACATAATCCGGCCAATAGGGAATATCGACCGTATCCCCTTTGCTAACCACCCAAACGGTATCCCAGGGTGCAGCGCTCGGGAAAAACTCATTATCCGAACCCCAGCCCGTAGTGACCGATACCAACGTATCGTTTTCGGGTGTAATCGCCCCGATCCAAATCCCTCCCTGGCCAATATGCTCTTCATCGCTATTAGGAGGAAATTCGCAATAAATGAGACCCGGATAGTTTGTTTGGCCGCGCCACAAGGTGCCCATATTGGTGACAAGCTGCCGGACCTGGCCCACATTATGCAGTTTCCAATCCAGTGAAACCCTCTGCTGGGCAAATAAGGAACTTGCGTAAATTAAAATACCCACCACGCAAAACAATAGTCTATTTAATTTCAGCATAATATTTCCTGTTTTTGAAGTACCTTATTTTACGACAAGCATTTTGCGGGCCACAGAAAATAAATTCGTCTGCATCCGAACAAAATAAACGCCGTTCGGGACAATAGAAGTATCCCAATCCACTTTGTATTGACCTGCATTTTTAAAACCTTTCACAAGGGTCACTACCCTCTTACCCAGAATATTAAAAATCGAAATTCTTATCGTTGTCGATACAAACAGACGATAACGAATGGTTGTTTTATGATTAAAAGGATTCGGATAGTTTTGGTTCAAAACAAAGTCTCTCGAAATCATTTTTTCATTTTTTTTTTACTTCCTGAGACAAATTTTGAGTATCCAACAACATACGCGCCACGATCCCCGTCCAGATATATGTTTTATGAAATCCCGCCCGGTAATTATCCGGGCTGTATAATTCCCAAAAATAGTGGCTGGTTTTGAGCTGATGAATGACATTACTGAAGACATTTTCCGTCAGTTGCCGGGCTTTATCCTCGTACCCGTAGCGCAGAAGTCCCCTAAAAATGAGATATTGCCATTGGACCCAAACCGGGCCGTTCCAGTATCCCATGGGCTGGTAATAGCTGTCCGCCGCCGAAAGCGATGGAATGCCGAATTTCCGCCAGAATTCCCGGGAATTGGTCAGATGCTGCATCAACTTTTTCGCCTGTGCTTTTCCCGCAATCCCCGCCCACAGCGGCAGAAACCCGATCATTTCCATACGTTTCAAATCATCTGCTGTTTTAAAGGTAAAACTGTGATCATTTTTGTTGATGTTGTAGTAAAAACCCGTTTGGGAGTCCCACATATAACGATTAATGGAATCTGTGCGAGCCGCCGCTTCCTGCTTCCAATAGTCGTAATCTTTTGAATATCCCAATTTTTGCGCCATTTTCTCCAGTGATTGTGCCTCATTGACCAACATCGCATTAAGATCGAGAGCATCAAAATTGCTCGGCCAGCCCACCTGATCCCAGACGGCCACCTTCCCGTCTCGTACGGATTCCAGGACAGCATGGGCACCCCACTCACAGAGGCCGTCGTGGTTGGCATCCCGGTTGTTCAGCCAAAATTGATAAAACTTTTTGCCCGATTGATAGGCTTCCTTCAAAAAAACCGTATCCTGACTGACTTTAAAAATCTCCCAATTTTCCCAATTAAACCACGGCGCCGAAGTCGTGTATTGATTATGATAAGGAATCGTTTCATTCAGATAAGGGCCCGTGCGATAATTGATGTACCCGTTCTTCCACTGCCGCTCCATATAGATGCGTTGAGAATTCATGGCGCTCAAAGGATCCATAAACACATACGCCAGCATCGAGAGACTTTCGTGGAAAACCTGGCCGCCGTGTCCCCATCCCCAGGTGGGTTCTCTTGAAAAGACATAATAATTGTATGAAGACTGACCCTCCGGCGGCAGCATGCACTGGCGCATCATCGAAAAGGCACTCCAATACATCATTTTATAATCCCCGTTTGTAAAGTTTAATCTCGGAATCCGGCTGTAAATCTGCTCATCTTCTTTCACAAATTGATTTAAATCAATTTGTCGCAATTTTCGACAATCGGAAATCAGGCTATCTTTCCCTCGCGTCGCTTTGGCCGCGCCGCGCAGGATCCGGAGATGCGCACTTCCTCCAGGGGGAATAGTGAAATTCTTTTGCAGCGCCAGCACTTTTAGACTGCCGCCGGGGATTCTGCCGGAGAGGCTGTCGTTTGAAACATCGCTTAAAAAATCAGCGCTGCCCAAATTATTGACGTCCGCAGAATGTCCGGAAAACCGCCCGGCACTGTCCCGGGCAATCACAATGTATCCGTATTTTTCACTGCTGTCCAAAGTAAAATCGTAGAAGAGGGAATCCCTAATGCCGGCTGCAATTCGTTTATAGTTCCCTTTTTCTGTCCGAGCATTGCGCCGGTAAAGGCTGTAAGTGCACCCTTTCTCTTTTTTCCATTGAATAGAGGCCGTACGGCCACCGTAAAAGGTCGCTTTTACTTTTTGAGGCACGGGAGGAAAAGCCGTTTTCTTCAATTGAATATTAACGTTTACACCCTTTTCCGCCGGAAGCGCCGGAATGATACCCTTGCCGGTGCCCTGTTCGCCCGTTGCAAGAGAAGTAAAAATGACCTGAAACGAATCCCCCTCGGCAATTGCAGGAGAATTAAAATTGCCCAATTCGCATCCCTGATAGCCGTTTCCCGGAATGTTGGGACTGGTCTCGCCCCATTTGGGCGCCTCTTCGGTTAGAATTTCTGAGTCGTTGCCATTGTGCACTATAATTTGCTGCGTCTGAGGCGGCGTGAG
>CAZMRE010000005.1:3439-19324 GCA_964568545.1 uncultured Deferribacteres bacterium | reverse complement strand
GGGAACTGTAGACCAGAAAAAAGACCTCCACCCGGATGTTTTCGAACGGATAATAATAATAGCGTACCAGATCGCTGTAGGAGGTGGTCACAACCGGTTCCCGGTAAACCTCGCCCAGCCGATACTGAAAAAAACCGTTCAGTTTGAATCCCAACGCGAGACTGCCAGCCTTCTCATTTTTAAAACTGATTGCCTTATCCGGCGCGTACCAGTCGAAGTGGTAACCTTCATCAATCACAAACTCCGACCGGTTTAAAGCGGCCGCATAGGTGGTATAAAGCGGATCGTTTTTTGTCGCAGAAAGGCTGGACAAATAATTCTGCGCATTTGAAGCCTGATTTGAAATTCCCAGTACAAGGAATCCCAGAAGCAGGACGTTTATTCGTTTGACCGTTTGCTTAACCATCGATTCGATCCACACTTTATTTTATGACCACAAATTTTCCCACTTGAACATTTTTTAATTTTACGTCTTTGACCACGAACAGATAGATGCCGCTGGAAATCGCCTGTCCCACATAAGAGGTAAGATTCCAATCTTCGTAGCCTTTATCGGGATCGTTGTGGGGGATCGTGGCAACCAAATCTCCGGCCAGCGTGTAAACCTTAATTTCACATTGGGCGGGCAGATTGATAAACTGAATCCGCCGGTCCTGCTCCATCCAGCGGGCGCGCGTGCTGGCAGGTTTCTCCCAGGGCGGATTATATGAATTATAAGCCCTGTCCCCGCGATAAGGATTGGGGACAACCGCGACTTTACCCACCGTGTTGGGCGGAGGCGTGCCGGGCACCGCTTTAACGGCGTTTGCATTAAGACTGGACTCCTGAGAAGGAAAACCGATGGCCGTATCCGGCTTCGCGAAGGCCGTTACGGCGTAATAATAGTCCAGATTATTCAATAAACCGACGTCCGTATAGTCGTGCATGAGACCCGTATTGGGGCCAAAGGCATCATCCGGTAAATCATATTCCGCCAATAACGTCCAGGGGCCTGTGGCACTCTGTGTGCTTTTATAGACTCTGTATCCCTCAAACGGCAATGTATCTTTGTCGGCTCTGTACCGGTCAATGTAAGTCTCCGGATTTAGGTCGCCGGGCAGAGGATCCCATTTTAATGTGATCCGTCTGTTTTTTGACTCCACACGCAAATGCGGAGAAGGCGGCGGCGAAGGCACCCTAAAATTCTGTTTCACCAACCAATCCAGATAGTCCGCATTTTGGTAGACCCCTTTCAGCCCTTCGCCCAGGATAAGCCCGACCATCAGATGCAGTGTATCGCCCACACTAATATCGTACGGCCCCATCGACACCATCGATTTGGTTCCGTCTCCCGTACTCGCCTGGTCCTGCATAATGATCCCTTTCGACATCTGGGCATATCGATCCGCATCCCGGGGGGGCAATCCCTGCATACGCCCGTTATACCAGATGTAGGTCAGTTTTAAGGCATGCGCTTCATTCGAAGTCGGATAAATTTTGGCGGCCACCGGACTGATCGCCGTCCCGTCCGCCCCGCCCGGGAGATCTTTGGTCACCGATAACATCTTGTCCCGCCTGAAAAAGGAAACGTCGTCAAGCCCAAAACCGGGAGCTTCGGAATACCCCACATTTCCGTTGATCCAGCTCGTCAGATACACCTGATGCAAGTCTGTTTTGGTCGGAATGATATAATATCTAAAGACAATAAATTCGTCCAGCGGATGGGCACTCCAAGCGTAACTGGTTTGAATGACATCCAGATAAAGGGGGATGTGGCCGCTGACTTTCAGGCTGGCGGGACTGTAATCGCTGTATCTGCAGACGAAATCCTGATCGGAGACGCCGACATAACCGGGCCAATAGGGTATATTAACAGTATTCCCTTTGTTCACAACCCAAATCGTATCCCACGGCGCATCCGACGGGAAAAACTCTCTGGGTGAGGCTTCACCCTGAGCCACGGAAACCAGTGTGTCCTTTCCGACAACCGTGCCAATCCAGATACCGCCCTCGGTCAGATGCTCTTCATAACTATTGGGCGGAAACTCGCAATTGATCAGCCCCGGATAGTCGAATAAAATATCAAATTTCGCATTCATTCCGCCCGTATTGGTGATCACCTGACGCACTTTCCCAACATTGTGTAATTTCCAATCAAGCGTCGCCAACTGTGCCCACAAGGTGTTTGCCGCGATACACACCATAAGGAAACTAAAAAGGATTGTTTTTTTAGACATAAAATTATTACCAATCTATCCGCAATCCAATGTTTGCATGCCTTCCGGTAGAAAACTGACGGGGATCCATTAAGCGATACATGGTATACCAATTGTAGTATTGGTGTGTATCCTGAATTTTATCTCCGTACTTAAACGGTTTACCGGTCCAGGGATTAAATCCATAGGCAATCTGAACATTTTTTAGATTGAGTGCATTGAAAATATCCGCAAAAACGGAAAGTTTGAGATTGGCGACATTAAAAGATTTGTTAATTTTAAGATCAACTGTCATCGATGGCGGTCCCGTTTTGGAATTCTCCGTTTTCTGGGCTACTACAGGATCGTGCGTTCCGGGGGTGTACGGCTGGCCCGAGGAAAATCTCGACAGGATGGTGATGTCCCATTTATCCGGTATTGTCAGGCCAAACAGATGCATATGCCTATTTTCGGGCGAGGCAATGGCCGCCTGTAAAACGACTTGATGGCGAATATCCCAGTTCAATCGCCTCTCTCGTATCGGTTTCGGAAAATCATTGATCGATCGAATATAATCTTCAAACGCAGAAGAGGAATAACCGTTTGCCCATTGCACGGTATACGAAATTCTTCCGGAAGTGAAATGAGAATACCGCTTTCTGAGATCAAATTCGATTCCGCGTGCCCGGCCATAGCCATTATTATCGTACAGATAGACGGGCAGCCCTAGTGCAGCCCGCAATTGCGTGGTTCCAACCTGCTTTGAAATATCTTTTGTGTAACTCTTGATATCGATCGCCCAGTTTTTAGCCAATCGATGCGTAAACCCAAATTCATAAAGAATGGTCTGCACATAATCGAGATGGGGATTCCCGGTGAAAGAACCTGTATAAGGATCACGATAGAAAAACTGAAGTTCCGGCAATTGATTAAAATGCCCGTAAGAAAAGTACACCACTGTTTTCACGGAAATCGGAAATGAGATGCCGAAACGCGGACTGATCTTGTACCTTAGCCAGCTCCAATTGGGTTTCAACCCAGTGGCCGCCTGCCATGCCTCTTTCCAGGCTTTTCTTCTGATGGATTTTCCGGGCACAAACCAATCCAGCCGGACACCCGCATTGATGATTAAGCCCTGTGTTTCAATTTTATCCTGAAGGTAAGCACCTCCAATAAGGGGTTTCACATAAAAGACCCATCGATTTTGGCCCAATTCTTTAAACGGCCCCGGAGGCGCAGGAAAATAGGCCTCATGTTTAAACCGATACATCCCATAATTGGATAACTTTACACCGGCATCCTGAATGTCAACATATTGAAGATCATTATAATTAACCTCGATACCTGATTTTACAAGATTTTTGGAATTGATCTGGGAGGTGATGTCTCCCTTAAATGTGTACGTACGCGTGAAATCATTTCTCCATATATTTTCAAAACCCAATTTATCATAAAATCCGTTCAGGGGATCTACCTCGGGCTCTTTAATGCTGGTTTCGAGTGAATCGGGCGCGCCTGTAAAATGATTCACATAATCAGAATAGTTGTATTTCTTTCCGTCTTTGAAAAACGACCAGAAATCCGTCGGTCGTTTGCCGTTGAAAGAACCCTGGTAAGCCACCGAAAGATAGCCGAGATTAAGCGTATAATAAGTCGACTTTGAAAGGGTATGCACAAATTGCAGAGACGCGTTGTTATTATTTCGTAAATAGCTGGCGATGTGATTCGGATAATATTTCCAGAGCCAGTTGAAATTATCCCAGCGCAGCCAGGTGCCATGATAATTAAAGACTAATTTAGTGGCATTGGAAATTTGCCAGTTTATTTTAGTGTTTAAATTTCCGGTGTTGTTCTGTCTTTCTCCTATTTTCAGACCGAATATAGACATTTTGCCCCGATTACGGTGATTATCATAAGGCGTATTGGTTAAATCTACATCGGTAGAGATAAAATAATAAATTTTGCCTGGAATGTTTACTCCGATTGAAGGCAACAATCGATTACTAATGGGATCAGGCCCTCCCATATAAAGTGTGGCGTAATGTTTGTCATAAGATTCACCTAACATCCTCAATCTATCGGTCTTGTATTGTACGCCGCCCCTAAATTTATACCCGCCCGAGCGTGTGGTAATATTCACCACACCGGATTGCGCCTGTCCATATTCGGCATTAAATGCACCGGTTAATAATTCGACTTCCTGCACATCCACTACATTTAAGTCTAACACATCCCGTCCGCCATAAATGGGGTGCGTGACCGGCATCCCATCCACCAGGTATAGAATCTCTCCCCCACGGCCGCCTCGAATATGAATATTTTTCAGGCTTTCATCCCGAACCTGAAGCTGCACACCGTTTTCCAACTGCAGGGTTTGAGGGGCAGCATCAACGATGGCGCCGCCGTAAAGCTTGAAAATATCGGCACTTCTCTCCATGCCGGGCGTTGCTTTTATTTCTTCCCTCGTCGTTTTTTGGCGGGTCGACGTAATATCCGGCTGAACCATTGGCTCTTTTGCGATTACTACTAAATTTGGAAACTTTATTGCCTCTGATGTAAGTTTGAAATCAATCCGAGTAGTTAAATCAACAAAAACCTTAACATTTTTCACCCTCATGACATGATACCCAATGTAATTGGCTACTACCTCATACGTTCCGGGAGGCACTTGCAAAATGAAATAGCGGCCTTTCAAATCGGCTGCGGCGCCTAATCTAGTGCCTTTGATTCGTACATTTGCCCCAATTAAGGGTTCACCTGTTTGTTTGTCAGTAACCGTTCCTGATATTTTACCTGTATTGCCTGCAAAAGACTGGGAGGCACAAATGAATGATATTGTAATAATCATTAGAATTTTGACGGCACGCAAAGCACTATCTCCTTAAATGTGATTACTTTTTGGACTATTAAAAGCCTAAACTATGCAGAATTTCGCTTGCCAAAATCTTTGCATCTGTTTTCTGTATAAAAAACACAGGAAAGCCCAATACCACCACGTTAAAACTCGTACCATAATAGCGAAGTCCACAAGCTCTTCCCCTAAATTGAACAAGCGGACTGTCATTCGCATTTTTATAGGTATACATGATGTCCGTAAATCCTGCCCGCGCCGGCATAATATTAATCTGCGCCAATTTGCCGAAATAGGGAAAAGCGTCGGCCAGTTTAACGGAATCGACCTTGATATCGCTAAAATTCCCGACACCTACGGCACCCGTAAAATCGCTGGGAACAAGCGGTGTTTCATCCGCGATATTAATGTGCAGATAATCGTGGACAAACGTGCCCTCCTCAAAACTAAGCGGGAAAGACTGTGTGGGTGCGAAGGACTTCAGAATTCGCCAGCCGCTCATAATAAAGTTACCGCCCACGTTGAGATAATCCTCGATATCGGCGATGTGATCGGGGAGTTTGTGATAATTATTGGGGCTGCTGTAACTGTTGTCCGCATGCCAGACCACTAATTGATATTGGCCGAGTGTATCCTTTGGCGGCATCCCTCGCTTGATAAAATCCCACGAGTCCGGGGTGCTGTAAATATCCGCATAAAAATTGTCCACGTCTTCATCACTGGAATTAACCCCAAAAGGAAAACTTTTTTCATCTGTTTCATCCACAATTAGAATTTTTTTCTTAAATGTCGGCTTAATCAACGTAATCGTAGTTGAGGCACCTTTTAAGTCAATTAGGTTTGTATTATCACGTGCCGTTACGCGGATTGTATGTTTTCCCTCCAACGGATTAAATTGATCCGGCGTAATATACAAGGTTGTATCCTGTGTCCAATTCCAATCACCATTATCAATCGCCCAAGCATATTCCACGACTTTGCCATCTTTATCTGAAGCCGTAAAACTCAATTGAATCCCCTGCCACCAATCTGTTGTATGATCGATCGCAAAGAATTGCTGATCGTTTTGAGGAGATATGATTTTTGTAACGGGAGGAATGGTTCTTCTTGTATAAAAGCATTTCTCGGCAGGCGTCGGATCGACACCCCCTTTGTTGTCTATCGCACGGACCTGAAATCTCTGATAATTCAAACTGTCACTTGATTCAAATGGAATTGTTAAACTTGTTTTTTTTGTTTGGGTCCAGTTTTGAACAACCGAATCTCCTTTGAATAAATGGCGGGTGATATAGCGATATTGAAATCCCGCGATATAACCATCATTATCCTCTCCGTCCCAATAGAGTGTAACCAAAGCAAAAAGGCTATCGTTTGCGATTGGAATATTCGCAAGTGTCGTATTGGGCAGAAGATCAGGCGATGCCGGAGATGTTTTCCTCTGGCAAGCGGTTGCAAACATCAATAAAAAAGCAAGTAACAATAGGATAGTTAACTTTAAAAACTCTTTCATATCAATCCCTATTATTCATAATAATGGACTCCGTTTATTTGAACGACTCGCGTAAATAAGTAGGAATCCCGATAACGGTGCACGGATTTAAAAGGGCTTATTTGCAGATTTATTTCAGTTACGCCACCCTCAAATACTTTAAATGTGTAAGGCAGCTTTAGAAGCAAATTTGAATTTTTGGGAAGATTCACCGGAATTTCAAAATTTCCGATTTTTAAAAGACTCGCGGTAAACCCTATTTCCAGCCTGTCATAATCGCCCGGGGGCACATACGATTCATAAATAATATATTTCCGATAGGCATCATTTTCTCTCTTAATGATGTTGTAAACAAGATCTTCTGTGCGATAGCTTCTTGTGCTTTTAAAAAGAAGCGCAAAATCGCGGTCATGATAGACCTTTCCCTGAAAAACCGTTACGCCGAAGCTGTCACTGTTGGAAACGGTAATGGTATCCTTAATAATGACAATAAACGTATCTGCCGGATCTGATTGCAATGTGACCCGCAAAATCCCCGGATCAGGCGAACCTTCCACACCGGTACTACAACTGAATGCAATAAAACCTAATCCTGATAAAACAAACAGACTCAAAACAAGCATCAGGTATTTTTTTTGCATAATATTATTCCTATATAATTCTTTACAGGGGCTGACTCGCGGCTGAACCAGCCCCTGTATCGAATGAATCATTTATCGCATTAACAGCATTTTCTTAATATTAACCATTTTACCAGATTTCATTTTGTAAAAATACAGGCCGCTTGCCACCTTTCGACCCAATTCATTTGTGCCGTCCCAACGGATAGTGTATTTTCCGGGGACCACTTTTTTATTGAGAAGTGTCTTCACTTTCCGACCCATTAAATCATACACTACGATCGTCACATTCTGGTACCTCGCTACCGAATAGTTTATGGCGGTGGTCGGGTTGAATGGATTGGGATAATTCTGTGATAATCCAAATCGCATCGGAATTTCCGAACCGTTTTTCGTCTCAACCGATGTTGGGGTGAGTCCTGCCTCGGCGTAATTATAGATTTTAATGTTGTCAAATTTCCCTGCGAAATGGGGTCTTCCGGCGGCGTACCCAATGCGCAGAGGCGCCATCGCTTGCACGACCGTATCATTAAATGCAAAATATCCCTGAGACAGAAACACATCATTGGCATCACGCAGTTGCAAAATTCCATAGAATTTAGCCGTATCGCCTTCCGGTGCCGCGCTTACTTCGTACAGCACATGATACCATTTCCCAAGCTCAATGGAATCTTCCAGAGCTACCGAAACATAACCCTCCGTCTCATTCCAGGAACCCGCATACAATCTGCTGTCGGGGTTGAACCTGACCTGATACGTGTTTTGATACCAATTGTCAGAGGCAATCGGCCGGTTGATAAGCCGACAGTAATCCTGTGTCGAATCCGCATTGAACCAAAAATCAACTGTAAACTCCGGGCTTGAAAGAAACGGCGAATCCACTTCCAGATAACTCGAATCACCGTCCAGAGCAATGGCGTAATTGCCGACCGCGGCATCCGTCGAATAGGTGGGATTACCGACCATTGTCACTTTATTCCCAAGGACAGAACCATCTGTGGGCGCGCCGGTTCCCGCTTCAAAAGAAAGATCAAGGGTCTCGGAGTTCGGCTTATAAATGCCGAAGGTGTAGTAACTGCTATCCGTTTCGGCGTAAGCCGGCTGAGTGAATACCATGCCGGAATCATCCGTCGCCTTCACATAATAACTGATAACGGAACCCACCGGCTGTTGAGGAATCACACCCGTATAAGTGCTGTCTGCACCGGGTGTCATGGGTATTTCCTGCCACTCGCTTCCTGTATTATAATGAATAACGGCACTCTGCACCGTGGTTGAAAAGAGGGTGTAAATCTTAGCGTTAATGTCGTAGGACGCCACGTCCGCCGTCTGGTTGTTTAGCTGAGTCACATTGGTGATGATTGGCGGAATCGGAAATTGCCGCACGACATTACTAATGCGAATCTCATCCACAAAACCGTCCAACCATGAATCACCGCCGCCGCCGCCATAACCAATATTAACCGGCGTCGTGGTTACTGTAGGCGGATTGTCGGTAACCGGATCATAGGAACTTACATTAAAAACCACTAACTTACGTTCGGCATTATGGATGAGTAAAATCAGTAAATGCCGCGAGGTATCCCGGATAAAGGTCAGATGAAGCCATTGTCCCGGTACCAATACATTATTTGGAGACACCACTTTCGGCCATAAATACTGTCCCTGAACATTATAGCCACATTCAAACCTCCGACCATCTCCCCACATCTCAACAAAGTAATTCGGAAGCCAGAATGTATCACCGCCGGGTTTCATTACTAAACGGGGCACCCAGCGCCAATCGTCCGATGTTTCTCCAAAAGTAAAGATGTTGATCCAACCTTCTATTGTCCAATCACCCGTCAAATCTAACGCGGCGGTATCGGCCACAGTAACATACGAGGAATCACTTTGGGAATCGTTATCGATCCGCAAGCATTGGCCCAATCCAAGCGGCGAATTGGGGACATAGTATAATTTCCCGTGTCCGACTCCATCGGCAGAAAACTCGGATACATTGTTCAAATTACCATCGAAATGTAACAGTAATACTGTAGATGAATCTGGTTGATAAGGACCCCCGACGGGTGTTTGCGCATACATTAAACCGGCAGTCATAATAGTGAGTACAAAAATAAATACTCCGAATTTAAATCTCTTTAAAAATTCCATTGCTGTTTCCTCCATCAATTTAGTTACTTCAAAAAATATTTTCAATATAGCCTTCCCCCCTTGGATGACTAAGCCTCACCTCCCATCCTTTTTAATTCATATTCTGTCCACACAATTCACGCGTAAATTTGGGGCAACACCTCCTCTCCCGGTTTGAGCAATAAAATTGAATCTGAATGATTTAAAGAATTGGCATTTTTCACAGACATGATCAATTCTTAATTTATGGTGATTCTTTTACATTATTTGGAATGCGTTGAAAAATGTTATCGTTAACATTTCTATTCAATAATATATCTTTTCCAAATTAAAATGTCAAGAAAAAAATTAAAAAAATAAATTATTTTAAATGTTCATCAGAAATGCTTATTATTAAAGGAGATACAGAAGGTTCTTTTTGTAACATCCTTCGATTGCTTATTTAGAATCGATTAAAAATGCTGATTCTTTACTTGGAAAGCATATTTTTACCGGCACCCGCAAGATTTACGAATAATAATATCTCCGTCGATTACAATTTTTTCAGGTTTTATATTTCGGCCTTCAATAATATCAATTAATTTTTGCGATGCGGCTTTTCCAATCTCGTACGCCGGCTGCCGGATAGTCGTCAACGGAGTTGGCATTAACGACGCTCGAATATCGTCCGAAAATCCAACTATTGCAATGTCTTCCGGGATTTTAAGCCCCTTTTCATAAATCGCTTCCATTGCGCCAAATGCGGCAGGATCATTTATGGCCACAACGGCCCGGGGGCGCTTTCCATGCGGCAGTGCCAACAATTGCTTCATAGCTCTATATCCCCCCTTTTCATGAAAACCAGCCTTAACAATTAAATAATCATATATCTCCAGATTATTTTTCAGTAAAGTATTTTTGAATCCGGCTAAACGAGCCCGGCTTATTGATACTTTTAAGGAGCCTCTAAGGTGAGCAATTTTTTTATATCCATGATCAATTAGATGCTGTGTGATAAGCTGAGAACTTTCTCGGTCATTTATACTCACACAACTTGCCCCGATATTGTAGACACAGCGGTCAAAAAAAACAACCGGTAATTTTAATTTAATCAATTGTTTATATACCGTATAATCTTTTACCGTCTGTACGGTTGAAATTAATATCCCGTCAACCCGTTTTGCTTCCAGTGTACTTATTGCATTCTTTTCCCTCTCGGCGTTCTCCGCTGAGTGTGTTAAAATTAATTGATAACCGGCATTATAAGCGACCTCTTCGATACCCCGGATAACTTCGGGGAAAAAAGAGTGTGTAATTTCCGGTACAACAACCCCGATTGTATAGGTTTTCTGCAAAACCAAACTTTTAGCAATATAATTTGGGCGATATCCCAGGCGATTTGCAGCCGCCAATATTCGCCGGCGCGTTTCACCGTTTACATTGGAATGATTTCTCAATGCTCTGGAAACCGTCATCACCGACAAGCCTAATTCTTCAGCAATTTGTTTTAACGTGACTCTTTTCAAAGGGATTTTCCTTCTATTTTTTTTTCTGTTCAACATCAGCCGTTTATATTAATACAATAAATGGGGAAATAAATCAATTAAAATTACAAAAAGCTTTTGATTTACACATTGTATTTTGTTTTCTTTCAATATTTCATGCGGTTCCCTTGAGGGGGGAGTCCCTTATTTCGGGATCGCGGACAATGGAGCTTCAGAGGTTAAAATTGATTTTATACCCCGGAAAATTGTTATTATCGCCAAGGGCAGCCAGTGCTTTTCCGATGTTGTCAACATTTTTACAGGCTTAATGGCAGGAACTATATGTACATCCCCGTTGCGAGCAGGCCCGTCGTCAAGAACAACAGTGTTGAGTTTGTTGCGCTCTCGTTTGACGAGGCAGAGGCTGCCAAGGAACACTACGGCTGACCCGTTCTCTCATTCTCTTCTAACATCGGCTTTATAGCAAGATTGCTGGTTAAGTCCGGGGTATATGCAGAGTACACATTTAATGTTACTGTTAATAACGGTGTTAGCAATGGCAAGATTTTTAAAGTATGAGTTTGGTCTAAAAAGGCCTTAAAAATGGGCTGTATTTTGGGTAAAAAAGTGATTTTCGCTTCAGAACTTGATAACGGAATTTGGAAATAGTTTTGAGAATCAGATAGTTATCATATTTTGGTTGTTATTTGACAATTTGCAAAAGGAAAAATAAAATACGGGCAAAGACAGCCGGGGTTCGCATGGCATAGCGGAAAATACGGGCAAAATTGATGGTGATCCATAGGGAGAACATCACCATTTCTGTCTTAAAATCTCCCCTG
Organism: uncultured Deferribacteres bacterium; assembly: GCA_964568545.1. Taxonomy (GTDB): domain Bacteria; phylum Zhuqueibacterota; class JdFR-76; order JdFR-76; family BMS3Abin05; genus BMS3Abin05. Next base: position 7,752 of record CAZMRE010000005.1, on the reverse strand, counting down.
ACCTTGAGTTTTTCCCGTTGCCGGACCTCTTACAGGCAAATTCCTTGACGGTGGCTTCTACATTATTCCGAAGCATTAATCGGAGCATTGGGATGACTTTTCTTCTCCGAATAAAGTACCGAGAATAGCTTCTCATCAATGTTGAGAAAAATGAGATGATAAAAATGGTATTCCCTGGATTTGACAAGTGATTTCTTCAATGCCGGAGAAAGCATACCCGCCAATCCAAATAAATCCTTTTGCAAATGACCCGTGTTCTCTTCGAACATGAATAACCCTATCAATTAGGGTGTTCAGATAGTGAGGACCAATTACACCACTTAATATAGTGATTATTATCCATTTATGCAAGATATTTACCTTTTTAGAGTGAACTCAATTAATTACCGTAAAATCATATATTTTCTTATTTTTTTACTTAACAATACTACATATTGTTATTGTATTTTTAATATAATCAATATATTGTATAGTTGCTGAGATTGTCGAAGCACTCAACGGCCACTGTCAATTCCATCTCCAACCACCTCTTCTGTTTGTCCCTGTATCCTCACTTCCATTAAGTCAGTTTCCCTGCTGACTTCCCTCCTGTCTCTGGCCGTCAAAAGCCGGTCCTCTGGGGTTTTCCCCCTTTCCTCAGAATACCGGCTCTCCTTTTTTTCAGCCCATCACAATCCCAGGCGTAATACTTTACACCCGATCAAAATAAGTTTGACTGGTTTCCGCCAAATGCGAATGCATCCAGACACCCTTCAACCCAACAAATTCAATAAACCCTTTAAACCCTACAAACCCTAACAACCCAACAAACATCTTCTTGCCTCAATTTCTTTCCTATGTCTTCCATTACCCTTCTAAAATCCGACAACTATTTCCCCAGCCTCCGGGATTCCATCCTCTCTACCCAATCCTCCAATTTCCGTAACACATGGCAAAAAACACCACCGGCCTACGAAAAATTGAGCCCCCCGCACAAAAATCACCTACAAAGTAAAATCGAACCGGCTGGCTTGCCGAAAAATCCGGTCTGAATCAGGTTCGCCGGCTGCACGGAATTATGGAATACAAACTGACTATTGCGTAACAAAAGACGGCGGACGAGAAAACTCCGCTTACAGATGCTACTTCCGTAAATGAGCCAAACCAACATGCAAACGGAGGATCAGCCTGTTTTTAACATGGACGCTAATTTGTAAAAAATCAAGCCGGAAAAGAACAGAGCCATTTCATTTAAACCCAAAATTAGTTTGTATAACGTGATTTCCACAGGTCGAACCGCCAACAGTTACTCCAAAGAAAACAGAAAATTCAAGCTAACCTTCAAGATGAGAAAAATAATGCGCGGTTCGATCCTTGTACAAAATTGGGTTTGGCACTTTCCCCAGCCAAATCATTTTCATGTTTTTAAAGTGCTTCTTCTATTGACCATTGTACCTTCCATTATTTTTATTATTTTGTCTGAATCTTGGCCATGGACTGGACGCATATCCAATGCTGGTTGATCGGATCGCATAGAGATTCCCTTTATTCGGCGGATTTTCGTGATGCGTTCCTACATAAATCGTTCCATCCGACGTGATGGCGGCAGAAGACCAATTGATACTGTGTGCGATATGTGTTTTCCAGTTGAATGTTCCGTCCGGATTAATCGCATAAAAATGTTCGTTTTCCGAACCAAAATAGATCATACCATCTGCGCCGATTGAGGGAGTGGCGTACACATCGTCAGCAGCGTTGGTTCCATGAAATGCTTCGATGACGAATTCCCATTGCTTCACCCCGGATGGCGATAACGCCATAACTTTGGCAGGGGCGCCAGCGCCGCCTGATTTCGTTGCGATGATAATTGTGCCATCTGCTGCAATGGTGGGTGAGGCCCGGACAACACGCCCATACCCTTCAATGGCAATCTTCCATTTTTTTGTGCCGTCCGGGTTAAACGCATACACAAAGCCGTAATAATCTCTTTCTGCGCCGACATAGAGTACGCCGTTCTGATCGATTGCCGGGCAGCCAAATGTCATTTCGTCTTCATTGTCCAGTCCTGAGTTCCATTTCTCTGTTCCATCCGGATTGACGGCAAAAAAGGCATGCTGATGAATGAAGATGTAAATTGTGCCATCCGGTCCGATGACGGGAGATTGACGACATGCCTTCCCGGGCAACGGATTAAAGCGCCAGAGACGATCGCCCGTTTCCGGGTTCAGGGCGTACAAGCCGTCTGACGCAATATAGACGGTTCCATCCGCTCCGACAGCCGGTATGCGCTGCCCCATATCATAAAAAATCAAATGAGCTGGATCCGTATCAAAATCATTGAACTTCCATTTCAGAGCGCCTGTTTGCGTAATCGCATAAACGGTATTATGAAAATCCTGAATATAAATTGTGCCATCATTTCCAATTACCGGGGTATAGGGATTGTATTCGCAATCGTAGGACCATTGGATGGCGCCGTCCGGATTGACCGCATAAAGGCTTCCCCAATCTGTTCTGGGGAAAATACCGGTACTGATATAGATGGTTCCATCATCACCGATTGCGGGTGAGCTGTAATAAACCTGTTTTTCCAGCTCCAGCTTCCAGATTGCCTTTGCGTCACAGGTCGTTATCAATCGATGGTTTTGGTCCATGATAAACCATCCACTGTCAGGGACAGATGTCCCGTCCAAAGTAACAATGAGATTGGAATAGCCAAGTTTCAGGGAATAATTATATGGAATCGTGTCGGGTGTGGTATAGACCTGGGTGCAGGTTTCCGGGTAACCCCACAAACCGTCGCTTTTTTCAACCCAAAGCGTATCGGCTTTTGGTGTTGGTTCCTCTGATGGTCCTGTTGGCTTTTTGTTACATTGATTTACAGAATAACAGAAATAGACCCCCAAAAGGATAAATCCAAATTTTATGAAAGGTTTCATTTCTAAGATTCCTTTCTTTGTATATAGCCTAACGTGATTTTCCCAGCTCGAACCGCCAACCGATATTGTGAATATAACAAGTAATTTCAGTTAGCCTTCAAGGACAGAAAAAATGGCATACGGTTCGATCCGGGTGCAAAATTGGGTTATCAATTTCTTTTGAAACCACTACTCCACTTTCACCATCTTCTTGACTACCTGGAAACCATCCATTTGAATTCGGTACAAGTAAATGCCCGATGGCAATCCTTCTGATCTAAACTCAACCTGGTACTCACCAGCTGCTTGATAGGCGTCCTCTAAGGTCTGTATTTCACGCCCAGTAACATCGAACACCTTCAGAATGACCCGGCAGGGCTGTTTGACAGTGTAGCGGATAACGGTGCCGGGATTAAAAGGATTGGGGTAATTCTGGAAAAGACTGCAACTTTCTGGTGTTGAAGGTGATTCATTTCGAACATTTACCGAAGTAGCAACAAAATCGAGGATATAAATGCCGTCATTTACATCAGCTACATAGACAGAGTTCCCGCTTATCGCAACATCATATGCAAAGCCACCAGTGTCATAGAATCCGACCTCTTTTGGCTGCGTCGGTTGGGAAATATCGAGAACGACTAAACCAGCAGATCCACCGGCAATAAACGCATAATTCCCCTGAACAGCTACGCCATTGGCATAACAATTTTTAAAAGACCCGCCAGCAACTGGTTGAGCGGGATTGGAAACATCGATCACACTGAGACCATCCTGAGCATCAGCCACAAATGCGTAGTCCCCACTCAGCGCGACGTCTCTGGCATACCCATCGGTATCATAAAACCCAACTTCTATTGGCTGAGCCGGCTGAGACACATCTATGATTCTTAGACCCTTATTTCCATCTGCTACGTAAGCATAGTCGCCTTCTACAGCCACGCCAAAACTATATCCTTCGGTGTTAAAGGAGCCAATTTCTACGGGTTGATCTGCCTGAGATATATTGATCAAGCGCAAACCGTAGCCGTAGTTCGCCACATAGGCAATGCTATCTTTGATGGTTACTCCCTGAGCATCCCCCCCGCTAAGGAATCCAACTTCGACGGGCTGAGTTGGCCGGTTTACATCGACGATGCGCAATCCGCCCGCTTCGTTTGCGAGATATGCATAGCCGTCAGAGACAGCTATGCCCCAGGAACGTCCTTCCAGCTTGCAGAATCCTCTCTCGATAGGTCGAGCGGGATCTGTTATATCGATCACACGCAAGCCTGACTTTGCATTTGCGACATAGGCGTAGTCCCCGCTGACTGCGACATCGTACGAACAGTCTCGCGTCTCAAAGAATTCCAATTCTTCGAGTTGCGGGGGTTGCGAAATATCAATCACCCTTAATCCATCATTGCCATCTGCCACATA
>CAZMRE010000005.1:0-3339 GCA_964568545.1 uncultured Deferribacteres bacterium | reverse complement strand
TCATAGAATCCCACCTCACTCGGTTGCGCAGGTTGCGAAACATCAATGATCCGCAAACCACTATAGCTATCCGCTACATAAGCCATGCCTCCGATAACGTGCACACCATAGGCATAGTCGCCAATGTCACAGAATCCTGCTTCCTTCGGTTGATTCGATTCCGAAATATCGATGATCCGCAAACCTGCATTGCCGTCAGCGACGTACGCATAATTCCCCGCAATAAAAATTCCCTCCACAACAGAAGGCGTCCCCATCTTCGCAAGTTCCACGGGCTGATCAGGATTCGAAAAGTCGACTATTTCAAAATACCCGCCATTGCCAAAATAGGCGGTATTTTCCACAACTGCGCCGGCGAAACAGGGACCGTTTGCCCAGCGTCCTGATAGACTTACATTCAGACTGTCTTCTGTATCGGCGGTCGTTGATTTTAACTCGAGGTGATTGGAATATTTTCCGATCGCTTCAGTTTCGGATTGCTGGGCAAAGGCGACGCAAAACGAAGTTAGCATAACAAAGAATGGAAACCGGACAACATTATTCATCCTCATGGCAAGCCTCCCTGTGTTTTATCATTCCGTCACCCACTTGGAGATATTGATTGAGATTACTTTGCTTTCAGGATTTTTTTAACATCCTAAAAAAAGCCCATTTTTATTTTGCAGAAATATATTCCTAAAGGAAGAGCTGTTGCATTAAAAGTGAATTGATACTTCCAATATCATCCAAACAACCGGCAGTTTCAACCCGTTGGAAACGATTTTTATAAGGAGATTTTCATATGATACTATTTTATCAATAACATTTTATTGATTTCAACAGTGTTTTGAGTTAACATTTCATATACGTAGATTCCTGAAGGCATCATTCGCCCGAATTTATCTCTTCCGTCCCAGGTAATACCATATTCACCAATTCCTTTTGTTTCATTAACCAAAGTTGCAATTTCAGCGCCCATAATGTTATAGATCCGAATCGTGACATGATCTGGTTTAGAAAGAGAAAAGTGTATCATCGTGCTCGAATTAAAGGGATTGGGATAATTCGACAGGCGGAATCCCCGGAGTGGGGCGGAAGCATTTTTCATTCCCGATCCGTGATTTGTTACGGCAGTGGGCATTGAGAGGGTTGAAGACCAGTCCCAGGTAAGATTTTGGCTGAAACCGTTTTTCGAATAGTCAATGAACCATGTGCCGTCTTCCCGGATGACACTGAGATCGGTGATGCCGTCGCCGTCATAGTCAGCCGGAATTGGAAAGAAATGTTTGCCGCCACCCACAGCCGGTACCGGTGTAAAATGTATCAGGTTCGGAGTCCCGCTGGAAACGTCCCAGAACATCCATCGTCCGTCTTCGCTCCAGATTCCTATATCCGCATATCGATCATTGTTGTAATATCCGGGCACCGGGTAAACAGTCTGATCACCATAAAAAATGGCAGCATTTGACCAGTCCCAATCATTTGTCCAGGAAAAGTCGTTTTGGGCATAATCGATGAGCCATGTCGCGTTGTCCTGTTTTATACCAACGTCGACTTTGCCGTCACCGTCATAATCGGCAGCCGCCGGATAGATATCCTGGTTCGGGAAATAGGCCTGCCATGAATGAGGATAGGTGTTCCAGCCATTAAAGCCATCGGATGAATAATCGATCGACCAGCCGCCGTAATTCTTGAACAGCGCAATGTCTGCTTTGCCGTCACCGTCATAGTCGGCAGGGAGTGCATGAAAATCATAAAGACTGTTAGTCGCACCGATGCCGCGCGTATAATCCCAGCTTCCAAAACCGTTTGCAGCGTAGTCGATGTTCCAGGTAGCAGTCAAGTCATTTTTGACGCAGATATCTGCTTTACGGTCTCCATCAAAGTCAGCCGGCGCCGGTTGGGCGTATTTATTCACATCAGTAAGGCTGGAGATGTATTGGTCCCAACTGCCAAATCCGTTATCGGCGTAATCAATCAGCCAGCGGCCGTCGTTGATTTTCATGCCCAAATCCGCTTTTCCATCCCCATCATAATCGGCCGGGCAGGGAAAGGCAGTACTGCCTATGCTGATATTTCTGCGTTCCGCAAATTGAATAACCCAGCGCTGTGCAGCAGAGGGAACCACGCCTCGCTGCCACATATAGATACTATCGGATGTAGCCGTGAGGTAAGGCTCACCTTCAATATTTGCCGAAATAGCCGGACGGTCGCTGTACCATGTATTAAAGCTCCATATCTCTTGGTCCAATGCCGGTGCCGGTGTGAGAATCAAATTTTTATTATCCGGTGCTATTGCCAGAACTTTCCCCGACCAATGCACAATTTTGACCAGATGTGCGGTTTGAAATTCCAGCTTCCACAAAAAATCACTATCCCCAGGCTGAAGGTCGGCGACCGATACTTTGGCGTATGTGCGATGCGGGCGAGAATGGGCATAGAGATATTTATTATTCCCGGGGCTAATCGGATGCGTTACCGGTCCTTTTTCATTACTGATGTAAAACCAGATGTCCTCGTATCTTTCGATGGTGTTCTTTCTCAATTCCTCATTTGCAGACCAGACAATGTCGTAGATATTCAAGTATTCCGCCCAATCAATTACGTTTGTGTGATAACACTTCAACAACTTGCCAACAAAAGTTCCATCTCCGTACACTTTATCCCAATACAAAGGGGTGTTTGGCGTTTCATTCCAGCAATATTGACCAAGAAGCGCTTTATTCGTTGTTATGACATCCTCAAATAGCGGAAGAATATCTTCAGTTCGAATCCCCTCACGTTGCATCATTAAGGCCATCAGGGGTATGAGCATATTATAAGATTTTGCGGACAGATAAGCGATGCGAGGGCTTTTATTCTGGATGATGAGTTCAAATTGATTGACTACATTGATGGCATCTCTAATCCAGGCTTCCATGGTTTGTTCAGTAGGCGGGTTATTCAGATAGATAGTGTATTCATCGATCAGGGCGTTGACATTTCCGATCTGCTCTTCCGCCCTGACCAGGTTAATTTCTTCAAGGATCTCCGCTTTCGCCTGATTGATGAGATCCGCTAAATTGGGATCAGGCTCCATAAAATTTTTAATTTTGTTATAAGAATCATAGGCAGTTTTAATAAATCCCAAAAAATCGAACTGGTAGCTCGTATCTGCAGCAATTGGGCCAGGTAAGGTGATGATGCTAAAGAGAATCAGAAAAAAATATGTTTTCGCTTTTGCGCTCATGGTGACCTCCTTCAAGTGGTTACCTAACAAAATTGACCAAAACTTAACACCTAAATCCGTGACATTGTTCAAAGATGTTCTTTGAAAAATGGTATAACATTATTATATTATAAGCAGTTGTGATAAATACT
>CAZMRE010000004.1:0-38429 GCA_964568545.1 uncultured Deferribacteres bacterium | reverse complement strand
ATAGAGAGTCACCCTATTGTTGTTTTGGTTGGCGCCAGGCAGGTGGGCAAAATTAACGAATATTCACCAGCCAGCGGGCCATTCCAAAAAGGATGAGGAGTGCGCCTTCCCAACGGGAAAGCTTCCATTGAGTTCGCATGAAGAATAGAAGCAACACAATCATTCCCAGCATTAGATACAAATTAAAAGTGATTTCTTGACCGGTTTGCAAAGGATGAAGAAAAACCGCCAGGCCCAGAACGCCCGAAATATTGAAAATGTCGCTTCCAATCAAATTCCCAATGGACAGACCGGGTTTTCGTTTGTAGGTGGCAACAATGGAGGTGGCCAGTTCCGGGGTGGATGTCCCGGCTGCAACAATGGTAACGCCAATGAGCCATTCGGAAACACCAAAATGCCGGGCAATTAATGTGGCGCCTTCCACCAAAAGGTGAGCTCCCAGTAGAATAAATGCAAGGCCAATAATCAGCATGGGATAGGCTTTCCAACCCAGTGGTTTTACTTCGACTTCTTCCAGTATTTCTTCTTTTGAAATGTAGAGATAAAGCAAATAACTAACAAAGAGCAGAAGAAAAATTCCGCCGTCCAGACGGGAAAAGTGGTCGTTTAGCGAAAAAATCAATAGCAGAATTGAAAGCAGCAGGAGAAATGAACCATCGCGCCAGAGCACCCTTTTTTCAAGGAAAATGGGTCGAAACAGAATAACCCCTCCCAGAATAAACCCCAGATTGAAAATATCGGAGCCGACCACATTTGCAACGGAAATGGCGGAATGCCCCCTCAGCGCCGCTCCAATTGTGACAGCAAATTCAGGGGCGGATGTCCCAAATGCCACAACCGTTAACCCGATGACCAGTTCGGAGATGTTTAACTTTTTTGCAATGTAAGAAGCACTTTCTACAAGCCAATCAGCGCCGATCCAGAGTAAGAAAACTGAAATCAAAAGAAGCAGTACATTTATGAACATGAGGATTACAAATCCTTAAAATATTCTATTAATCAATTTCAAGAGTTTACAACTCCGTGTTTATTAACCCCCAATTCGTTTTCGCTTTACCAGATAATCGAACAGAGCTTTGTCAAAGGATTCGGATGTGTCAATAAGAACATAGTCAATTCTGTTTTCCAGGCAATGGTGCTTGTACGTTTCAATGAATTCCTGCATTTGCTCCCGGTAATCTTTTCGGATGTGCCAGGCCTGTGTGGAGATTTCTTCTCCTGTTTCAAGGTCTTTAAAAACGGTTTCTCCTTTAAACGTGAAATTTCGCTCCATGGGATCCAGAATGTGAAAAACAATGACCTCGTGTTTTTTGTGGCGAAAATGTTTCAGCCCCGAAAGCACGCGATGAGGATCATCGAACAAATCGGACAGCACAATAATGAGGCCGCGGCGCTTAATTCGCTCCGCCAGCTCGTGAAAGGTTTCGCTTACATTGGTTTCGTGGCCACTTCGAGTTTTATCCAATTCGCCCAGAATAACATTGAGATAATTTGATACTGCCCGCGGCGGAATGTATTTCCGGATTTTTTGGTCGAACGTAACCAGCCCAACAGAATCCTGTTGCCTCAGCATGAGGTAAGTAAGAGAGGCTGCCAGATAACTGGCGTATGTGAGCTTTGAAATACGCCCCGATTTGTAGCCCATTGAAGCCGAGGTATCCAGGAGAATGTAGGATTTCAGGTTGGTTTCTTCTTCAAATTGTTTGATGTAAAATCGGTTGGTTTTTCCGTACACCTTCCAATCGATGCGTTTGGGTTCATCGCCTGGCATGTACTGGCGGTGCTCGGAAAATTCCACACTAAACCCGTGATAGGGGCTCCGGTGGAGGCCAACAATAAATCCCTCCACAACCAGACGTGCCCGGAGGCTCATATTTGACAATCTTGAAACGACATCGGGGTGAAGAAATTTGCGATAGGTTTTTCGTTTGTCAGCCGTCATGTGATTGGTATCAAAAAATCCTACATTTTTTCCAGAAGTTTTTTAATTATGGCCACTGAAGAAACGCCGTCAGCCTCGGCATTGAAATTCGTGACGAGTCTGTGGCGAAGCACGGGCACAGCCACGGCTTTAACATCTTCGATTTCGGGCGTAGGACGCCCCTCCAGAATGCATCGGGTTTTCGCACCCAAAATCAAATATTGAGATGCGCGCGGGCCGGCGCCCCATTCAATCCAATCCTTTACAAATTTTGGGGCGCCATCCTGATCCGGACGGGTCAGTCGAACCAGTTTAACCGCGAATTGAACCACATTGCTGGCAACCGGTACCCTTCTTACAAGGTCTTGAAAATTAGTTATTTCTCTTGCACTTAGCACCTTTTTGGGTTTTTCAAAGTAGGCAGAGGTGGTGTATTTGATGATCTGAACTTCTTCATCTTCCGAGGGGTAATCTACCCAAAGATTAAACATGAAACGATCCAATTGGGCCTCCGGCAGGGGATACGTTCCCTCCTGCTCGATAGGATTCTGGGTTGCCAGAACGAAAAAAGGCTCCGAAAGCTTGTACGTTTCGCCGGCAGCGGTCACTTCGTGTTCCTGCATGGCCTGTAAAAGAGCGGCTTGCGTTTTTGGGGGTGTTCGGTTAATTTCATCAGCAAGAATAATATTTGCAAATACGGGACCCTTGACAAACTTGAAAACCTTTTTGCCCGTAGAGATATCATCTTCAATCACTTCTGTTCCTGTGATGTCCGACGGCATTAAATCCGGGGTGAATTGAATGCGGCTGAATTTTAAGTCCAACGCATCAGCCAGCGTGCTAATAAGCAGGGTTTTGGCCAGTCCGGGTACCCCCACAAGCAGCGAATGCCCGCGAGAAAGAAGGGCAATCAAAATTTCATTAATAACCTGGTTTTGTCCGATAATTACCTTGGCAATTTCACTAAGAATGTCTTGATAAGCAGACTTAAGTTTTTCTAGTTTTTCAATGTCGCTTAACTCCTTAACTTTTACGGCCATAAATCCTCCAAAACTGAAAAAAGGAATTTCCTTGTAATACAGAAAAAGGAATCTTTAAAAATCGAATTATTTCTGCGGAGCTCAGTTTTAAAAATTCTTCATATGCGCTATACGTGGCTAAAAAGTACAATATTTTTTTTAGAAAATCAATTCTTTTTCCTTGCATTAGGGGAATGAAATAGCTAAATTAAAAAATAAATTTGGTATAAACAGGGATAGCGATGGGAAAAATTAATTTGAAGGGGATGACACTTTCAGAGATTGAAAGTTTTGTGAAAGCTGTTGGGATTGAGCCTTATCGTGCCCGTCAGATATTTCAATGGATTTACAACAAGAATGTTACTTCTTTTGAAGAAATGACCAATCTCAGCAAATCGCTTCGAGAAGAGCTGGCCAATATATCCGAAATCCCCGTACTCAAAATTCTTCGATTAAATCGCTCAACTGCGAGCGGTACCATTAAATTTCTTTTTCAATTGCCTGACGGCGAGGCCATCGAAAGCGTCTACATGCCCGACGGCAATCGTCGAACAGTGTGCGTGTCATCTCAGGTGGGCTGTGCCTTGCAGTGCCGCTTTTGTCAGACAGGCAAAATGGGGCTTAAGCGCAATTTAGAGACCTGGGAAATTGTCGATCAGGTAATGGCTATTAAGCGAGAATTGAATGTCAACGTTACGAATATTGTGTTGATGGGAATGGGGGAGCCATTTCATAATTATGAAAATGTTCTCCGTGCGGCCGAGCTATTTTCGCATCCTGAAGGGTTATCCATTGGCCAGCGAAAAATTACCATTTCCACCAGCGGTTTGGTGCCTGCCATCCGGCGATTCACGCGGGAAAACCGACGTTTCAAACTGGCCATTTCACTGAATGCAACAACGGATTCCGTCCGTAGCTATCTGATGCCCATTAATAAAACGTATCCGCTGGAGGAATTGCTAAGCGCTGTTCGCGACTATTCCAATACATCTCGCAATCGTGTCACTTTTGAATACGTGTTGATTTCGGGCCAAAATGATTCCGTTGCCGATGCCCGCAGGCTTCGGAAATTATTGGATGGTATCCACTGCAAAATAAACCTGATTCCCTACAATCCCACCCTTCCGGAATTCAGCGCACCAGATCAGGAAACAATCGACCGATTTATTCGAGAATTGCTCAATTTTCCCGCTCCTGTGACCATTCGGCGAAGCAATGGCGAGGATATTGACGCTGCATGTGGCCAATTATATGTAAAAAATGAAGATTTTGTAAAAATTGCTTGACTTTTTTAGATAAAGTTCTTAAGTTGCCGTGTGAAAGACTTTTTTGGGATATTTTAATTTGATTGGTAAGGGGAGTGGAGAAGGGGAATTAAAACCTGTGAAATAATTGATTAATTTGTATTTTTGAAAAGGATGAATGGAATGAATGATTTCCTGCAGAATTTCCGAATGGCAAAATACAGATTCCTCTTACGGCCGCGAGATTATTTAAAACTTTCCCATTATGCCGGAAGTTCGCTTCGCAGAAATTTTAGTGATGTTTTCAAGGAGATTAGCTGCACTGAAAATAGAGTCTCCTGCCAATCCTGTCCCCAAAAAGCTGAATGTGCCTATTATCATGTCATTGAAGGCGGGGTAAGAAAGGATGAAGGCGATCTGGGTAAGCGTTTCCAAACGCCCCCCAAGCCGTTCATTTTTGAGCCCCCGCTGAATCGAAAAACCTTCTACACCATGAATGAGGATGTCACATTCGATCTTATTCTGGTTGGCAAGGCCCTTGAGTTTTTTCCCTATTTTGTGGCAACCTTGCGCAAAATCGGTGAAGTTGGAATGGGACGGAATGGCGGACAATATTCCATTAGAAAAATTCTTGGCATTGATTTAAAAACCAATTATGTGGTCAGTGAATATTCTTTTGCCTCATCCAGTGAGTCGCTGAATCGGGATATTTCTGTTTCTCTGGAGGATATCTACAAGAAAAATATCTGGAAAAACAGCGATCCCTTAGGCGGTGTGGAGATTACATTTCTGACACCTCTGCGGATGAAACGCGTGGGATATACGAATTGGCACTTGTATTTCCGGACATTGATTAAAAATATTCTTTCAAGAATTTCAATCATGAATTATTTTCATAACAATTACCCTGAATTGGTTGAGTTTACCGATATTGTTGAAAATGCGCGCGGGATTCGAATTGCTGAAGACAATCTCATCTGGGATGATTGGCGAAGCCCCAACAGGCGGAATGATTCAAATCACAAATTGGGTGGCTATTTGGGTGACATTTCTTATGCAGGGAATTTGCAAGATTATTGGCCACTCCTGAAAATTGCAGAAATTTTGCATGTTGGGAAAAATTGCGGCTTCGGAATGGGACGAATTCTGGTGGAAGCCAATAAATAGAGGAATACATTTCTCCCAAAATGGCAGAAATTTTATTCATGCAGATTTTCTTTTCTCCACATAGCGGCAAGGGTTTGCTGGTAAGGGTGCCTGAAAACTCCCGGCCAGGAGTCAAATACCAGAGGAATTTTTTGGTAATCTCCCAACTCAAATAGGCTTTCCAGCAATCCAAGAAATGCTCCCCAGTGAGTAGGCTTTAAATGAAGGACCTTTCGAAAGTCCGAAATAGCTCCGCGAAAATCTTTCATTTCCTTTCTGACAAATCCCCTGTAGTAAAAATACCTCATTTCCGGCTGAACCAGCCGAATAAGCCGGTTCAAAATTTTGCCTGATTGCATTAGAAAATATCTACGATTTTCAGGAACATGCGGCCAGATTTGCGAATAACGCAAAAACACCACAGCCAGTGCCAATTGGTAGCCTGGGCAATCGGGCTGCTGATGAAGTTTCTGGCGGATTTTGTAGATTCGTTTGCGAAACTGAACGTCCAATGTGTCCAGTTCACCTTTGGCAGCGATTCTGAACATCAAATTGGAATGACTGGAGAGTCGGTGTAATTCCTGAATGGCCAGGGCGTAAAAGGGCCGCCTCAATTGGTGAATTCCCTGAACAGCCTTAGCGGGATTTTTGCTGGTGAGCAAATCGGTGGTAACGCCGATCTCCCGGGGAAAATCAGGAGTGAACGACTTTACGTGCGACATGGCGGTGGCTCATCTTTTCGAGAATCTTTGCGTGAATTTGCAGTACCTCCAGTACCTGTTTCATCATTGTTTTGGATGATTCGTAATCCGGTTCAAATACGCTGAATCCGTAATCGAATGCCCGAGTGATGCCTGTCTCAGTGCCAAGATGTTTTAAGCGTTTGCTCAGACGGTTCAAAATACCGGACATTTCGTAAAAGGCTGTAAAAGGAAGAATAATCCAGACCAGACTTCGGGGCTTATCCAAATAAATTTGGTCCAGTTCCCGGATTTCAGCCTGAATGGACTGTAGCAATTTTGCGACGGTCAGATTGGATTGGGGCGTCTGCGTTCGAATGGCAATGAGAGAAAAGGAAGAGTGAAAACGCCTGGCGCGTTGAAATTCATTTTCCACAAAAGAAAGAAAATCGTGTGGTGATTGAAGAACCTGATGCCATTGGGAACTTCGGCTGCTCTGAGACTCTTGAATTTTCTGTGAAACGGTTAGCGCTAATTCAGCCATTTTTTTAACGTAATTCAAAGCTTGCAGTGTCCGCTGATGCAGAATGGCAAAAGGCATTTTATCAACACTAACCAGGTACTTTAGCGAGCTCGCTTCATGAATCGGAATGTAAATGAGTCCCCTGTGCGAGCTTTGTTTCCAGATCGAAAACAAGCGATCATTTTTTGAAATTTCTGAAATGGAAATAACTTTTTTACCTCTACAAATCTTTTTTAGAAATGGATCGTCAGCAAAGGAAATTTCTCCATCTTTGAAGGAATCTACTGGCATTTCGGGGGTGAGTGCATTCTCTTTCACGCGGTAAATGACCATTTTTTCTGCCCGGGTAATCCGCGCCACACTCTGGTACAATGCCTGGGTAAAACCTTTTCCTGAAGTCAGAAACGATCGGAAGATTTTGTACACCAGAGAGAAAGTGTATTCCTGGTTTCGAATAAGCCGCTCCATGTTTTCGGTTTGAATCCGCTGTTTTTGCAACTCGTGTTGGAGTGCTTGCAATCGTTTTTTTATTTCGGTTTGCTTAGTTTCCAGAAAAGATTGTTTCTCCTTAAGTTGCCCATGGTAAATAAAGAGCAGACCAAAAATGGTTAACATGTCCAATGCCGGTGGAACGGTGTATCGTACCCAGCTTCTCAGTGAACCGTCCGAAAAATAATAAATAAAATATTGAAAAAGTAAGAAAATAGGGATCGCCGTTAGCGCTGCCCAATAGAAACGTTCCTTTTTCAAAAAGAGCGCACCGTAAACCATCCAAACCACATAGAGATGGTAAGACCCAAGAAATCTCCAGAAATGATTTGGAGTTTGAATGATAAAAATGAGCGCGATTGACAGAGAAAATCCTGCCAATAAAATCACGGCGTCCAAATTTGTAACAGGTTTTTTTAAGAGCGTGTCTGCTTTCATTCACTTCGTTCGCGCGTTTTTGCAGCTTCTTTCACTTTGCTAAAATTGAGTTTCAATTTCCTGAATAAAATCCAAATCCGAAAAAGATCGGTTCAAATCGCTTGAATCAGTTGTTTCTTCATCTTCAGCCAATTCCTGTTCCGGAAAGGATGCCGAGGAATAAATCGGAATCAATTCATCAATTTGGGTAATTCTGAAAATTTTGAGAAGCGCTGGCTTAAGTCCCATAAGGTAAAATTGGCGATTTTCGCTGTCAAATCGGTCATGCAGGGTAATAATGAGCGCAAGCCCTCTGCTGTCGATGGTTTCTACCTGAGACAGGTCAAAAATCACATTGCCTGTGCGTGGGAGAACGGCCATCAGACTCCGGTAAACCAGAGGGACATTTTTTTCGGTAAGGCGAAAGAGATGATGAAATCCAATCACCATACCATCGGAAATTTCACGGATAGTTGCTTTTAGCAATTTGGAATGGGTCGATTGTTTTTCATTTGTGTAGTAGATTGTTCGTGATGCCATAATTGCCTCTTTTTTACCCCGCTAGTTGAATAAAAAATATTCGATTTATTTTGTTTTTAAATGTAATAGTTACATTGTTCCCAAAAATGTTTTAAAACTTTAGCTGGCATTAACCGTTACATATTGCCAGGCAAAATCGGTATTTGAAACGCCCATATTAATTATCGGCAGAAAGAAATATCACTTTAAGATTAATTGAAAATAATAAGTTATGAACAAAGATGTCGAATGATTGATTGTTAATAAAAAAGTCCCTGACACTTTGAAAGTACCGGGGACTTATACTATTACCAATGAAATCTTTGTTTTTTTGCAAAAAATTTTTCACCACAAAGGCATCCAAGAAGGCACAAAGAACTCAAAGAATAACAGGAAATGGTTTTTCCTCGCCGGCCTTTGCGGTTAATTTTCTTACGGCTTGTCCGCGCTATGAACCATGCAACCATAGGCCACAATTTCGTTCAAAAAATGCGGTTATCGCAAGAAAACCAAAGTGCTTAAAATAAATACGGGAATTAGAATTCCAATTGACCACAACATGTAGCCAAAAAAACTGGGCATTTTAACGCCGTTTTCTTCGGAAATGGACTTGACCATAAAATTGGGAGCGTTTCCAATGTAGGTCATGGCGCCCATAAACACAGCACCAGTTGCAATGGCCTGAAGATACTCGTGATGTTCAGCAATCAGACGCCCAACAGCAACGCTTTCGGGAACTCCCGCATAAAATTTTCCAAGTGCTGTGCTGAAGAAGGTCAAATAGGTCGGGGTGTTATCCAAAAAGCTTGAAAGGGAACCGGTAGCCCAGAAGTATTGCCATGGTTCTTTGACGGCACGGATAAGGAAGCCGAGATTTCCACTTTCGCCAGCACGCAATAAAATGAGCGCCGGAACAATGGTAATGAAAATCCCTGCAAACAGATATGCCACCTCTTTGATGGGAAACCAGGTGAATCCATTGTCCTTGTGTATTTGGTGCGGCGTAAGGTGGAAAGAAATCACTCCCAATAAAATCAAAAAAGCATCGCGAATCAAATCCTGACCTTCTACCGGGATGCCAAGAATGGATACCTCTCCCATGTGGACAAGTCCGCTAAAAAGGACGCCCCCGATAATTCCCAGAAGCAACAAGCCATTTGGTAACCCCCGAATCCGAAAACGCTCTTTTATACGCTCTTCTTTGTGTTCACTGGCGTTGTAGCGGGAAATAATCTCATCTATTTCGATGTCCCCTTTTTCTTTGGTCTTATCGGTTAAAATAATCTCTTTTAGATGGACGTCCAATTTTGAAAGGCCTTCTTTGTGGTAAAAATAAGAATCGATTAAATAGAATAAAATCAGAATAATTCCGGAGACGAAAAACATATCGGGGAAAATTTTAAGTGTCCAGAAAAATGGAACCCCGTGTAGGAATCCGATAAAAAGGGGCGGATCCCCAAGTGGCGTAAGTGAACCTCCGATATTGCTCACCAAAAAAATGAAGAAAATGATCGCATGCATTTTCGTTTTTCGGATTCGATTGATTCGCAGCAATGGGCGAATAAGCAGGACGGATGCCCCCGTTGTTCCAATCCACGATGCCAGAAATGTTCCGATAAAAAGAAGCAGCGTATTTAATCCGGGACTTCCCCAAAGAGCTCCCTGAATAAGGATGCCTCCTGTTACCGTGAATAAGGCCCAAAGGAGGATAATAAATGGAATATAATCGCGAATAATTGTGTGAAGCAGTTCGTGCCAGGCCTCCCCTTTGAAAAAAATTAAAAAGGGAACAGCCAAAATAAGTGCCCAGAGTGCAGAAATTTTCCCGAAGTTATGATGCCAGAAATCAGGAGCAAAAAGCGGAAAGAGCGCAATCGAAAGCAGGATGCCGACAAAAGGGGTAATGCTCCAAATGGGTAATTCACTTCCCAATTTTTCTATTTCCTGTGCTTCCGACTCCTGACCAAATGAAATGCCAGCTGTGCTTAATATAACCAAAATTGCAATGAAAAACACCCGAAAAAAAATGGTTGATTGTTTCACCTGTCTTCCCTTTTTATTTTGATTGGTTAGTTGATCCCTAAAAAAACAAAAATAAAACTACAAAAAATAAAAAGTTAGATTCACAAAGAAATTTCTAACCAATATAATTTTTTCAATTGAAAAAATCAATAGATTTTGTTCAATTTATCGGCAGATATAAAATTTTTGTTGAAATGAAAAGGAAATATTTTTATATTTCAGACAAAAGAGTCTTATTACTTAAATGGAAGAAAAAATGCTGTTTTCAAAAGCATCTTCTTATGCTATTCGCGCAATTCTTTATTTAACAATGAATGCAGATCGACCATTTGTTTTGACTCGAGAAATTGCCAGTGAACTGAATATTTCGTATCATTTTTTGGGAAAGATTTTCCAGACGCTCATTCATGCCGGATTAATTATCTCCTACAAAGGCCCGAATGGCGGGGTGAAGCTTGCAAAGCAACCGGCAGATATCTTTCTGATTGATGTGATCCGTGCTATTGATGGAATGGATCTCTTTACAAAATGTGTGATTGGTCTGGAGGAATGCTCCGACTCCCATCCTTGTCCGCTGCACAGTCAATGGATGCCTGTTCGTTCAAAGATTTACGAGATGCTGAATAAAACCAATTTTTCTCGGTTGGCACAAGATACGGCGGCTTTTAGGCTTCGTATAAAGAATGAAAAAGTTGAAAATTCTGTTTAAAAATAGTGAAGGATTCTCTTGAAAAAGAAGAAAATGGATCGAAGCAAGGATAAAGGAAGCGATGGAGAACAAATCTCAATCTGAAAAACTGAAAAGACCGGCGGAGAAAGACGCCTCACAGAAAGGATTAAGAGAACGGCTCGATGCGCTGGACAGCCAGAAGCTGCGACTATCGGTTCAGGTGCTCTTCTTGCTGGCCACGGTTTACACAGGTTGGCGATTTGTGGAATTTGTCCACTATTTGCGCTATGGAGGGTCACCGGTCACACGGCCTCCGGGTGTTGAGGCTTTTTTGCCGCTGAGTTCGCTGATCAGTCTAAAATATTGGATTTTAACCGGCATTTACAATTCCATTCATCCGGCGGGATTAGCAATTTTTTTGGCTATTTTGCTGATGGGGATTTTGCTTAAACGAAGCTTTTGCACATGGGTGTGCCCCATTGGTTTTTTGTCGGAATATTTGTGGAAATTAGGGCATAAAATTTTTGGGAGGAATCTGGTTCTCCCAAAGTTTCTGGATTACCCCTTGCGCAGTATCAAGTATCTACTGCTTATTTTCTTTGCTTGGGGAATTCTTGCCAAAATGAGTGTATTTGTCCTGCGCTCCTTTATTTACAGTCCGTACAACAAAGTTGCTGATATTAAAATGCTTTTGTTTTTTGAACACCTTTCAAGTTTTTCATTTTGGGTAATTGTCGGGCTGGCGGTGCTTTCGATTCCGATTAAAAATTTCTGGTGTCGCTATCTTTGCCCTTATGGGGCGCTTCTCGGTTTTTTGAGTCTTTTTAGTCCTGTGAAAATTACCCGCAACCCGGAGACCTGCATTGATTGTGGATTGTGCACAGAAGTCTGTCCGGCAAATATTCAGGTGCACAGGCTTAATCGCGTAACCTCGGATGAATGCACGACCTGCCTGAGGTGCACGGCCGTTTGTCCCGTAAAAAATACGCTGGATCTACGATTGCCATCGAAGAAGAAACCGATCCGGCCGTGGGCATATGCTTTGGCAATTGTGCTTACTTTTGTAATCATAACGGGTGTTGCACGCTTAACTGGGCATTGGAAAAATAGCATTTCGGTAGAGGAATATCGGGCGCGGTTGCAGGAAATTAATCAGCCCATTTACCATCACACCGGAGAATAAAAACGTTCATCGATAAACTTTAAGGAAGAGAAAATGGTTATTTTGGGAAAAACAAAAATAAGAGGAATGTTGGAAGAGTATCCGAATTTGAGGGATGTTTTGATTGATTTGTCACCCAAAACAAAAAAATTGAACAATAAATTGGCCTACAATACGGTAGCTAAATGGGCAACGATAAGCGATGTGTCGAAGTTTTTGGATATCTCCGTTTGCGAGCTGCTTTATCGCCTGAACAGGAAATAGGGACGGAGGAACAATTGTATCGGCAGTTCCATGAATGTATTTTAGAAGAGGCGCAGCCTCTTCCGGAGACAAAACCGGAGTGGGTAGATTCCGCAAGAAAAGTCTTTATTATGGATGTATGCGAAAGGAAAGTTTTGAGGTGGTGAACTTTTGAGGGTTGCAAAACAGGCATTATTTTTGCCTTAAAATGTTATATCGAGATTTTGGATGAAGTGACCAAGCACTACCTGACCGGCTCCCTCTTTGAAGCGAACTGGGGGGAGTGTAACACAGATTTGTGTGAGGACAATAAACCAACTATTTACATTTTTGAAATGTCTGAGATTTAACTTAACATAAATCCTGAGGAGGAAAAAATGCACACAATCGTAAGGTGGTACATTCGAACCAGTGTTTTCTTTTTGGCGGTTGGACTTGTGTTGGGGATTGGAATGATTATTCAAAAAGAATTGCTTGGGACCTTTCCCGATCAGCAATTAATCACGGCTCACACGCATTCCATTCTTGTGGGTTTTGTAATGCTGATGATTATGGGTGTGGCTCAGTGGATGTTCCCACGGCCATTGAAGGAGGATACCCATTATAGTCCCGATCTGGCCCGGTACGTTTTTTATATGGTTTCTTTTGGTGTTTTTCTACGGACGGCTGCAGAAATTGTGACTGCCTTTGCAAACGGTTTGGCCTGGCACTGGGCAATTGTTATTGGGGGCTGTTTGGAGGTATTGGCAATGGTACTGTTTTTCTACAATAATTGGACACGAATTCGCGCCACCGGAAGCGCCATTCGCGAAGCGAAGGGAGAGAAATTCTAAGCGTCCATGACCGCACGCGAATTGAAAAAGATTTTCCCTGATGAATATGGCGCCTGGGCAATGTGGATTGTTCCCTTTTTGACAGGTGCCCAGGTTGCCCATATTTGGAATGTAAAAACGTTGCTCTGGTTTCTCTTTTTAACGCTTTTTTATATTCTAAAAAATCCCTTTGTGGAATGGGTGCTGAAAAACCCGGCGGTTTTGCGAACGCATCCAGAAAAAAGCGAGATGATTTTAATTTCGTCCATATTTCCGCTCCTTGTTTTGGTGGGAAGCATCTGGTTTTTCTCGGAAGGGGATCGCCGTTCGGTAAGCATCCTGGGCAGCCTGGTAACCATTCTGATGCTGATTTATCTCATCTTGGACATTCGAAAGCAAGGGCGCTCCCTAGTGGGGCAATGGGTCGGTGTATTTTTGCTAACGCTTGCGGCTCCTATTGCAGCTGTGGCGCTGGGAGCAACCTTCAACCAATTGGTGGCTGCCGTTTGGCTGGTGAACAGTTTCTATTTTGCACACAGCATTTACACCGTTCGCGGGTGGATGAACAGTCGCAAACGTGGGACAGCGCGTCAATCGGCGTGGACATTATTTAGGCCGCTTTTTGTCTATTGGCTGCTTGCAATTGGTTTATTATTAGGCAGTATTTTTCTGGGTTGGGTGCCCAAAAGCTGGTGGGTTCTTTTAATTCCCACAACGATCTTCATTGCAGTTTTCGCTGGAGGCCTTTTCCGGCGGATCAGCATTCGACAAATTGGATTTCTGGAAGTTGCACATACGTTGATTTTTGCCGCTCTTTTCCTGATGGTGATTCCGAGTGGGGTCTTTATTCTTTAAATATATGAATAATAAAGGTCAAACCCAATTTTTATTTTCTCTCTCAAAATAATCTCTCTTTAAAATTATGATTGCTTTTTCAGCCAAAAAGTTTTAAGTTATTTTTGAGTTCAGTCTAAAAAGGATATCTCCCACGAATTTCACGAATTATCACGAATTGATTTTATTGATGTTAATAGAATTAGATCTCGCATAATTTGTGTAATTAGTGGTTTTGGGAATGCAGTCATTTTTGATTAATTTAAAGTTCTTTCAATTTTTGCAAACCACTCCAATAGACTTGAGAAAAATGAATCATCAAATTTCACACGTTGAACTTTCTGAAAAGGCCCGGCAATTTAGCGCTGTATTTTCTCGTGCGTCGCGTGTTACAAGCAGTGGGAATATTATTTCGGAATATGTTGCGGCCATTCAAAACGTTTTGCCCGATTTGCCGATTCTTGTGTGGCGCCAAACAGGGCAATCCTGTTACGTGCTTCAGCTTTTGGAATCCGGAAACGGCGCTCGCAAAGATCGGATGCGACCGGAAACTCCATCGCCTGAAGTAAAAAAGGCCATTGAAACGGGCCAGCCCGTTTGGTCAAAATTTGAGGCAATGAGTGCTTCAGGAGTGTATTGGCAAGCATTTATTCCCGACGTTCGGGGAGAAGTTGCCCTTCCTTTGACTGAGGGATTGGTTCTCGATATTCCACTTGTTTCCGGAATAGCTTTTACCCAAACAGATTTCGATTTTTTGTGGCTTTCTGCTAGCCATTATGCCTCCCAAATTCAGAACTTGACTTATCTCAATGAAAAAAATCGTCGCTTGCTCGAGTTGGAAATTCTCAATCGCGTGACGTCCTTCCTAAACCTGTCTGATTCCGTGGGTGATTTTTTTGAAAATCTCTACCGTGAAATCAAACATCTTTTTGTCTGCGATACATATTATCTTGGTACGTATGATAAAGAGAAACAGGAAATTACCCTTGAATTGTATGTCGATGAGGATTTCGTCAGCAGAAAAAAGACATTCCCGATTCAAAAACTGGGGTTCATTCGGTACGTTATTGAACAAAAGAAAACCTTACTCATTAAGGATTATGAGAATGAAATTGACGGTCTGCCGGTGCGTCCGGTTCTTTATGGCAAAGTAAAATATGCGCAATCCTGGCTAGGAATTCCTCTTCTGAAAAATGGAGAAGCTGTTGGAATTATGGCATTTGCCAGCTACAAAAAGAATGTGTTTAGCGAAACACAACTGCCTGTTTTAAAGGCTCTTGGACAATTGGTGACATCAATTCTCTCCCGAATTCAAATGCAGGAAAATAGTCGATCCGCCCGCGAAAAGTACGAGTCACTTTTTCAAAACCTTGCAAATGGGGTGGCGCTAACCGATGCCAATGGAAACATTCTGGAGGTGAACCGCGCTCTTTTCCAGATATTTCCATCGGAGAAGCTTCAAATAGGCCGACCGCTAGAGGAAATTTTTTCAACGCGCCAGAAGCGGATAGAATTTAGAAAAAAGCTCACGGCGGGACAACCGTTTGTTGGGAGTTTTCGACAAAGCATTGCGGCAAGTGAAATCGCTTCGATCCGATATTCCGGAACGCCGCTTGTGCTGAAAGGATCTCGGCATTGGCTTCTCTGGTTTTACAATCAAACCGATGAGGTGGCCCGTGAACAGCTCCTGCTGACATTGTACCAAAACAGCTTTCGGATTCAACAGGCCAAAACAGAAAGACAAATCTTTCGGGCGGCAGTCTCGGGTCTCAAACAATCGGGCTACCATACACTCATGTTGGCTCTTGATTCTGAGCGGCAATTATTTAATGTAGTTGCCCATTCATTTTTGCCAGAAGAATTTCTTGCCTTTCCGCTTGTTCAAAAAAATCTGCCTAATGGTGTTGTCCTGCGAGTGGAGGATTTTCAAGCTTTAGAGCATGTTTTAAAAACGAAAGAGCCTGTTTATCGGGAAGATATTGTCGAGTACCTTTTGAAAAATTATTCCAAGGGTATTATTGATTTAATTGTACCCGGGTTTAGAAAGCTTCATCTTTCGCGGTCGCTGACGATGCCCATCTTGAGCGGTGGGAAAATAGTGGGTGCGTTTGTACTTTTTGGAGATAGAATTCAGCGGGGGGATGCCCGAATTTTTCAGATTTTTGCTACTTCCATTGCAATCGCGCTCGATCGGGCACGGGTTCGGAAAGAAATCGAAGCCTCCGAAAAAAAATATCGCAAGACCCTTGAAAAAGTGGGAACCGCTCTTTTTGTCACTAACTGCTTTGGGAAAATCCAATCGGTGAATGCGGCGGCCCGAAGACTTCTCAATCGTCCTGTAGAGGCGCTGGTCAACCTTTCGATTACATCGCTTGTGGAAGAAGAAGACTTCCTCGAAAAACAGATCAAGAAAATTGGCAGCAGGGGACTTTCCCTGGGGGACATTCATTTTATCTCAGATACGGGCGAAGCCATTCCGGCCGCCCTTTCGGCAACAGCTTTCCGGGTTCAAAGTGAAAAGATTGTGGAGTGGATTGCCTGGGACCTTCGCCCGCAAAAACGTCGGGAAGCCGAAATTTCCAAGAAAAATAAGGAACTTGAAAGTCTGTACCGAATTGCTGGACAAATCAATCGGTCTCGTGATCTTTCGGATATGTACCAGAATCTTGTTCGGGAGATTGCCCACTTATTTCAGGTCGATAGCGTGGGCATTTATTTCATTGGTAAGGATCGGAAGTTGCACTATCGATATGGAACCGGAAGCACGCCCGAGTACAATCGGGTAATTGATCAATTGAATGTGGGGGAGGGCTTTGCAGGTTGGGTGGCAAAGCACAAAAAGCCCCTTCTTGTTCCGGATATTTCGAAAGATTCCCGGCTGACTCGAAGAATTGTCCTTGATTCCGGCTTTCGTTCATTTGCAGCCGTCCCAATTTTCTCAGGGAAAAGGGTCATTGGAACGCTAGGCATTTTGACGAGATCGAGGCGCGAATTCAAAAAATATGAAACCAAGCTCTTGCAGACAGTCGCCAACGATTTAGGGATCGCATTCGAAAAATCCAATCTGACGCAGCAATTGCGGGAAACCAGCGAGCGTTACAAACATCTGTTTCAGGAAGCATTTGATGGCATCGTCCTTTTGAATCTGGATAATTTTCGTGTAGTTGAAATGAATCATCTGTTGGCCGAGAGACTCGGTTTGTCTGATCGCGAAATCGAAAATGTTTACTTTCCCGATCTCGTGGCACCTCAGGATCGCAAAAAAATTAATGGCTATCTCAGCAAAATTTCCAATTACGCAAAAACAGACATTCTCAGACTTCGCATGCAACGGGGGAAAAGAAGCGAGTTTATTTCCGATATTAATGGGGGGGCGCTGCATTTTCAAAATGGGCGTTTTGGGTTGCTGATGATTCGGGATGTGACCAATCAGGTGGAGCTGGAAAGTCGACTCCGTCTCTCCGAGCAGTTGGCGGCCGTAGGTGAATTGTCCGCAGGGATTGCCCACGAAATTCGAAATCCCTTGAGCGCTATTAATACGGCCGTAGCTTTAATGAAAATGAATCCCGAAATCCCTGAAGAAGATTCAGAACTTTTGCGCATTATCTCGGAAGAAAGCAAACGGCTGGAATCGGTTGTGTCAGAGTTTATTCAATTTGCCCGGCCTCAACAGCCGCATTTTCAGAAGTACTCGCTGGAAAGTCTTGTTTATGATATCGTTCGTATGTTTAAGGAGACCGAGACGTTTATTGCTATTCAACTGAAAACAGAGGGGACTTCAGACGAATTATATTTTGATCCTTACCTCATCCGGCAGGTTCTCATTAATTTGATCAAAAATGCAATAGAATCCATTCAAAGGGCAAACAGGCGCAGGGGACAAATTTTGGTTGAGGTGAGCAAACAGCGGGCTGATGGACGAGACTACGCTCAGATTGCCGTTACAGACAACGGAATTGGAATTCCCGATGGGAAAGTAAAAAGTATTTTTCAGCCTTTTTTTTCCACAAAGGAAAGTGGTCTGGGCATGGGATTGTCCATTTCACAAAAAATTGTTCAGCAGCACAATGGGTTGTTAACTGTAGAAAGTAAAGTTGGAAAAGGAAGCACATTTCGCCTTCTACTGC
The DNA here is from genome assembly GCA_964568545.1 of uncultured Deferribacteres bacterium. Lineage (GTDB taxonomy): Bacteria > Zhuqueibacterota > JdFR-76 > JdFR-76 > BMS3Abin05 > BMS3Abin05. The sequence goes on along the minus strand of CAZMRE010000004.1, from coordinate 20,601 downwards.
CGCAAAAGAAAAATCGCGACTATTTGGGGTAAATTCCCGTTGGTTGGGATCTTATTTCCCGATGTCTACGAAAAAGCGTAGAATCTGGTTGTGCCGATCAAAGGGCGCTGAATCTGCCTTCGGCCATTGGAATAGAAAGGGAGACAAATGATGGAAAAGAAGCAGCGAATGCCTGAGGTTCTTTTGGTGGAAGATCAGAACAACGTCAGGCGCGTCATATCAACTCTTTTAAGAAGAAATGGCTATTCGGTTGCGGAAGCCTCGGAGGGATCTGAGGCAATTACAAAACTAAAGAGAAAGAAGTTTGATCTTGTGATTACCGACTTGCGAATGGAACCTGTAGATGGGATGGAAGTGCTGCGACGAACGAAGGAAATGAGCCCGGAAACAGAAGTAATTGTCGTGACGGCTTTTGGTACGGTAGCGGGTGGGGTTGAAGCGATGAAACTGGGGGCTTACGATTACATTCAGAAGCCGGTCGAGAATGAAGAATTTCTTTTGATTATTCAGCGCGCCATTGAGAAAAAAGAACTTGCTGCCAAGGTAGAACAACTGCAGCACGACCTTCGGGAAAAGTACCGATTTGAGCAGATCATCGGTCAATCGGAAAAAATGATCGATGTGCTGAAAATAATCACTCAGGTTGCGGAAACCGACAGTACGGTGCTCATTATGGGAGAGAGCGGAACCGGTAAGGAACTCATTGCGCGTGCCATTCACGAAAACAGTCCCAGAAAAAACAACCGCTGGGTGGCAGTAAACTGTGGTGGACTGGTGGATTCGCTTCTGGAAAGCGAGCTATTTGGTCATGTGAAAGGAGCCTTTACGGGTGCTGCGAGGGACAAAATCGGCCTGGTGCAGCAGGCCGATCGAGGGACTCTTTTCCTGGATGAAGTGTCGGAAATGAGTCTCTCAACTCAGGTAAAGGTGCTTCGGTTTCTTGAAAATGGCGAAGTCCGCCGGTTGGGCGATTCTGAATCCACCCGCGTGGATGTGCGTTTGATTGCTGCCACAAACAAGGATTTGCGTCGGGAAGTAGAAAAGCACACCTTTCGTGAAGATTTATTTTACCGCCTCCACGTTATTCCTATTATTCTGCCTCCTTTGAGGGAGCGCAAAGAAGACATTGAGCTCCTTGCCTATCATTTTTTGGAGGAATTCAATCGCAAATTGAATAAATCGATTAAGGGTTTCTCAAAGCGGGCGTTGGTTCTGTTGAGGAATTATTCCTGGCCAGGAAATATTCGGCAGCTTCGGAATGTGATTGAGCGGGCTGTTGCCCTCAGTCGGAATCAGAGGATCAGCCCGGACGATTTGCCATTTCAAAATACGGATCAGGAGGTTTTTCGGCATTTAGGCACGGAGCAAGAAATCATTCCTCTGGATGAATTGGAAAAACGCTACATTCAAAGGGTAATGGAACAGGTGGGGGGAAATCAGAAACAGGCGGCGGCTCTGCTGGGTATCTCTCAGACAACCCTTTGGAGAAAATTAAAATCCTGACGGCTGTAACAAGCCGATTTGCTGTAAGAAAATATTTTGCGCCTTGAGCAAAGGAATTTTTTTGGGTTTTTTGCAAAAACGCGTACTTTTTTAAAAAACAAAGCCCTATCTTCGTTCATTACCATTTCATATTGAAAAATAATTCCATTTCATTTTGAACCTTTTTTGTGCCCCAATTACAAGAATGAATTAAAATGACCCTCTATCACCGTTGAAAAAGCCAAATTCGTGCCGGATTAGTGATATTTTTGTGATGGTATGGTTTTTGAAGTGACTATTAAATTGTTAGTCATAGTGACATGTCCGATATGCCAGGAATTTTACAGAACATTCGCAGTTATTTCGTCGAGAAAATAAAGGCTGTGAAAGGAATCTTCTTTACCTCCCTCAAGTTTGAGATGAGTTTTTAACCGTACCGCATACCAGCCGCAAACAGTGGATGGGTTTTGGGAGATGGGGAAGACCAAAGACCTCAGGGAATGGCCGAAGCGTGAATGTATTAATTGCAGAAGATAATAAGAATGCAATGATTGCATTGTCGATCGGATTGGGTCGTTTGGGCTATGAGATTACAAGTGTTGAAAATGGGCTAGAAGCGATTAATGCCCTTGAAAACGCCCATTTTGATCTTGTCATTACTGATTATCGAATGCCGAAGCTGAACGGTGCTGGTTTGGTTAAAATTGTTCAGGAGAAATATCCGGATTTGCCGGTTCTGGTTATTTCCGCGTACGACTTGCGGGATATTCAAAAAAGATTAAATAAAGGTGCACATGTCTATTTTTTATCCAAGCCCTTTGAGTTGAGCCAACTAACGGAAACTATCGAGCAAATCGGGATCAAACAAATGGATAGTGGGCAGTGAAATCGAAAATATTGTTGGTCGAAGACAACAGGGATCACCAGAAAATTATTTCTCGCTACCTCAGTGACTATGAGGTTGAAATTGCCTCATGCGGATCTACAGGATTAGAGGCCCTTTTAAAGGCTGATTTTGAGTTAATTGTGGTGGATTATAATTTAGGGGATATGAATGGCATTGACTTTGCCAGACTGGTTCGTGGACAGAATATTCCTACACCCATTTTAATGATTTCTTCCCACGAAAACATTGAACTGGAAATTAAAGCGGTTCATTCGGGATCTAATTTTTTTATTTCAAAAAGCAGATTCTGGAAAAATCATAATGCACTGTCGGAAGCCGTTTCCGCAATCATTCGTGAAGCTGCTCGGCAATCCGGAAAAGGAAAAACGGAAGCTGGTGGTTCAAAACCCGCCCAAAATGCAGGGGAATTTATGGTGGAGGATTGGATTCGCCTTTTGAGAAATGCGCACGAGTCACTGGCTATTCTCAATCAAAATGAAGAAATTATATTCTGGAATGAAAAGGCGATTGAAATGTTTGGATTGCCGCAGTTCCGTGGACAAACGCTGCCCATGGATCGGCTTATGTCTATTGAAAATACCCGGCGCATCCGAAAAGAGATTTCCTCCGTTTCGGATGGCGAATGTAATTCAAAAGGTTCACGCGAAGAATTCACAATGGAATTTGCGGAAAAGAATCTAAAGTTAAGAATCATTTCAATAAAAGGTGTTTCAGGGAAAAGCTACAGCCTTTTTGTTGGAACCTACCTCGTTGAAAATAAAAGAAGAATGGCAGAAATGTCAGATGTAATGAATTTATAAGGAACCTTTTTTCTCTATTAAGATTAAATAAATATCTCCGATAAAAAAGTGGGAAACTCTCGAAAAGTAAATGGCGGTGAATGATGACCTTATTAGATGTAGCAGAGGATGAGTTAATAATGGACTCGGAAAAGGAAAAACACATTGATGATGCCCTGTTGGAACTATTCATCTTAGACGAAAAAGAATTTAGCGATGAGAAACGGAAAGAGATTGAAGCGCACCTTCAACATTGTCAAGAATGTCGGGAAAAGATGGCCAAATTGAAAATGTTTTATGATATTCTGGAAGAAGAATTGCAAAATCCAATTTCAGAAAATGCTTACAAAATATTGGAGAGAATGGACTTGAAAAAATAGTTGACAAACAAAAAATATTACAATATATTAAGAAATCCAGTTGAAAATCGACTGGATTTTTTTTGTCTGTAAAATATGACAATGTCATAACTGCTGTCATAACAATAGGTTATAAAAAATTGATTATCCAATGAGCAGAAAAAAGGGAACTGTTTGCAACTAAATAGGTACAATTTACGTAATTCATTAAAAAACAATCGGCGATTTTTAGATTTGTGTCTATTGACTTATAAACAAAAATAAAATTGTGGGAGGTGACAGGTTACAATGGAAAAGAAAGAGAAATTTTTTATGTCCAAATACAAGACATTATTTTTGGTCACATTGATTTTCATTTTTTCCGTTTCAATGCTGGGGTTTACGGCGAAGTATTTGTACATGACTCGCTATGATCAGCAAATCCAGACCCTGGAAAGGTCGCTAATGGATTTAAAGGCCGCCATGAATGTGGATTCAATCCGGCAATTCAACATTGAAAAAATCATGAAAATCATCGACAAGCATAATAAAAATATGCCGTCGAATTTGAAATACGAAATTGCCAATGAAATCTACAATATGAGTGTGAAGTACCCCAACCTTTCTGTAGATTTGATTTGTGCGGTAATTTCGCAAGAAACAGGCAATACATGGGATCCCGGAGCTACCTCGAAGGCTGGCGCTATGGGATTGATGCAGATCATGCCAATGACAGGCATGTTTCTGGCGTCGTATGAACGCGTTAATTGGACAACCCCGGAGGATGTACTTTATAATCCAATTGATAACATTCGATTGGGTTGCCGGTATTTATCTGCTTTAATTGACACGTATGGACTGGAGGGCGGAATTGCAGCCTACAACGGAGGGGAACGCAAGGCGGCCGAATGGCTGGCAGCTAATAAGGCCAAGGGCATCTTGTACAAGGAAACCGAAGATTATGTACCCTCGGTTTTGAAATATAGCGAGCAATATAAAAAATCCCAGATGTAATTTATTTGCACAGGTTTCGTCACACTAAAAAGCTCCGATCAATCATCGGAGCTTTTTGGTATATGGAGCAAAATTAGGGTTTCTCAAACAGTCAGCGAAAGGCGATACTCACAAATTTACAAAATTTCGTTGTTTTTTTAGGAAAATAAGGCTATATTTGTTTCTTATGATAAAATCGTTGGATAAAAAATCAGAAACCTTGGCTATTCCATAGCTGACTGAGTATTTAGATTGAAAATTATTTAATGAGATTAAAAAAGCAGAAAAAAAAGACCGATTCAAACGGTAAAGAAATGCCGTTTTTAGCACATCTGGAAGAATTAAGGTGGCGACTGTTAAAAAGCATCATAGCGGTTTTTGTAATGGTGTTGATTGCTTTTCCCTTTTCAAACCAACTTCTGGAAATCCTGACCTATCCGAATAATCGCATGCTCAACCCTCCAAAACTGATCTTCCTACATCCAACCGGGATGCTCATGGTTCGGTTTGGTATTTCCATTGCAGCCGGCATTATCCTGGCTCTTCCCGTGATTTTTTACGAATTTTGGAAATTTGTAGCGCCGGGGCTGATGCCGCGCGAGAAAAAATTTGTCTGGCCGATTATTATTTTTTCAACGGTTTGTTTTCTTCTAGGAATTGTATTTGCCTATTTTGTAATGTTGCCCTTTATTCTGCCTTTCTTGTACGGACTGGGGACAGAGTCCATTCGACCGACCATCAACATTAATGATTACATTGGCTTTGTGTCACGAATTATTTTGGTTTCAGGAATCATTTTTGAGTTACCGGCTCTTTCCTATTTTCTAACAAAAGTTGGCATTTTGAGACCATATTATTTGAAAAAGTACCGGCGTTATGCCGTTGTCATCGTATTTATTACTGCGGCTATTTTAACGCCTCCGGATCCGGGAAGCCAGATATTAATGGCTGTGCCGCTGCTTTTATTATATGAAATAAGTGTGTGGATTTCGGTATTTGTTTACAAAAATAGGGCAAAAAAGGCAGCGTTAAGAAGGAGTGGGGTGCATGAGGCCTCCCCTTCGGATTGATCCCAAAATAGTATCGAATCGAAGAGGAATCGGCAGTTGTATTCTGGTGACTAAAAAAATCCAAGCTCTGTTCAAAATTTCGGAGGAAAAATATGGCGATTAAGCCCGACCGATGGATTAGAAAAATGGCCATCGAAAATGGAATGATTGAGCCCTTCGCTGACCGGCAGGTGAGAAATGGCGTAATTTCGTACGGCGTTTCGTCCTATGGATATGATGTGCGAATTGCAAATGAGTTTCGCATTTTTACAAACATTAATACGACAATTGTGGATCCCAAGGATTTTGATTCGCGCTCGCTGGTTGAATACACTGGTGATGTGTGTGTTATCCCTCCGAATTCATTTGCTCTGGGGCGGTCGGTTGAATATTTTCGAATTCCCCGAAACGTTATGACCATTTGCCTTGGGAAATCCACGTACGCCCGTTGTGGCATTATTACAAATGTGACGCCGCTTGAGCCTGGCTGGGAGGGGTATGTGACGCTTGAAATTTCAAATACAACGCCTCTTCCCGCAAGAATTTATGCAAATGAAGGCATTGCCCAGGTGCTCTTTTTCGAAAGCGATGAGGATTGCGAGATTTCGTATGCGGATAAAAAAGGGAAATATCAGGCACAGGTAGGTGTAACATTGCCAAGGGTTTCGTAATGATTTTTTGCCCTAATCCGGTACCTCAATCAAATCGATTGGTCGGTTGGAAAACAAGAGTCTAATCCATTCGAGGCCAACAAGATTAGGGGATAAATGGCTTTAAGCATGGGATGTTCATTTTATGGAAGATAGTCAAGACAAGGGGTGGGCAGATCTTCACGTACACACTACGTGGTCTGATGGTGTTTTCTCGCCAGAATATATGGTTCAAAAAGCCAAAGAAGCCGGACTGCGGGCGATTGCTATTACCGATCACGATGCCATCAGGGGGATTGATGAAGCAAATGAGGCCGGGGATAAAATCGGCGTTGAAATTGTTCCGGGCATTGAGTTGAGTACCTCAAACGGCACCCACGATGTCCACATTTTGGGGTACTTTTTTGATCCTCATCATCCAGATATGTTGGACTATGTGGAATTTTTTCAAAAGGAAAGGATTAAGCGCGCCAGGAAGATTCTTGAGAAGCTCTGGAAAATGGGCATCCGCTTGAATGCAGATGTTGTCATTTCAAGTGCGGGCCATGGTGCTGTGGGACGGCCGCACATTGCCGATGCGCTTATGGAAGAGGGATTTGTTCTTTCATACGATGAGGCATTCTATAAATACATTGGGGATGGAAAACCTGCATTTGTGAAAAAGCCAAATATTTCTCCGGCGGAAGGGATTGCTCTCATTCGAAAATCCGGAGGGCTGAGTTTTCTGGCTCATCCTGGAATGGATTTGACGGATGATGAAATCATTCAGGTTGTGAAGCAAGGGCTTGACGGAATAGAAATCTTGCATCCTAAGCATTCTGAAGAAAAGGTGAATCATTTTTACAAATTTGCCAATGATCACCGATTATTGGTGTCCGGGGGATCGGATTGCCACGGAAACCGGAAAGGGGAAATGATGATGGGAAAATTTAATGTTCCTTACAAATTTATTGTGGAAATGAAAAAAGTCCTTGGGCGCGAAGATTGATTTGTGTTTGAATGAAAAAATTAATAATGTAAACTGGGAACTATGGATTCAAAACTAATTGAGCAGCTACGGCATCTTATTGCAGCCCATCAGCATTTTGTGTTAACCACGCATGTCAATCCTGATGGCGATGGGCTGGGTAGTGAAGTTGCATTTTACCATTATTTGAAAAGCCTTGGCAAAACCGTTGCTATCTGGAATCATAATCCCATTCCAGGAAATTACGCATTTTTGGATCCCAATGGCATCATGGAAGTTTTTGGGGAAAAACGCCATCGCGAGCGGCTTAAGCAAATTGAGGTTGTTTTTATTCTGGATATCAGTGACTGGTATCGGCTGAAAGAATTCGGCAAATGGCTGAGTCGGCAAGACCTGCCGGTTGTTTGCGTGGATCACCATCCCGACGGCGAGCGTTTTTCAATGCTGGATTTCATTGTCACGGAAGCCTCTTCCACGGGGGAAATTGTTTACGATATTCTGAAAGCCTTGCACGCCCCCATCACAAATGCCATTGCCGAGGCGCTTTACACGGCTGTTTTGACGGATACAGGATCATTTCGTTTTAATAACACAACTGCCAAGGCCCATCGAATGGCCGCAGAATTTCTGGAACAGGGTATAGATTTCCACTCTATTTATGAAAAGATTTATGAAAAGGAGAGTCCCGAAAAAATTAAACTTCTGGGAATGGCGCTTCAGCAATTGAACTTTGAATATGGCCGGAAATTGGCCTGGTTCAAAATTACCCGGGAAATGCTTCAGGAAGCCGGCCTAAATCCTGAAGAAACAGATGGATTTTCCGATTTTCCCCGCCGAATTGACGGCGTCGAAATAAGCCTAATGTTTGTGGAGGTTACCGAAAAGCGAACAAAGGTGAGTTTTCGTTCCAAGGGAAATATCGTGATTAACGGTCTGGCTAGGGAAGTAGGGGGCGGAGGACACCAATTTGCATCCGGAGCCATTGTAAGGAGACCCATAGATGAAACCATCCCCCTGATTTTGGAAAAAGCCGGAAAGCTTTTTTCGGTATGAAGAATTATTAAAAATAGTTAACATTTCGATTTCCCCTTGATTTTATTCCTTAAAATGAGTATGTTTAATTGTAAGGATCATTCCCTTAAAAATCTTAAAAAATAATAAATTACACTGAGGCAAGTAAGCATTTTGTCGAATATTTTTTGCATCTCAATCGGAAATAATGCGGGGAACCCAAAATGAGTCCAAATGGGATTGGCGAGAAAAATTTGCAGGGTGAGAAAATGCTTGATTTGTCAGAAATCGCACAGCGTTGCGATTTCCAAAACCAGGCAAAATTTTATTTCCCTGAAATCCTGAAAACGATTTGCACTGCAGCCAAGGCTGTATCCTGTTGTTTGAAGTGGCTTGATCATTCTCTGGACGGGTTCGAATCGGAAGGTCCAAACTCGCCCCAAACATTCTGCAAAGTTCTTGATTTTTTAGAGTGGCAAAAAAGTTTTAAAAGTCACCCTTCAGTTTTTATCACGGATATTCAAACGGAAACAACTTTTCCGAATGCCGTACGGGAAAACCTACTGAAAAATGGAATTCAGAGGCTTAAGCGTATCCCAATTGTTACAAATCATCATCCAGCCGGGGCACTTTTTCTGGGCTTTTCAAAAGCAAATTCTTCCGGTGATGATTCGGATATTTTGAATTCACAAATCCGGTTGATTCAAAAAATGTATGAGAATTTTTTCCTACCATCAGATGAGGGCATGACCCATGAGCTCATTCATTTTTTTGAACGCGAAACAACTGACGGCGTGCTCGTTACATCCGAAGACTTTCGAATAATTTATGCCAATCGCCTCTTGGAGAAGCTCTTCCATAAAAAAACCGAGGATTTTTTTGGCTTGCTGATAAAGGATGCCCACTCGAGATACGGGGAAATTCTACAGGTCGAATTGAAAGCCCTTCAAAAACATTTGCCACGGAGGAAACTGGTAAAGTTGGTGTCCGGAAAGGGGAAGGAGATTTTTCTCGAAATCAAGGGCACACAACTGAATGCACCTCAGAATGAAGGGTATTTTTTGTGGCTTCTAAATGATGTTACTAAAAAGGTTCGGAAGCAAATTGCCCTGGAAAAATGGCAGAAAAATACAGAAGAATTTACCTACACTATTTCTCACGATTTGAAGGCTCCGATTATCTCCATTGAGGGATACATTTCGCTGTTAATGACTGAGAATAGTGAGGAGCTATCCGGGGACGGAAAGTACTACATCGAGAAGGTGATAAAGAATGTTCAGATGATGAAAAATATGATTCAGGATCTTCTGGAGCTATCCCGAATTCAGCAGGATAAGGATGAATTTCGATTGACGTCGTTAGGCCCGATTTTTCGAAATGCACTGGATGAATTTCGTTTTCAAATCGAAAAAAATAACATTGAGTTAGTTCTTCCAAATCGGTTCCCGAGGCTAAAATGTAACCCGGGTCTGATTCAGATGCTTTTTTCAAATCTGATTAGCAATGCCATTAAATTTATGGGCGATCAGCAACACCCCAAAATTGAAATTTACTGGAAGCGGATGGATAATTCGCTAACGCTATTTTTCAGGGACAACGGAATTGGAATCAGCCCCAAAAACAGGGATCGCATTTTTGACGTTTTCTATCGATTGCAGCGTCCCGGGGAAGTTGAAGGATCCGGAGTGGGATTGGCAATTGTGAAAAAGATTGTGAATGTTCACAATGGCACGATCGAAGTGGAATCGGATGTGGGAAAGGGAGCCACATTTATTGTTTCGCTGCCGGTACAAAGTTGAATTTAACGAGATAAAGCTGCTCGGTTTTTGACCGTGTTAACCAAAAGGGATCCGGGCAAAAAAGGCGATAGGAATGATCGAGAAAATTCCCCACAAAAATGATGAGGCAAATTTAAGCAAGGATGTGTTGGCATCCTGGGACACCATTCTCAGGATTACCAATCTAATTCATCACGGCTTTTTTATTATTCAGGCAAAAAGCTTACGCATTGTCCAGACAAACGCCTACGCTGCAAAACTTACCGGATATCCTGTTCAGGAATTAATCGGAAAGAGCTTGGAGTCGCTTCATCTTTCGGATGAGACCCCGCTGCTTCAGTTGGAAATCCAGAGGCTTGAGTTTGAGAAGGAAACGGAAATTGAGGGAATTCATATCCGCCAGAAAAACAGCTTCCAGATTCCTGTAGATATTGTTTTTTCACGGCTTCCGGGAACAGGGGACGAGGGGCCGATCGATTATTTTCTCGCGGTTTATCGAGAAGCCGTTTCGGGTGGCTGGCAGGATGCCTACACTCGCCGAAGTCAGGAATTGATTACGCTGATGGAAATGGGACAGACCATGGCATCGGCTCTTGATATTGAGGAAGTAATTGATCTTTCGCTGATTAAAATCGGTACCATTAGTGGTGCCGTTTATGCCTCCCTGTTTTTGGATGCAGCCGAGGGGTATTCGGAGCTGTTCCGCGCTCAAAAAATACCACCGGAAAATATCATTCTTTTTGATCAGCCTTGGAAAGTGGGGCTGGAAGAAGGCCCCTACCACGATATTCTGGCTTCAAAAGAAACCCTTATTGTAGAAAATGTGTTTGAAGAATCCCGTTACGAGCGGTGGCAGCCAATTGCCAAGCGAATCGGCTACAGCGCTACCATTTCTATTCCTCTAATTCCAAAAGATGAAGCAATCGGTGTGTTGAGTTTGTATTATGAGGATCCCCGACAATTTAATCAGGATGAAATTAATTTTCTGAAAACGGCTGGAACCTACCTCGCAATTTCCATTGAAAATTCCCGGCTTTACAAGCAGTATCAGCAGAAAACAGATCAGATTGCGGCTTTGAACAAAATCATTAATTCGGTTAATTCCTCACTCGATGTGGAAGAAGTTATTCGGATTATTGCACTGGAAGTGCAGAAAATTGTTGATTTTGATTTTATTTCGATTATGCTTTTTGACGATAACACCGAGCATATCCAGTATTTCCCCATGGGAACGGCTTCGCTTGCCCGACGCCTTGGGGATGAAAAATGGGTCTCTCTCGAAAAATCAAATCTCGGATGGATTAATTTTTTAACTGACGGCGATGAAACGGACGGCAGCGATCTGGAACGTGTTAGCCACGAACGCCGCAGCCAAATTGAACGAGAATTGCATTCGCAGATTCGAGCCCTATTGATGTCGAAGGGAAAATACATTGGCACCCTCAGCGTAGGAAAAATTGATAAAAATGCCTATTCTGCAGCACACAAAAATTTGCTCAAGCAGATAGCGAATCAAGTTTCGACGGCTATTGAAAATGCGCTTTTGTATCAGGAAGTGAAGCGAAGCATGATGGAATATTCCGCACTGGTGGATGTGAGCAATTCTCTGGGATTAAGCTTGAACAGAAATGTCGTTGTCGATTCCATTGTGAAAGCTGCAGCCGTGGCAATGGGCGCGAAATTGAGTACCATCTGGTTTGTTGGAGGCTCAAATTCGGACGGAGTAGATCTGGAGAACAATGTATTTGATTCAATGTTGCAATCGCCGTTGGCAGATAAATTGAAACGAATGATCGTTAAGAAGGAATCTCTTTCGATTAGCAATTTGCGTGGCGAAGGATTTACACCGCCTGAAATTTCTGATCATCCCTTGAGTGGCAATTTACAGTCTTACCTCGGTGTGCCGATTATTTCAAACGGAAAAACCATTGCAATTTTGAGTGTTTATTGGGATCGATTTCATCAGATTGAGCCTCGGGAGATTCGGCTGCTCAGTGCCATTGCCAGCCAGGCTACGATGGCTCTGGAAAATGCACGACTTTTTGAGCGTGAAAGAAAACGCTCGGCTCAATTGGCAATGGTTAATGAAGTAGGCAAGCGAATTGCTTCCACCCTGAATTTGAATCGCCTGTTAGAAAATGTAGTTCGAGCAATTTTTGAAATTTTTCGTTATCGAAATGTAGCCATTTACCTATCTGAAGATTTCCGCGAAAATTTGATTCTAAAGTCACAAAAAGGGCAGCTTTCGGACAGGTTAAAAATTGGGTGTGAAAATACCCAAACAGAGGCGCCTATCAACAGAGCATTTCGCACCGGCAAAACCGTTCTGATTAACGACTTGACTGGCCAAGAGAACATTGATGAGGGCTATCCCGAAACTGGCTCTCTTTTAAGCGTTCCCCTGAAGATTGCCGGTCGTTCAATGGGCGTACTGGTTTTGTTGGCAGAGAATCGAAATGCCTTCGATGAACGGGATGTGAATGCCTTCGAAGCCCTTTCTGGACAACTGGCCAGTGCCATTCAGAATTCCCGTTTGTACGAAGAAACGAGCCAAAATACGCAAAAACTCAGCCGTGCAAATGAAGAGCTCGAAGATTTTGTGTTTACGGTCTCACACGATTTGAAAGCCCCCATTGTGTCGATTAGCGGATTTGCCACGATTTTAATGACAGAATACGGAGATCGATTTGATGAAGAAGGCCACCATTACCTGGAGCGAATTCAGGGCAATGTGAAACAGATGGAAAATTTAATCCGCGATTTGCTGGAGCTTTCCCGTGTAGGGCGGGTTGTCAATCCGTTTGAACGCGTGGCAATTGGGGATATCGTGAGAACAGCCATCGATGACCTTCTTCTTCAAATTAAACAAAAAAATGTGGAAGTGATTGTCCATGAAAATCTGCCTGAAGTGGTTTGCGACAAGGCAAGAATTTTGCAGGTTTTTACAAATCTCATTAGCAATGCTGTAAAATACATTGGCGACACGCCGGAACCAAAAATCGAAGTCGGCTTTAAGGAAATAGATGATTTTTATCAATTTTATGTTAAGGACAATGGAATTGGCATCGATCCTAAATATCATAAAAAAATATTTGAATTGTTTCACATGCTGAAGGAATTAGAAAACGTTGAAGGCACGGGCGTGGGCCTGACCATTGTTCGAAGGATTGTGGAGAATCACAAAGGGCGTGTCTGGGTGGAATCGGAAAAGGGAAAGGGGGCTACCTTTTATTTCACGTTGCCAAAGACACAGGAGGAAAAAATAACAGAATAGAAAGTAATGACGGCGCAGAGCTGGTCGCCGAGGGTTCCACGGCAGCGGAACGTCTCGAGGCGCGGTGGGCGATGAAACTTTATTTTACTGGTAAATGTTGTCTCTAACAAGAAATCAGTCGTCTTGGTTAACGGTTTCGCCATCACTCGATGATCAAATATGAGAAATGATAGTTTAGATGATTTCCATTCAAAAATAAAGTAGAGTTTTCGGGAAAAAGTCTCACATTCGGAACGGATTCTGAAGAAAAAGAGCAGGGCAAGGGGGCAAATACGAATCCCTTGGGAGGAATAGCAGCGGGCTTGGGATCGGGAAGACGTGTGGGTGCGAGGATAAATTAAAGGGAAAGCAATGGACAATTTGTCAAAAGGGATGCGTATGTCTCAACCTATTGTTTTATTGGTCGAGGACAATCCAGATCACGCGGAAATCATCACCCGTGTTTTGAATAAGATGATGAAGACGATTCGTGTTTTCCACGCTCTGGATGGTCAACAGGCTCTGGACATGCTGGGCCTGGGTCGAGAGGCAAAGCCTTCCGCGGAAATTCCCATTCCAAAACTGATTCTTCTGGATATTCGCTTGCCAAAGCTTGATGGAACAGAAGTCCTCAAAGCGATTAAAGCGTCTCGTAGTCTGAAAAAAATTCCTGTCATTGTTCTAACCACCTCTGAGCGGAATGAGGAGGTTAAAAAAATGTATGCATTGGGTGCAAACAGCTATATTGTAAAGCCCGGCAAATTTGAAGATTTCATGGGACAGCTCAAGAAACTTCGTGCCTATCTGGAAGACTATTCAATCCTAAAAGATACAAAGATCTTCTAAAAAGGATTACATTGATGTCTGAAAAAATTCTGGTCGTAGAAGATTACCCGGATCAAATCGAATTAATCGACAGGGCATTTCGTGCGCAGAAATCATTTGATTATGAGGTGGACTTTACATCCACCGGTGAAGACTGCATTCGAAAATTTACCGAGAATTCCTACGATGCTCTTCTTCTTGATTACAAATTACCGGATTATTCCGGGCTGGAAATCCTTCAAATTCTGAAGCAAATGGGTGTCTCCATTCCGATTATTATCATTACGGGTCAGGGGGATGAGCGGGTGGCTGTTCAGGCGATGAAAGAAGGCGCCGCCGATTACATCGTTAAGGATGTCGGCTACATGAAAACACTGCCCAAAATCGTAGAGAACACGATCAACACGTACCGGCTTCGGGAAAAATTGCATGAGAAAGAAGAGTTTCTGGAAAAACTAGTAGACAACGTGGATGATATCATTTTCTCTATTGACATGGACTACAAGTTTACCTTTGTAAACCAAACGATTCGCGATCTCGGATATGATCCGGATGAGTTTATCGGGAGATCATTTCTAACGCTTCTCCCCGAATTCACCGATACGCAAAAGGTGAATGAAATTCTCCAAAATCCCGTTGAAAAAAATTATGAATTGCAATTCAAAACGAAAAGCGGTTCTATTCAATACATGCTTATTTCCTTTTCTCATCTGACAGATAAAAAGGGGAAACTGATTTTGGGGATTGCGAAAAATATCACTGAGAAGAAAAAGTTGGAAGAAATGATTCAAGAGAGCAAAAATAAGCTCCAAACCCTTTTCGACAGCATTACGGATTACATTACGGTGGTTGATAAAAATTATGGAATCGTAATGGCCAATTGGATGGTCGCAAAAAAAGTGGGGGAGACACCCGAAAATATCATTGGGCGAAAATGTTATGAGGTTTATTCCGAGGACGGCAACCCTTGTTCCAATTGCGTGCTACAGAAAACCATGGAATCCAACAAGGCCGAGTTCATGGAAAAGCGAATGGGGGAAAAGGTATTCCAATTCTGGAGCTATCCCATGTTTGATTTAAAGGGACGGCTCAAATATGTGATTGAATATGTGAAAGATGTGACGGAACAGAAGAATCTGGAGAAAAAGCTTATCCAGTCGGAAAAATTGGCGACCATTGGCTTGTTAGCGTCAGGCGTGGCCCACGAATTGCGGAATCCCCTGAATATCATTGAGACGGCACGCTATTATTTGAGTGAAATTCTTCCAGATGAAGAAGAAGATGCCCATAGCAAGCTCATGATTATCAAGAAAAGCGTTACTCGTGCCTCAAATATCATTAATAATTTGCTTGAATTTTCACGTCATTCCAGCAAGGATAAGGAAAAAATTGACGTGAATCTTCTAATTGACCGAACGTTGTCATTAATTGAAAAAGACCTTTACGCAAATAATATTTCGGTTGCAAAAAGCTATCAGAAAATTCCACACGCTTACTTGAACATCGATTCGCTGAAGCAAGTTTTTCTAAATGTTATCATCAATGCCATTCAGGCCATGCCCCAGGGTGGCCAGCTTTTTATCGAAACCAGCGCAACCGAGGATGGCCGCTTGAAGATTAATTTTACCGATACCGGTGAGGGCATCCCCGATGAAAATATCGCTCATATTTTTACGCCTTTTTTCACCACAAAGGAGGTTGGAAAGGGAACCGGCCTTGGAATGTATGTTTCTCATTCAATTATTCAGCGCGAAGGAGGGGAAATATTGGTCAAAAGTCGATTGGGAGAAGGAACGACATTTACAATTGAACTTCCCGTTGCGGGGAAAAATGTTGCCCAATGAACAATCAATAGGGACGGCCCAATGAAGGATCGCTATGATGTGTTGGTAGTGGATGATGAGACGGACATTCTGCAACTGCTGGAGATTTTGTTGACGCGAAAGGGATTCCGCGTGAAGACGGCGGAAAATGGAATGGACGCCTTAATGAAATTGAATCAATATGATTTCAATGTTTTACTGACCGATATAAAAATGCCTGCCATGGATGGCATGCGCCTGATTGAAGTGGCCAAACGCGATTTCCCCGAGGTGCGAATTTTGGTTTTTACCGGATTTGGCTCAATGGACACCGAAAGAAAAGTTTTGCAAATGGGAGCCAGTAAATATTTTATGAAACCCCTTCCCATGGAAGATCTGCTGAAAGAGCTTAAAGATGCCTGCAAATTAACAGAGAAAAACACGCCTTCTGATCAAAATTAATGGCTATTTAAAATTTTTTAATTGACAATATTCATTAAAATTATTACATTTATTATCAAGTTAAAAATAAGTGATTCTAAAACGCGGGTATCACCGAGTGGCTGAAATTGCAGAAATCCAAGAAATAAAATCGCCGGTTGCCCAGGAGCTTCAGGCTTTTGAGGAAGAATTCTTAAAAACACTGAAAACAGATGTTGACCTCATTAACAGCGTTATTTCCTACTTGGCCGCACACAAGGGGAAGCGCCTTCGTCCGCTATTGATTTTTTTGATTTCTAATCTGGAAGGCGGCAGCACTCGAAAATCGATTGAAGCTGCTGTTATTATAGAACTTATTCACACGGCTACGCTTATTCACGATGACATCGTTGACGAAGCAGATATTAGAAGGGGTGGAGCAAGTGTAAATGCGCTGTGGAACAATCAGGTTTCCGTCCTGGTTGGCGATTTTTTGTTTTCCCAGGCATTGCAAAAAATGGTAGGATTGAATGATTTGAATATCAATGGGGTTATCTCAAAGGTTACTATTCAGATGAGCGAAGGGGAATTGCTTCAAATTGAGCGTGCTCAGGGCTATGAACTCGATGAATCTACCTATTTTCGAATGATTTCCAATAAAACGGCCTCACTCATTTCAGCTTCCTGCCAATTGGGTGCCCTAACATCTTCCGGAAAAGAGGTGTACCCGATCAAAAAGTTCTGGGATTTTGGGGAATATCTTGGACGAGCTTTTCAAATCCAGGATGATCTTCTGGATTATTTGGGTGATGAGGAAATCGTAGGCAAACCGGTCGGAAATGATTTAAAGGAAAGCAAAATTACGTTGCCTCTTTTGTACGCACTAAGCAATTCCAGAAATGGAAAAGGGGATGCCATTAAAAAGCTTCTTGAAAATGGCGATGCCGGTGACAATTTTGATGAAATACGCGATTTTGTAATCCAAAATGGGGGTGTTGATTACTCCCGTGCGAAGGCTGGAAGCTATATTCAAAAGGCGCTCTCACTTTTGGAACCTTTTCAGCCCAGTCCTTATAAAGATGCTCTCGTTCATTTGGTGGAGTTTGCAGCCAATCGTGAAAAATAAGCCTCTCATTTTTCTTTTAATCATTGTCATTTTTCTCCCCTCTTGTTCCCGGAAACAATCGTCTCCCTACTTTAAAAAAACGCAATTAATGATGGGGACGTTTGTAACCATCTCTGTATACGATCAGAACAAGCCGGAAAAAACAATTGCAGCGGCAGTGGATAGTGCGTTTCGCCGGATTCATGCATTGGAAGACGAAACATCCTATTTTATCCCTGATAATATCATCTGGAAACTGAATCATTTTTCCGGGAAGAAATCAATTAAGGCCGATTCGAATCTTGTTCAATTGTTTCGAGAGGCAGAGAAAATCTCCCGCTGGACAGCGGGGGGTTTCGATGTGACAGTTGGTCCCTTGCGGCGGCTCTGGAATTTTGATTCCACCCGAACCACGCTGCCGGATTCAGGGGCAGTTGCGCGGCTGTTACCCTTGGTCAATTACCGGGACATTAAAATTACCGCTCATTCTCTTTTTCTGAAAAAGCCCGGAATGCAGGTTGATCTTGGCGGCATTGCCAAAGGTTTTGCCGTGGATGAAGCGATGAAGGTGCTCAGGTCATTTCATGTGACCGATGCAATGGTGAACGCGGGCGGGGATTTCAGTGCCATTGCCAGTCCGCTGACCACAGGCAAACGGAAGGTCTGGATTCGGCATCCGAGAAATTCAAACGATTTTTTCGGCTGGTTTCCGATGGATTCCGGCTGTGTGGCTACTTCAGGGGATTATGAGCAGTTTTTCATAATTAATGGCATTCGCTACCATCACATTTTGGATCCCAAGACCGGCTGGCCCGCCCGAAAATGCGTCAGCGTAACCATTATGGCACCCACCACAATGGAAGCCGATGCCCTGGCCACAGGTGTCTTTGTTATGGGACCAGAAGCGGGAATGAAAATGATTGAGGCTCATCCAGGAATTGAAGGTGTCATTTTATTTCAAAAGAATGCTTACGAACTGGGGTATCTCGTTTCATCGGGGCTTCAGAAAAAACTGACAATTGTCGACACTTCTATTAAATAGTGTCTGAACATAAATACCTGAAAGTGGCAAAAGATTTTTTAAACAAGGAGGTAAAAATGCCGCGGACATTGGTTACTGGTGGGGCTGGATTTTTAGGATCGCACTTGTGCGAATACTTGCTCAAAAAGGGGCATGAAGTGATTGCAATGGACAATCTGGCTACGGGCAATATTGAAAATATTGAACATCTTCAGAGCGAAAATTTTAAATTCATAAAATACGATGTGACCGAATACATTTACGTGGCCGGGGATATTGACTACATTCTGCATTTTGCATCTCCTGCCAGTCCCATTGATTATTTAAAAATGCCCATTCAAACGCTCAAAGTGGGCTCTCTGGGAACGCACAAGGCTCTTGGTCTGGCCAAAGAAAAAAATGCTACGTTCCTGCTGGCATCCACCTCGGAGGTTTACGGAGATCCGATGATTCATCCGCAAAAAGAAAGCTACTGGGGAAATGTGAATCCGGTAGGGCCACGAGGCGTGTACGACGAGGCCAAGCGATTTGCGGAAGCCCTGACGATGGCCTATCATCGCTACCACGGTGTAGACACTAAAATCGTGCGAATTTTTAACACATACGGCCCGAGAATGCGCATGGGCGACGGCCGAGCTATTCCCACATTTATCCCGCAAGCGCTCACAAATAAGCCGGTTTCCGTGTTTGGAGACGGTTCCCAAACCCGAAGCTTCACGTACGTGACTGACACGGTGGAGGGGATTTATCGATTGCTAATATCAGATTACCACGATCCGGTGAACGTTGGCAATCCACACGAAATGACCATCCGGCAGATTGCCGAGAAAATCATTCAAATGACGAACAGTAAGAGCATTATTAAGGAAGAACCGCTGCCGATTGACGATCCCAAGGTTCGCCAGCCGGACATTACGCTTGCCAGGGAAATTCTTAACTGGGAACCAAAAGTTGAGGTGGAAGAAGGTCTCACCAAAACGATTGACTGGTTTCGCGGCTTGCGCGATTGGTCGCAGGAAATGAACGAAAGCGAGGGTTAATTTCCAGCGCAGCGAAGCCGTAAAAAAAATTAACCACCAAGGACGCAGAGAATTCATAAAGTTCATCAAGAAAAAAATTTGGTTTATACGAATAATGCATACCTTTTTTCAATAAAGGAGAGTTCCTTTCTTTGAAAATCTTGTTAATTCGGTTCAGTGCGATTGGGGATGTGGTTCTTACGACTCCCGCTATTCGAATGCTGCGGGCACGCTACCCGAACGCTCAAATCGATATGATTGTAAAACCAAGCGTCAAGAGTCTGATTGAAACGAATCCCCATTTAAATAATCTTTTTACATTGCCTCAACCCTTTTCATGGAGAAGATTGCTGGCTCTGGTGAAAAGGCTTCGGGCGAGGCATTACGATTGGGTCATTGATTGGCAGAAACACACAAAAAGTTACGTGTTGTCCCTGTTGGTTGGCGGTAAAATAAGGCGCTATCCGAAATATTCGGTTCAGCGCTTTTTTCTTGTTTATTTCAAAAAAAAATATTATCGTAAGATTGTTCCCGTGCCTCTGCGCTATTTGAGTGCCCTCAAGCCGCTTAAGGTTGAAGATGATGGACGGGGGGCGGAAATTTTTATTGCAGAAGCGGTCGAGGAAAGGCTGAAGAGAGAGTGGAACCTGAAAGACGGGACGTACTGGGTTTTGGCGCCGGGGGGAGGTCGTGCAACCAAGCGGTGGCCTGTGTCCTACTTTAAAAGGCTGGCGGATCAGATGCGCAAAACCCTGGGAACAAACATTGTCGTTATTGGCGGTGAAGAGGATATGCCTTTGTGTCGGCAGATTATCGAGGGGAACTCCGAAATTAGTCAAAATCTTTGTGGGAAGACATCTTTGCAAGAAACGGCCGCCGTGTTGAAGAATGCGATCGGGTTGGTGACAAATGATACGGGCGTGATGCACATCGCTTCGGCTTTTTCGAAGCCTGTGGTAGCGCTGTTTGGGCCTACGGTGAAAGAATTCGGGTTTTTCCCGTTTCGAACGCCCCACGTGGTTCTGGAAAAAGCATTGGATTGCCGCCCGTGTTCATTTCATGGCACAAGCAAGTGTCCGCTGGGGCATTTCAGATGTATGAAGGAAATTTTACCCGAAGAGGTTTTGAAGGCCGTTCGTAATTTTAATGATAGAGTATATCCCAAAGTTACGTGATGAGTTTGGGCTAAAATAAAGTTTTTC
>CAZMRE010000003.1:54772-59699 GCA_964568545.1 uncultured Deferribacteres bacterium | reverse complement strand
GGGAATTCTCCGAGTGGCAACGGCTGCAAGCAAAGCCTTTAGCAGCTCTCCCGGCAGGAAAATAATCATTCCGGAAAAAAACAACCCCTTTATTGAAAAAACCGTTTTTAGGTAGAGATTTTGAATTGCGTAGAGCCCAAAAACACCCAAAATTAAAATAACAAAAGCGCCCAGGAAATAAACCAGAATCAGAGAGGCTGTTGATTTTTTCACGTTTTGATGAATCAGGCTGCCACAAAAAAATGCCGCAAAAGGAAAAGCCAGCAGGTAGCCGATTGTAGGCGATAAAAATACCATTGGCCCGCTCTCACCGGCGAAAACCGGAAGACCTGCAAATCCTAAAAAAAGGTAAAAAATCTGGCTGACGGCTCCCCAGCGGGCACCGAGAAAACCACCAGCCAATAGCACAAACAGGGTTTGCAAGGTTATGGGAACAGGCACCATTGGAAGCCGTATTTGCGCCCCAACTGCCGTAAGTGCTGCAAACAGCGCTGAGAGTACCCAAAAACGAAAATTCGAAACGGAAGATGACTCCAAGTTACTTCACGAAACCTAACTTTTTATTGAGTTCAATTCGGCGCTGAATGGCCATTTTTCGTGCCAGCGTCTTATTGTAGATTTTCATCTCCGGTTCACGCTTAACATCCGTGTTGTCCGCGTGTCTCCGGTAGCGATAGCAGACCTCTTGCACGCGACAGACATCGTACTTTTCGGATACCTTCAACACCAGATCGTAATCTTCACCGTAATTCCCAAAATGTTCTACGTCAAAACCGCCCATTTCCAGAATCACTTTGCGATGCCAGGTGCGCACGGCGCCGGCCCCATCCACACGGAGGATGTTGTTCCGATTGTATTCCAGGTGCTTAATAATTCCGAATTCCTCCAAAACATTGCTGTCTTCGTCGATTAATTCGTAGTAAGAAATTGCCAGGCCGCATTTCGGATTTCTCTCTAAGTGTCCAACCATTGCCTCTAACGTGATCGGAGTGTATTCATCATCGGAATCCAGTTGAGAGATGTATTTTGCCGTCGAGGCATTCACTGCCAGATTTAATGAAAGCCCAATGATATTTTTGTCATTCTTGATCAGTCGAACCCGCGGGTCCTTTTTGACGTAAGATTCCACAACTTCAACGGTGTTGTCTGTTGAGCCGTTGTCCACGATGATAATATCGAAATCCTGGTAATTGCCATTTAAAACGGAATCGATGGCCTTTCCGATAAATTTTGCCCGGTTGTAAACCGGAATAATCACGCTTACCATTGGGGAAAACGTTTCGTCTGGCCCGTAAACAACTTTCTCGTTTTCATGTGTCAAATAGGCTCCGATTCGCTTCAAATAATCGTAAAATGCCCGCTCAATTTCCTGCTCTTCTTCTTTGTCATAAAACAGATACGAAAAACCGCCGTATTTGCCTTCGCCGGGGTAAAAGAGCTTCGAAGCACCCACACTCGTTTTTTCAGCCGCTTCCTCAGTAGAAACAAATACATCGTACAAAATTTCCGGCACCCGAATCAGATCGAAATCCTCAGAGAGTTTCAATCGAAAATCGTATTCTTCCGCCCGATTAAAGCCCTCATCGTAAAAACCAACGGCAGCAGCGGCTTTTCGGGCGTATCCCTTGACGTAGCCGTAATTGCCTCGTTCAGTAATATCACCGTCGTAATTTCGCAGCTTCTTCTCTTCGATTTTTCCGTTCGGGTAAACTTCTTCGTAATCCGAAAAAACCATTCCGGGTTTTGGGGAAGATTGAAAGGCTTCCTGATATTTTTGAATAAGATTCGGTTTTAACCCGATATTCGGAGGCATGTAAACGAAAAGTTCCCCTGATGTTTGTTCAAACCCAAAGTTCATCATTTCCGCAATATTTTTGAATTGTTTCTCCATCCATTTTACATTCGGAAAAAGCTGACCTACACGAGTCTTGAAATCTTCCTTTTTCTCGCCACGTTGGTCCAACACGAGTAATTCGAATGAATCGCTCACTTGATTTTGAAGAGTTGTCAAATCTCGCAATACCTGTTGCTGGTTGCGAAATATTGGGTACACAACGGAAACACGTGCCATAAAAAACTCCTTTTTTCTAAACTATTTGCTCTAAAAAATTAAAGATGGATTTCATACGCAAAAATCCATCTTTTCAATGGGATATAGTATAATCAATTTTTCCCGAAAAATCAACTGCAAATTATCTTGATTTTAATCCTTAAAATGATTAAAATTTGTTCTATGAAAAGAAATCACAAAATTAATTTACCTGCCCTGAAATTTTTTATTCTGTGCGCAGTTCTGCTGCTGCGTGCGCCTTTTTCTTTTTCCGGAGAAGTGGCTGAATTTCATTTACATTTCGACAATTTTTACTCACAAAACACCCTACACCTATGGCCACGTCTAAAACAAACGCACGTGGGACTGGCGCTTTCGGGCGGAGGTGCGCGGGGACTGTCCCATATCGGGGTGCTGAAAGTTTTCGAAGAAAACCACATTCCTATTCATGCTATTGCGGGCACTAGCATTGGTTCTATCGTTGGCGGGCTCTACGCTTCAGGCTATGCCTCTGATGAAATATTGAACATATCCCGAAAAATCCGCTGGCAAAACATTTTAAGTGATAAGCCCCAGCGAACGGCGCTTTTCCTCTCGCTTAAACAGATGAGCGACCGCTATTTTTTTCGAATCTATTTTCAGAACTTAAAACCTACATTCCCATCGGCTATTTCCCCCGGACAGCGTCTGTACGACGAGCTTTCAAAAGTCATTCTTCAAGCCCCCTACCACGCCGTCCATTCATTTGATGAACTCAAGTACCCTTTCCGGGCCGTGTCAACCGATCTGGTTCATGGAAAAAAAGTTGTATTTAGCCGAGGTGATCTGGCACTTGCCATGCAGGCCAGTGCCACCATTCCACTTTTATTCGAGCCGGTAAAAAAGGACTCGCTCCTATTGGTGGATGGAGGGGTCGTTGAAAACATTCCCGTAACGGATGTTAGGAAATTGGGCGCCGATTTTGTGATCGCCTCCGACGCAACATCCCCCCTGCGTCAGGTAAAAAACATGACGGCCCCGTGGGAAATCGCTGATCAGGTAACGACCATTATGCAATTCCCTCAGCGGGAAGGGCAATTGCGTCAGGCGGATGTTGTGGTTCGTCCCAATCTTGGCAATCGCACCAATACGGATTTTTCAAATCCTGAGCAGGCTTATCGGGCTGGTGAAAAGGCTGCCTGGAAAGCGGTGCCCATTATCAAGAAAAAACTCTTGCGCCGCCCTGCAGGAATCAAGAGTCGCCTGTTTTCAATCGATCAAATAACGACGGAAACCCAATTGCCATCCGACAAAAAAATTATTCCTTTCAAACAGCGGCTATGGACGGGCTTTGAAATCCAGCAGCTTATCCAGACCATTTATCAGGAGGGTTTCTGGAAAGATGTTTGGGCGCGGGTCATTCATCAATCCGGCCAAACAATCCTGGAAATCCATAGGATTCCAAATCCGATTCTAATGAGAATCAAATTTAAAGGAAATACGCTTTTCCCGGACTCGCTTCTCTTGAAACAAGCAACGTATTCGCTTCAACAACCCATTAATTGGAAAACTTGGGAAAGGAATTGCGAGGACATTATTCGATTTTATCGGAAGAAACAAATCTCCCTTGCCTCCATCCAATCCGTGCGTTTCGATTCCCTCTCTCACGCCCTATTGTTATCGATTCGGGAAGGGCGGATTGACACGATCAAAGTCGAAGGAAATTACCGTACAAAAAATTGGGTCATTCTTCGGGAATTTCCCTCCAAAGCCGGAGATATTTTTTTTGCGCCCGCCATTCAAAAAGGTCTGATCAATATTTACAGTCTTGGCTTTTTTAACCGGGTCCAGATCGAATACAATTGGGTAAACGACCGTCTTCAATTAACCATTCGGGTGCAGGAAAAACCCCATTTTCTGTTCAGCCAAAGCTATCGCTATGATAGGGATCGGCGGCTAAAAATGCTATTCGAGCTTTCAGACCAAAATTTTCTGGGCCTTGGAAGCCGCATGGCTCTTTCGCAAGTCGTGGGTAAGCGTGATTGGACAACACAACTCATTTTTCAGAACGATCGAATCTTTAAGACGTACCTCACATCCAGTGCCAATATTCATTATTCCAAAATTAAGCACTACACCTTCAGACACGGAGATATTGCCGGAGAATACCAGGAACGGCGCACCGGCGTTTACTACTCGTTTGGCCGTCAAGTAAAGCGGCTGGGCACGGCATCTCTGGCCCTTCGCGCCGATGAAATCGCCCTTCGGCAGGTGTTCGGCTCCGGTTACCCGATTATCAAAACCCGGGAAATCGGGCTGCGGATGCAAACGATTATTGACGAACGGAATAAAATGCCCTTTCCAACAAAGGGCAAGTATTACAATTTCTACTATGAAATTTTTGGTCAATTTCTGGGAAACGACATTACCTTTTCCAAGCTTTATTCGCAGACGGAGGAGTATTTTACGTTTTTTAGAAGATTAACCCTTCATCCCAGAATCGTCTGGGGAACGGCCGATCTTGTAACCCCGTTTCAGGAGATGTTTCAGTTGGGCGGAGAAAATTTCTTTTACGGATTTCGTGAGGATGAAATCCGCGCCAGGCGATTTTTAACCACTTCTCTCGAAATCCGCTATTTACTTCCAATCAAAACGCATTTAAACACGTATATCTCTTATCGGAAAGATGTTGGTGCCTTCTGGAAAAATAGCATGGCGCCGATTCGAGGACGTGATTTTGTATTTGGAGACGGTGTTGGAATCTCGCTGGAATCTATTTTGGGAAACTTTTGTTTTTATTATGGCGGAAATTCTTTGAATCAAAATGCCTATTATTTTTCTGCCGGATTTCAATTTTAGGACGATCATCCAACAAAACCAGAAGAGAGGAAACGCACA
>CAZMRE010000003.1:0-54672 GCA_964568545.1 uncultured Deferribacteres bacterium | reverse complement strand
ACACTTTCGTGAAAATTCGTGTCAATTCGTGGGCGGTGTTTCTTTTTACACAAACTTGTTAGAAAAAAGGAGGTTTCCATGAAACAACATCGATTGGTCGCAGCATTGGTTTTCGTGTTTTTGTTGGCGTTTGGTTGCCAATCCTGGGCATCTCAACAGGAGGGGCGGCTTCTTCGGTTTCCGGATATTTACAAAAATCAGGTGGTATTTGTTTATGCAGGTGATTTGTGGGAGGTCAGCAGTTCCGGAGGTATTGCCCGGAAACTGACGTCGCACCCGGGTCTGGAACTCTTCCCAAAATTTTCGCCCGATGGCAAATGGATTGCTTTTACCGGACAATATGACGGCAATATGAATGTCTACGTCATTCCGGCAGAAGGTGGCATTCCCAAACAATTAACATTTACCGCAGATATAACGCACATGCCCCTTCGAATGGGTCCCAATAATCAGGTTATTGACTGGTTCCCGGACGGAAAGCATCTTCTGTTTTTATCCCGCCAAAATACTTTTAACGATTGGTTTGGCCAGCTCTACAAGGTCAGTTTGAACGGAGGCCTTCAGCAAAAACTCGTGCTGCCTAAAGGTGGATTGACCGCCTTTTCACCCGACGGCAATAAAATTGCTTACAACCGGATTTTTAGAAATTTCCGTACGTGGAAACGCTACAAGGGCGGAATGGCACAGGATATTTGGCTGTACGATTTTAAATCGAATTCCAGTCAGCGATTAACTACCTACGAAGGAACCGACACCTACCCCATGTGGCATGGAAATAAAATCTACTTTGGTTCCGACCGCGGCCCCAATCAGCGAATGAATATTTACAGCTACGATCTGGGTACGAAACAAATTAAACAAATTACGCATTTCAAGGATTACGATGTTAATTGGCCCAGCATTGGCGGCAGCACCATCGTTTTTGAAAATGGCGGCTTTCTTTACACATTGGATTTAAATACTGAGAAAGTGCAAAAGTTGACCATTTACGTTCCAGGTGATCGTGTTGAAAAACGCCCGCACTGGGAAAATGTAAAGGGTTTCGTTCATTCCTACAGTCTTTCGCCCAAGGGAAAACGTGCCCTGTTCGAGGCCCGCGGCGATATTTTCACGGTTCCTGCCAAGAAGGGAAACACCCGAAACTTGACCGAAACCTCTGGCATTCACGAAAAATTTCCAACCTGGTCGCCCGACGGAAAATGGGTGGCGTACGTTTCCGATCGCACAGGCGAAGACGAAATCTACCTTCGGCCGCAGAACGGAAAAGGGCAGGAAAGCCGAATTACCACTGACGGTTGCTGCTTTCGCTTTGCGCCCGTCTGGTCACCCGATAGCAAAAAACTGGCCTACGCCGACAAAAATCACCGGTTGTTTTACGTAGATATTCTCAAGAAGACGCCGATTTTGGTAGATCAGGCCATTGAATGGGAAATCCGCCAGTACACCTGGTCCCCAGACAGCAAATGGCTGGCTTACGCAAAACCCGAAAAAAATCACTTCTACTCAATTTTTCTTTATTCACTGGCCACAAAAAAAATAACGCCCGTTACAACGGATTTCACCTTCGATTCCAGTCCTGTTTTTGACCCCGAAGGACGCTATTTATTCTTTCTTTCCCAGCGCAATTACAACGCCTACCTGGGCAATTTTGACGGGAACTATGCCTATCTAAAAACAGCCGGAATTTATCTGGTTACACTGCAAGCCGATTCCCTTTCCCCGTTTGCACCCAAGAGTGACGAGGCAGCTATTCAAAAAGTAAAAAAAGAAGCAAAGAAAAAATCAAAAAAGAAATCAAAATCCGCTAAAAAAGAAATTGCGCCGCTGAAAATTGATCTGACCGGAATTCAGAATCGTGTGGTTAATCTGCCCATCGCTCCGGCAAACATTGGCGGATTGCGAGCAGCTAAGGGCGTGGTTTTTTACGTGACCTATCCGGTATCCGGCCTTTCGGGACGGATGCCCGGCGAAAAGCCCGCCTTGCACCGCTACGATCTGAAAAAGCAAAAGGATGCGGTTCTCCTTTCCCCGATTTCCGGCTACGATTTATCTGCCGATGGCTCAAAGCTGATCATCCGCACAAAGGGCGGTTACAGCATCGCCGATGCCAAAGCGGCTAAGATTAATCCGTCAAAAGGAAAAATCGACCTTTCAAAACTTCGAATGATCATCGATTACCCGAAGGAATGGAAGCAGATGTTCAACGAAGCCTGGCGTCTGGAGCGCGATTATTTTTACAATCCAAAAATGAATGGCGTTGACTGGAAGAAAGTGCACGACCAGTATGCAGTTCTACTGCCCTACGTGGCCAATCGATTTGACCTGAACTACATTATCGGCGAGATGATCGGGGAACTGGCCAATTCGCACACATACGTGGGCGGCGGCGAAATGCCGAAGGTGGAACATGTTTCTGTTGGAATGCTGGGCGCCGATTTTAAGGTGGATTCAAAATCGGGACTCTACCGGATTCAAAAGATTTACACCGGTGAAAACTGGACAAAGACTGCCCGATCACCTCTCACCGAACCGGGTGTCGACGTGAAAACCGGCGATTACATCCTCGCCGTAAATGGCAAGAAATTGACCGGAAAGAAGAATATCTTCTCCCTTCTGGAAAACACAACCGATCAGTCGGTGACCCTGCTGGTAAATTCCAGACCCACGGCAATCGGTGCGCGAGAGGTAACCGTGAAACCCATTTCTTCGGAATACAAATTGCACCAAAACGATTGGGTAGAAGCCAATCGCAAAAAGGTGGAAAAGGCGTCCGGTGGAAAAATCGGGTACATTTATTTGACCGACATGAGCGCTGACGGACTCAACCAGTTTGTGAAGGAATTTTACCCGCAGATCCGAAAACAGGGGCTCATTATTGATGTCCGGTACAATGGCGGCGGTTTTGTAGATGAAATGATTCTGGAACGGCTGCGCCGCGTGCTAATTGGAATGGGCATGTCCCGAAATGCGGATAACGGAACCATTCCGGAGCGCGTGTTTTACGGGTACATGGTCTGCATCGACAACGCCTATTCCGCCTCGGACGGCGATATTTTTCCTTACTTTTTCAAGAAGTACAAGCTGGGCCCGGTTATTGGAAAACGCACCTGGGGCGGCGTTCGCGGAATTCGCGGGTACACACGCCTGTTGGACGGCGGGTACGTCACCATTCCCGAATTTTCCATTTACGGATTGGACAGCAAGTGGATTATCGAAAACCACGGTGTTGAACCGGACATCGAGGTCGACAACCGACCCGATCTGGTAGTAAAAGGCAAGGATCCCCAACTGGAAACAGCCATTAAGTATCTCATGAAGAAGATAAAGGAAGAGCCTCGGGTACTGCCCAAGCGTCCGCCCTATTTGCCGCCGTATCCAAAAAGATGATTCTTGCGCGAAAAAAACCCGCATAAAAAAATCCCCGGCACTTTTGAAATACCGGGGATTTTTTTCATCTGATGTGTAGGGCGATTCACTGAGTTGAATTCTACGTTTTTTGTTTCTTCTTTTTCGCCGCAGGGAAAAGAACATTGTTCAAAATCAACCGATAGCCAGGTGAATTTCGATGGAGCGAAAGCTGGGTCGGCGGGTCACCCACGGCATGTTGGTAATCTTCTGGATCGTGTCCCCCCAAAAAAGTGAATGTTCCTTTGCCAAAATTCCCGTGAATGTATTTGACCATATCCGTGCCGGGAACTTCCCCTAAAATCACCACGTACGGTTTGATCTTTTTCCGATTAAACGCTGTGGTTTGTCCCATGAACCCCTTCACCACATTCACGTGATCCTGAGTCAACATGGTGGGAACCGGATCGTACTTGGCAGAAAAATCGAAAAGCGTAAACGCTTCCGCTTCCGGCCCCCTCAACGGAGCGGCATAACTTGGTGGAATATCGATGTCGGAGTATTCGTACACGTAGGGATTCAATTCCAAATGAAAATTAGTAAAGGCAAATGTTCTTGAATAATCCAATTTAGCCTGGCAATTGGGGTCGGGCGGATCACCGTCAAACACAGCGGGGACAATATCCACATTTTGAGCTGCCAGAGCGATGTCAATAGTATCCGTCGCCGAACACATTGCGAAAAGAAAGCCGCCCTTTTTCACGTAATCCTGAATAATCCTGGCAATGAATTTCTTTTCGTCCGACACTTTCTTGAATCCCAATTTGTGAGCCATGGCTTCATTGCGCTTCACATCCTCAATGTACCAGGGGGCATTTCGGAAACTGGCGTAGAATTTCCCGAATTGGCCGGTGAAATCCTCGTGGTGAAGGTGCAGCCAGTCGTATTTCTCCAGATCGCCCCGGGCAACTTCTTCGTCCCAAACTTTTGTGTAGGGAATTTCAGCATACGTAAGCGCCAGCGTAACGGCATCGTCCCATGGGCGCTTGTTGGGCGGCGTGTACACGGCAATTTTGGGCGCCTTTTCCAGAAGCACCACATCCATGTTGTTATTCTGAATCGTGTTGTAGATTTGAGCGACTTCCGAGCCGCCGATTTTTTCGAACGAAACCCCGCGCAAGCGCAACTGCCGCTCAATCTCGGGGTAATAATCCATCATAAAGGAACCGCCCCGGTAATTTAAGAGCCATTCCACATTAATACCACGCTCCAGCGTCCAGTATGCCACGCCGTACGCTTTTAAATGATCGGTTTGGGTTAAATCCATTGGAATTAGGATTTTTTGCGCCCGAAGCGAACCGATCCCCCCAAAAAACAGCACCAGCAGAAAAACAGAAACGACTTTCCAAACTTTCATGGCTGACCTTCTAAATCTCTTAGCTTTTTTCTCAATTCATCCCCCAGAACACTTTGCGGATATTGAATTAAAATAGCCTCGTAGGTTTGCCGGGCCTTTTCAAAATCCTTTAAATCCTTTTCGTAGATCATTCCAACCCGATTGAGTGCCTCATCTGAATAAACACTTGTTGAATAGGACGTAACCAGCAACTGGTAAATTTTAATGGCGCCGTACCAATCCTTCGTTTTCTCCTTGATTCTCCCCGCTTCCAACAACGCCCGGTCAGCCAGCGGCGCCTGGCTATCCAGACTAACCGCCCGCAGCAGGGAATCAACCGCGGCGGTGTAAAGGTTTCGCCGGCTCAGATACATTCCGTTGGCAAATAGCCCCAATGCGCGGGGATGTGTGTCTTTATTTTCCTGAATGAGCAATTGCAAATCCAGCGCGTCGTTCACATAGGCGCCATCGTAATTTCCATCATTATTTTGAAGAATCTTCTTGATGCTTTTCAAACTCCCATCAAAATTCTTTTGATAGAAGTCTAATTGTGCCAGTTTAAAAAGAGCCTCATTTTGAAGCGATCGAACTTTTCCGGAAGAAAGAGCCGAGCCATTGAGTGAATTTTGAAGCACAGAAACCGCTTTTTCCAAATTTCCTTCGGAAATGTAGCAATCCACTAAATGGAAGGTTGCTACAATTTGCTGACGCGTATTGGGAAAATTCCGAATAATTCGTTCAAAATACCCGATAGCCTGCTCGGGGTTGTTCCTCTGGTTGAGAAAAATGTCCCCCATTCGCAGCAATGCCTCCAGCGACCAACTGGATTTGGGAAATTGGTCAATAACATGTTGGTACAGGGCCTGGGCACGATCGTACTCTCCGGTTTTGTAGGAAATATCCGCAAAATAATATGTGGCCCGATCTTTCCGTGGAAAATCCGGAAAATCGCTGAGTAATTTTTGAAAGGCTTTTTCCGAAATCGAAAATTCCTTTTCACGGTACGTGTCCAGCGCAAACTGGTACAATGCAGTCCCCGGGATTCTTTTCTTACGTCCGCCGGATGTTTTTAATTTCTCAAGAACTAAAATTTCTCTAAAAGCGGACTTGTAATCGCCGAAACTCTGGTAAAATCCCTCCAGTAATTTCCGAAGAGTGTAATTTCTTGGGTGTTTTTTGACCCATTTTCGAATTTCCTTTTCCACAGCAGGAAAGGTCGTTTCATCCAGCGGAAATCGTGCAATCTGATTTTGAACGAATGCCAATTGGTACGGCTGAGCCTTAAGGAATCGCAGGTACTCATCCGCCGCTTTGGGGTAGATTTGTTGAAACGTGTAAAGCTGAGCCAATTCCAAAGCGAAAAGATTATCTTTTCCAATTGCTTTTCTTCCCTGCAAATACACGTCAATGGCCTTGTCGAACATGCGGTTTTGGAGCAGGACACTGGCAACAATTCGATACACACTTTGATTGCGCGGATAGTTTTGTAAAATCCCGTTCCACACCCGGTAAGCATGAATTTCATCTCCCATTCGAAAATAAACATCTCCCAATTGCGTTTTCATCTGGATGTCCCGGGGATTTTGTCGAAGGCGCGTTTGAATCAGGCTTATGAGCTCCGGGTACTTTTTGGTTCGAAGCAGGTTCCGGCGGAGCCCTTCAAAATAGGTGTAATTTTGGGGGTAATTTGCGTACAGTGTCTTGTAGAGATTGGCAGCCTGTTCATACTGACCTAACTGCTCAAACTGACGCGCCAATCGGAATTGACTGTCGGCCACGCCCGACTGCTGAGCCAGTAAAGGATTGGAAAAAAGCGCGGCCCAGACAATCATTAGGATGAACAAAGCTGTCCGACCCATTATTTGGGGTATAAAAAGTTGCTTCATATTAATATTTCGTTTTTTTTTGCGATTAGTTCTTTGTGCGTGTTTCTTCATAAAGCGCTTCATAATAAGATTGAATAAGATTCAGAAAATCCTCCGAATAGCCCGCTTTTTTGGCGCGCAAAATATCCTCCTGCAAGCGATCTCTCTTTTGAAGCAGATTGCGTGGCAGCAGCCCCGGACTTTTCGCCACAAAACTCTTGCCTGCCTCGGATTTTCGTCGCTTACTGAAATCCCTCTGGCGAACCGACCGCTGGGCATCTAGTAAGCGCGATAAAATCTTCTGTTGGCGACGGATTGTTTCCCGATCCAATTGACTCAATTGCATCCGTTTGGCAACCTCGCCCATTTCTTTGGCCATTTCCTGCATATTGCCGAGAACATTGGAGTGCTCGCCGTATTTTTGCTGCAGGTCGCGCATCATCTTCGCCAACTGCCGCTGCTGCGCTGCCAATCGCCGCAAACGCCCCTGCTCTCCTTCCGTCAATCTTCCCTGTTTGGCCAACTGAAGACTGAGCTGGAGGGTCTGCTGATTAATGCCCTGCTGCTGACCCGCCATTTTCTGCAGTTGTTTCAGATACTCCTCCATTCCCACCGAAGACGCCGCTGAAGCCAAACTCTGCATGGATTGCTGAATGTTTAACACCGCCTCGTTGAGTGCGCCCATGGCCAGTTTCTGATGCCCCGACGCTCCGCGCCCATTTCGCTCCTCCATTTGTGAAAGAGATGTTTTCATGTTTCCCATCGCCTTTCCAATGGCTTTCCCGATTTCGGGCGTGACGAAAAAGGTTTTCTGAGACAACCGGTACAATTCTTTGGTAAGCTGGTTTAAATTGTTCAAAAGGCTCAACTGCTTTTCCGCCACCCGGTTAAACTTTGGGCTCACCGAAGACAACCCTTTCGTCTGGTTTTGAAGCGCCTCCTGCTCTTTCGACAGCCGCAGTAACTCCGTAGAGGAGCGGGCTAGCTGTTTCATAACCTGCTGTTTTTGCTGATTTACAACCTGATTTTTCATTTGGCTCAACATCTGGCTCAATTGCTGAAGACCCTGCTCACTCATTTTTCCGGATTGCTTGGCCTGTTGCTGATTGTTTTGCTGAAGAGCCTGACTCATCTTCTGCATCTGCTGTGCCGATTCCCCTGCTTTTTCAATGGGCGCGTTCATCTTTGCCGCCTTCATGTCTGGAAATTCCGTCATATCTTTCTGAAGCGCCTTTAATGCTTCTTTGAATTTCCGGGTGTCTTCCTGGATTTTCTTTTCCAATTTTTGAAGAGCTTGCTCGTCACGGGGCGTCGCCTTTTCAAGCGAGTGATTAACCGTTTTCTGCCGCTCCTTTAGATTGTCGGCCATCTTTTTGGCCTGATCTAATTTTTGCTCGACCTGCAAACGCTTCAGTAAATTCAACGTTCGTTCCAGTGACTGCTGGAAACTGTCCTCTGTCATTTTGAATTTATTTGCCGCCCGATCCAGTTTTCTGGAATCCATTTTTTCAAGGGCTTTCTTCAAATCCTCCAGAATCTTTTTCATTTCGGGCGTTAGCACTTCATTAAATAATTTCTGTATTTCCATGTACTTCTGGATAGTTTCTTCGCTGAGCATGTTATTTTGCTGGAGGCGGTCCATTACCTGATCCAGCTGGTTCTTGACTTTTTCCGATTTCTGAGTCAAACGCTGCTGTTTTTCTGCCAACTCCTGTAATTCCTGCTTCTTTGTCCAGTTCATTTCGGGATTGCGTCTCATTTCATCGGTAACCTTGTTCACCTCCCGCTTGAGCTCTTTGCTTTCGCGAACCAGTTCTTCCAGCTCCTGAATTGTCTCGTCCTGAGCAGAGGTTGTCTCGTGGTAAATCTCAGCCATGGAAGGAAAACGGGCCATGTAAATTCTGGAAACGGCCGATTTAAAACCGGACACCGCATCATTGTCAAAGATTTTCACAAAGTATTCGGCGTAATCCCCCGGAAGCATTTGCAAATTACCCAATTGCCAGGTGTAATCAAATTGCAGTTTCGATCCGCCGGTTAGCGGCAACCGGAGCGGTATGGGATGAAAATTTGTGTCCGGCTCCGTTACGACAACCGCGTGGTTGACACGATAGTAGAGCTCTGCGCGGGAAAAACCAAAATCATCTTCGGCACGAATTTGCAGAGGCAGAATCATTTGCTCATTGACATCCACATCCTGACCCGGCAGAGTGATTTCCACAACTGGCGGTTGGTCGGGAACAGCAACAATCTTGTAGCGAATGGGATCCGCATTCCGATGTTCCTCTCCATCTTCCAAGCGAATAAAATAGGAATTGTTCCGAAGAATGCTGAATCGTCCCCTTGCCTCGCGATTTTGGAGACGCAAGCGCAGTGGCTTCCCTCGCGTAAAAACAACCGCCGCTTTTGCGAGCGTCTTATTTGCCTTGATGCGAAGCCGCACTCGTGTTCCCCTCAGCGCTGTGATGTCTCCCTGATTTTCCTCCAGCATTCGGGATGCCATTCCGGTGTACCCGGGAAAAATCAGTTCTGCCTGCAGACTGCGTACCATTGGCCGCTTTTCAACGGTTACGACAAACTGCCGGGTTTTTTCCTTTCCGGCCTGCACAAAATAGGTCAGATTTTCTTTTAAATTAGGCAGCTCAAAGCGGAAGATTCCCGCTGAATCCCGCTGAACCACTTTTGCTTGAAAAACCTTACGCGATTGCTCTTTCCAGGAAATTTGAATCGGACGATGAAAGGCTCCCTTTATCGCCACGCTTCCGTGCAGGGTATCCCCCGTTAAACACGTCCAATCACCGGGCACCACTGAAATGGCTTGAATTTCCTTTTCTCTAAATGATTGGGTTGGGTGCAAATAATGCGTGACGCTTTCACCCAGAGAGCTACCAAAAACAACAAAAAATACAGCAACAACAAAAAGGATTAGAGCAAATTTTTCAAGCGCACGAACGGCAGGCCTTAGCGAAATCAGCGATAAAATATTTCGGCCGTTTATTTTCTTAAAGACCTTTTCTAGGAAGACATCTGCCAATTCCTTTGAATACTTCTCGATATTTGTCCGGATATCCCGAATAATCTGCAGGGCATCAATCAGTTCGTCGCGAATATCCGGAAAGGCATCGCCAACTTCGGCGGCCAGCGTCTCATCGGAGAAGGCTTTTCGAGAGCCAATGAATGTGCCGCCCGGGAAAAACACAGTCCTCACCAAACAGGCAAGTGACGCGATGCCCCAAACACCCAGAAGGCTCTGTCGAAAAAACGGGGGCATCGCAAAAAGAGCCTCTGCCGCCAGGAGAATAAACAGAAAAAGCCCCTCACATGCGAAAAATTGGAAGAGCCCCTTAAAAACAAGAACCAGCCGCTTTTTCCGGCGGTAAGCATGGAGTTTTCCCAAAATCTTTTTGTACGTTTGAGGCTGTTTTTGTAAGTTGGTCATAGGACTATTTTTTTAATCAAACAACGCCCAGATTACAATGTTGACACCCATTTTTAGGGCCTGAATTCGCACGGGTTGGGGATCGTGGTGAACATTAGGATCCGCCCATCCATCTGAAATATTCGTATTAAAGGTGTAATAAACGACCATGCGGCCATTATAAAAGATTCCGTAACCATGCGGCGGTCCGGGGTAGTGCTCGTGTGTTTTGGGCAATCCTTTTGGAAAATCAAAGTGAATGTGGTAAATATCGTGTGTAAAGGGAAGCTCAACCAACTTTTTTTCCGGAAACACCTTTTTTATTTCTCGGCGAAAATATTTGTCCATTCCGTAATCGTCATCTGCGTAAAGGAATCCCCCGTGAATTAAATAATTCCGCAGATCTCTTGCCTCGGTTTGGGAAAACACAATATTTCCATGTCCCGTTAGATACAGAATTGGGTACGAAAAAAGCTTTTCATCCGTGAGTTTAACTCGTGCCTCGGTCGTAGCTACACGCATGCCGGTTGCCTTGGACAAATAGTTTAGGAGATTCGGAATAACGGATGGATCGTTGTACCAATCCCCGCCACCCTGATACCACACCCGAGCAATCGTAAAGGGCTTTGACGGCTCGGCCGCCCGAGATACCGAAACCCCTCCTAACAAAAGAAGGAGTCCAAGCAAGATGGCCTTCCCCGAAAAATTAAACACTTTCATTTAAAACACCTGAATTCCAATGGCGACAACCATTCCGATGGCCGCCACAATTTTTAGAAGTTTCCCGCTGACAGCACCCAGAAAGGCACCCCATCCCACTTTTAGCGCACGCCCCACCTCTTTTTCGTGCAGCAATTCCAATAAAAATGCGCCGCCAAACGCACCCACAAAGGCACCGAGAAGTGTTCCCAGAGGAGGAGCCAAAGGCGTAAACCAGAGCGCACCGAAAAATCCTCCCAGAATGGCACCCCACATTCCCCATGAGGAAGACCCGAATCGCTTTGCTGACCACGCCCCCAAAAAGAACTCAATCCCCTCAACCAGAAGAGAGACCGCAAGGAGTATCAGTAAGAACACGGGAGTCATTTTTGCAAAATGGGTTAACAATCCAAGAACAAAGGCATCTGCCACAATGATGAATGTTCCCGCAATGCCAAACGGAATCACGGCAATTCCAGCCAACAGAACAATCCAAAAAAGAATCATTCCCAGAACTGACAGCACTTAATTCTCTTTCATTTTGACATCAATGTAAACATTTTTTCTGAGACCTTGAACCCACTTTTGAAATTCCTCGTTTCGTTTTCGGGCGAGTGCCATTTGTTCTAACTGTTCCCAGTCTTTATCCAGGCTCCAGGCACCCCCTTCGCGCCGATCATTCAACTTGACAATATGGTAACCAAATTTTGTCTTAAAGGGTTCGCTGACTTCACCCACCTTCAGGGTTTCCGCAACCGCCCGAAACTCCTTTACCTTCAACTGATTTATCTCAAACCAACCTAAATTCCCGCCTTTATCCTTTGTTGTTTGATCATCTGAATATTTTTTGGCCAATTCTGCAAAATTTTCTCCAGCCTTTGCCCGCCGGTAAAGGTCTTTTATTTCCTTCACCGTGTTCAATTCATCCTGCTGAGTTGGAACCACACGAATCAGAATATGACGTACACGAATTTTTTCACCCTTTCGGTCCATCATTTGAATAATGTGGTACCCGAATTTGGTTTCTACAATCCCTGAAATTTGACCGGGCTGCAGCTTAAACGCAACCTCCTCAAACGACTTGACAAAATCGCCCCGCTTCACATAGCCCAGATCACCCCCATTGGCTGCCGAACCGGGATCTTCCGAATACGTTTTTGCAAGTTCCGCAAAGTCTGCGCCGGCCTTAAGTTGGTCAAGAATTTTCGAGATTCTTTGGTAGGCTTCTTCTTTGGCGTGCTTACCAGCCTTAACCGTTAATAGAATATGACTTAAGTTCACAGACGTGCCTCTTTTAGGGAGACTGTCTTTCATGGTTTTGTAAAATTGCTCCACCTCTGTTCTGGAAACGTGGACTTTCTTGAAATTTTCCTGTTGTAGCTTATCCACCAGCATTCGATTCTTAATGTCATCACGGAATTGACGCTTAATCTTATTAATGGATCCGCCAAAATATTTTTCAACCGCTTCTTTTGAACCCATTTGTTTAATCCACTGCTGAACCTGGTTGTCCAGTGCCTGATCAACCTGACTGTCGTCAACTTGGACACTGTCCTCACGCGCTTTTTGCAGAAGAACTTTTTGGACAATAAGATTCTTCAAAACCTGTTTACGAAGCGTTTTTAATTTCTGTGGGTTTTTTTGCAGATCAATGCCCATTTGAAGAGCTGTATTGATGGTGTACTGATTCACCTCTGAGCGAAGCACAATTTCATCCCCAACGATGGCAGCAATCCCATCGATAATTTGAGGTTGTTGGGCACGAACGCTCGAAATCATTAGCATGAATCCCAAGAAAAAGATACTCAAGCTAAATTTTACTTTCAAAGCCATATTCCTTCCTTTGTACTCTATGAAACCGCCCAATGCGGCAATTTAAAATCCGGTTACTCAACTTTCGGTCGATCATTACGGACGAGTTGAGTCACTTTTACTTTTTTCCAACACACTCAAATTCATAACAATGTTTCGCTGGTCTTTTAGCGAGTTGATGTATTGGTGGTATATTTCTCTCATTTTTTCTTCCTGCAGCAGAGCTATAATTTTAGGTCGAACTTCTTCAATGCTGCGATAACTCCCCGCTTTTTGGCGATCAAAAACTTGAAGAACATAAAAACCGCCCTCCGTTTTCCGGGGGCCAGCCACTTCTTTTATTTTTGTGCGCTTTACAATGGACGATAGAAATGCCGGCACATCCGCCATCGAAATATAGCCCGAGTCCCATTGCTGCAATTGCTTCTTTTTCGGAAAAACAGCCGATAGCGCCTCACCAAAAGATTTTCCGCTTTTCAGCAGCTTGGCAAATACATCGGCATTCTTTTTTTGCCTAAATAAAACAAATCCAAATCGAACTTCATTTTTGTTTCTCACAAAACTATCCCTGTTTTTGAGATAGTAGCGTCGGATTGTGCTATCCGGAATTTCTGGCTTTTTGGGAAATTGCTTTTCAAGAATCATGTTGGCCAGAAGCGATTTTTTTACATTTCTCAACTGTCTTTCAATCTCGGGCAGATGCCCATACCCTCTTTTTTGAGCCTCCTGATAAAGCACCTCTGTGTTGATCCAGCGGCGCACAAAATTCTTCTTCTCATCTAAGCGAATGCTTTTTGAAAGATTGCCAGGCACTTCCTGATTAATTTCAGACGCTAATAACACGGATTTTCCAACGCGTGCTACGACCGCTTCATCCTTGTTTTGCTTATGCGCAGATGAACACCCGATCAAAAAATAAATTCCCGCGGCCAAAAAAACGATCTTGCTAGTAATCCTCATTTAAACCTCAAATTTCGTCTGTTGTGTATTCCTGGAATGTATTCTTTAGGTTTTTATCAAAAACAACCACAGGCATTTTCTTACGAAGCTCCTGCATCAATTCCTTTTCCCTGAGCTTAATCAGGCGTGAACGGAGATCTTTTTCAACATCAAAGCGGGCTTCCTGAAACGTTTTTTGTTGTTCCGGTTTCCGCGCCAGGATCTTAATCACATAATAATTACTTCCCATTGCAATGGGTCCCCTGATTTCCCCGACTTTTGCACGAAACGCCTCCGTACCAATCAGGCCGTAGGAATTGCGACTAATATAGCCCAACATTCCCTTTTTCTTTTTGGTAATCATCATTTGATTGTATTTTTCTGCCAATCGGGAAAAATTGGCGCCTCTCAGCGCAAGATGATACACCTTATCTGCAAGGCCCTTATCCTTAACCATAATCGCCTGAACCTTTACCCTCGGAGCAACTTTGTAAAGCCCTAGATGCTCCCGGTAATATTTTTTTGCAAGGCTGTCATTTACAATTACCTTCTTTAGAATTTCCTTAGAGCGAATGGCCTGGTACATTTGGCGATCGACAAAATCCTTGATTTGCTTTTGGTAACGGGCTTTATTGATCAAGCGACGCCTTTTCCCCTCAAGCACAATAATCTCTCGCTGTAATTTGTTGGAAAGAATGTCTCGGATAGCTTTTGCACCGCGAACGGGCTTTCTTGGCCTGTGATTCGGCCCAATACCAACCATGTTTGCAAAATCATTAATAGTGTACGTTTTTCCCGTGTATTTTACCAGTGGCAATTTCATTTGTGCAGCAGAGAGTTTCTTAAATTGACTGCTTGTGTCCGGGATAAATTGCTTTCCTGCGCGATGACCTCTCGGAAAATAAAGGCTGTCGGCCAACAAATTAATATTCCGATTGAACCACACAACCTGATATTTTTTCTGGAGCTGCTTCCAGTAATTCATGTAAGCGCGGTTTAATGCTCGGGTATGCTTCCTCATCAAGCCATCAAGGATTTGCGAGCGTGCCATGCTGTAGGATTCCCTTGGAAAAATTCGCCGCTCCAAAACCTGTATAATTTCAATTCCCTCATTGGTCGGCAA
This sequence comes from uncultured Deferribacteres bacterium, assembly GCA_964568545.1. Lineage (GTDB taxonomy): Bacteria > Zhuqueibacterota > JdFR-76 > JdFR-76 > BMS3Abin05 > BMS3Abin05. The sequence continues at coordinate 40,075 of CAZMRE010000003.1, read as the reverse complement.
AGGATCTGAAATCTCATAGCGTTTAAGGGCAAAAATCTTGTCACGAATCTGGGGATCCAATTGCTGCCACTTCACATATCCCTTATTTCCACCAAATTCCTTGGATTGTAAATCTCCGGAATATTTCTTGGCTAATTTTGAGAAATCCTCACCGCTTTGAATTTTCTTTACAATATCCCGTGCAAGAGCCAGTGTTGAATCCTTTTCTTTTTTTGTGGCTCTTACAGAATATTTGAGAAGAATGTGGCGAATTTTCACATCAATATTAGAGTGCTCCCAAATCTTCTTAATTTGAGATTCGGGAATGACCTGTGGAATGACATCCGCTTCCATCACTGCCCAAAAGGTGGTCTGATCAATAAATCCCTTTTTTTTCTTGATAAAATCCGGTTTTTGATCTAATCCCTCTGCAAGTGCCGCCAAATATTGCAAGCGATGATCAATCATTCCCTTTAGCACGTTTTTCTTTTGGTCTAATGTTGCGTGTTGAGCTGCAACAATTGAGCGTTGTTTAATGAACGCCTCCTCAAATTGGCTTTGAGTAATGGAGCTATTGCCCACGCGGGCAACCGGTTTATCCAATTTCCCGCATCCTGCCAAAATAATTGCCAATACCGTTGCAAGCAAGACACCCTGAAAAAAATGCCCGATTTTAAATCTGTTCATGCATCATCCTCCTGCGATTTTTTAATTAAGCTGCTTTTGATGTGATCATTTGAAAAAAATCCTCCACTATTTTTAAAGGATTTTCACTGCTTTCATTAAGATTAAACCTGAATCCAAATTTTTCCCCTTTTAAAAATTTTATCTTCTGCGGTGAATAACTGAGAATTTTACCGACAAGTTTTTGTAAAAGTTCCTGATTTCCCTCAGCATTAAAAAGCTTGTCGGAAAAATAGGCGGTTAGAATGCCTTTTCGAATACGAACCTTTTCAAGCCCGATTTCTGCCGCCAGAATACGAAGCCGTCCCATGTCAAGCAGGGCACGGGTCTCGGAAGGAATCGGCCCGAAGCGGTCTTTTAGCTCATCTTCGAGTTCGGTAAGGATTCCATGTGACGACGCTTCGGAAAGACGTCGGTAAATTGCCAATCGTTCTGAATCTGAAGAGATATATTCTTTTGGAATAAAGGCATCATAATCAGAATCGAGCTCGACCTCAATTTTTTCAGCCTTTTCCTGAATAGGTTCATTTAAATTCTCTTGCCGCAATCTTTGAACTGTCTCTTCCAGAAACCGCGTGTACATATCAAACCCAACCGCATTGACGTAGCCGCTTTGCTGGGCACCCAGTAAATTTCCCGCTCCGCGGATCTCCAGATCTTTCATTGCAATTTGAAGCCCCGAGCCAAGCTCCACAAATTCCTCAAGCGTTTGCAGACGCTGAAGTGCCGAGTCCGTAAGATATTTCACCGGCGGCACTAAGAAATAAGCATAAGCCTGCCGATTCGAGCGTCCGACCCGTCCACGAAGCTGGTACATTTGAGCCAGACCAAACTTATCCGCTCGATTTACAATCAGTGTGTTCACATTTGGCAAATCCAATCCAGACTCAATAATCATCGTTGAAACCAGACAGTCAAATTCTCGATTCATAAATGCCAGCATTACCTTTTCCAGCTCGTGACCCTTCATTTTACCATGTGCTACCCTCACACGCACTTCAGGAACCAGTCTTTGGATCATTTCCGCCACTGCCGCAATGGACTGTACCCTGTTGTGAACGAAAAACACCTGCCCCCCTCGGTGCACCTCATTCAAAATGGCCTGGCGAATCAACCTCTTGTCAAATGGCATGACTTCGGTCATAATCGGAAGCCGATTAGCGGGCGAGGTATTTATGGTTGACATGTCCCGAGCACCCATAATCGAAAAATGCAGCGTTCGGGGAATCGGGGTTGCCGTGAGCGTGAGCACATCCACTAGTTTAAATTTTTCCTTCAGGCGTTCCTTTTGCGCCACTCCGAATCGCTGTTCCTCATCGATAATCAACAGCCCAAGATCTTTAAACATAATATCCTTTGAAAGAAGTCGATGGGTACCGATTAAGATATCGACAGTGCCCTGTTTCACGCCTTCGACAATTTGCTGTTGTTCTTTTCTTGATTTAAACCGGGAAAGAAGGCCAATTCTAATTGGAAACTTTTCCAGTCTTTCTTTAAAAGTGTTGTAGTGCTGCTGAGCCAGAACCGTTGTAGGAACCAAAATGGCTACCTGCTTGCCGTCAGCGGCCGCTTTAAAGGCGGCGCGAAGAGCCACCTCCGTTTTTCCAAAGCCCACATCTCCGCAGACCAGGCGGTCCATTGGAACGGCAGATTCCATATCTTGCTTAATTTCTTCAATTGTCTTAAGCTGATCGGGTGTTTCGTCGTAAACAAATGATGCCTCCAATTCCTTTTGCCACAAGGTGTCTTTTGAGAACGCAAACCCCTCTGCCGCTTTTCGCCATGCATAAATCGTAATGAGCTTATTTGCCATTTCCTCAATGGCTTTTCTGGTGCGATTTTTAATCCGCTCCCAATCGGTACCTCCTAATTTGTTTAGCTGGGGCTGGAATCCTTCACGACCGGTAAACTTCTTAATCCGCTGAAGCTTATCAATAGGAACATATAGCTTGTCCCCGTCACGATATTCCAACTGAATCGTTTCCCGTTCGTTTCCCGCCACCTGAATAAGCGACAGCCCCAAAAACCGACCTACGCCAAAATCCTCGTGCACCACGTAATCACCCTGCGTCAGGGCATCCAAATTACGAATTGGTGTTCCACCTCTGTACTTGCCCCAGCGCTTTCGTCCGGGCGAACGCCCATAGATATCTTTTTCCGTGTAGAGAACAATTCCCGCCTCGGGAAAATAAAAGCCATCGGAAATCAATCCCTTGCCAAGGTGAATTGCATCAGCCGCAAGCGACGATTCTTCAAAAAGCTCTTTAAATCGTTTAATTTCAAAGGATTCTTCCAGAGAAATAAACACCTCTGGATTTTCGGATTTGGGATCATCCAAATGAGCCTGGATGGATTCCTGCAAGCGGCCAATATTTCCGCGAAAGTTCTCGTGGGTTACAATTTGCGGGTTGATGGAATTTTCATCCGACGACAAAAATCCATTTTTAACAACTATTTTCCCTTCCATCTCCTGAAAGAATTCCGGCAAATCAAATAGCCGGGTTGAGGCCCTTTCATCAAGAACTTCGGTAAAAGGATCATCCGTTGACCTCGCACCTCCCGACAAAATTTTTTCGTACAGCTCCGGTTGATCCAAAAAAACAATGCTCTTCTCCCGCAAATACTGAAACAAAGAGCTTCCAACCATCGCGCTATCTTCAGACCTATTTGGCTGCAACAGGGTTACCGAGTTTATCAATTTCGTGGATCGCTGCGTTACCACATCGAAATATCGAATGGAATCTACAAAATTGCCAAAGAACTCAATGCGAACAGGGTTCTCTTCTTCGTAGGGAAATACATCAACAATACCCCCCCTTACGCTAAACTCCCCAACACCCCCGACTGTATCTACGCGTTCATAGCCAAAAGCAAACAGATTTTGAATGAATGACTCAAACGCCATTTCCTTGTTAACCCGAAGAAAAATTCTGGAGCGCCTAAAATAACCGGGTTCTGGAATCCTTTCGGATGCCGCCAGCAGCGTTGTTACAACAACCGTGTCGCTACCCTCAAGAAGCTTTTGAAGCGTTCGAAGGCGCTGGCCGGTAACTTCAAATTGTACCTGCGAATAATAGGCTTTTCCATCCTGTGCTTCTGGATAATAATTAACCCCATCTTCCCCCAGGAGAAATCGCAAATCGGAAAAAAGAATTTCCGCTCGTTCCGCACTCGGCAAAACAATTAATACTTGTTTTTTAATATGGTTACGAAATAATCTAACAAAAAAAGATAAAGAACTTCCCCTCAATCCCTTGATTGAAAGGGGCTGTTCTTTTGAAATGCGCAAAAAAGCCTCTTCAAAAAATGCGCTTTTTTGAAATTTTCCTAAAAGACGATCAAACACAAATAACTACTTGTTATTTTTCAAATTAGCAAATTCTCCCTCGATCGCTTTTCGAACATTACCCTCCGTAAGCTGCAATCGCTTTTGTGCTTCTTCCTTGGAGACATCCGCCTCTATCATAACAATAGCTGTTTTTACATGGCCATCGGCTGCTTCCAGATACTTTGTGGCTTTCTCATAATCAGCGCCCGTAACAATCATGAGGGTTCGTTTCGAGCGTTCAACCAATTTCTTACTATTCATCTGAAGATCTACCATCATGTTTCCATAGACTTTTCCAAGCTTGATCATGGCCGCCGTTGTTAGCATGTTTAAAACCAATTTTGTTGCTGTGCCCGCCTTCATTCGAGTGGACCCCATCACAACTTCTGGTCCTACAACGGGACAGATAGCAACATCTACTGGAAGCGTCATTTCACTTCGGGGTGTACACGTCACATAAAGCGTTTTCGCCCCAATTGAACGTGCGTATTCAACCGCGCCAATTACGTAAGGTGTTCTGCGGCTAGCGGCAATTCCGCATACCACATCTTTACTCGTCAAATTTCGCGCTCTTAAATCACGAGCACCATCTTCTTTAATATCTTCAGCTCCCTCCTGAGCTACAACGAGCGCCTCATACCCGCCCGCGATAATTCCCTGCACCATCTCAGGATCCGCACCGTAGGTGGGGGGAATTTCAGAGGCATCCAGCACCCCCAATCGGCCGCTGGTGCCCGCGCCTACATAAATTAACCGCCCTCCGTTCTTAAAGGAATGCGTAATTATTTCCACCGCCTCGGCAATATACGGGATTTCTTTTTCCACCGATAAAGCGACCTTTTTATCTTCTTCGTTGATTATCCTTAAAATTTCTTCCGTTGATTTGGAATCAATATCCATTGAATTTGGATTTCTTTGTTCCGTTGCCAGATTAGAAATTTCATTAAACAGGGTTTTTTCAGATTCCAATATTTTTCTCCTTAGTCTAAAAATTCAACATCCACCACTTTTCTTTTCGGTGCCGATTGTGCATCTGTAATAAAATCTATTAAATAATCGTAAATTTTCAATCTTATTTTTTGATTTTTAAGTATTTTTTCCACGCGCCTTATCTCACCGGAAAGGTCGCCCCCCTTGATCAAAAATAAATGACCCAGTGGTGCAAAAAAGGGGCGTGTCCACTTGATTAGATTCTCCAGACTTGAAACCGCCCGCGCTGTGCCAAACAAAAATTTTCCTTGATACTCCTTTTGACCGGACAAAACCTCTGCGCGTTCCCGCAAAACACTAGTGGAAACAAGATTTAGTTCCTCAACAACACGTTCCAAAAATAACGCCTTTTTCGCAATTGACTCCACCAGCATAAGGTTTATTTCAGGAAACATAATTTTCATCGGGATTCCCGGAAAGCCCGCGCCCGATCCAATATCAACCCAAGCTCCTCTCGGCTGAACAGCCACAACCTTAACCCAGCCGACGGATTCTAAAATATGCCGACTCGCCAGCCGGTTCACATCCTTCCGGGAAAACAAATTAATTTTTTTATTTTCCGACCACAACAGAGAAAGATAATTCGCAAAGCGCGCCTGCTGCTCATCATCTACAGAAAGCCCAAGCCGTTTCACCCCAAACAACAACTCCCGAAGTTGTTCAGACAACCAATCCGACTGGGGCGATTGTTCCACGTGAAACATTAACTCTCCGACACAGCGCGCCGTTCACGGTGAGACAAAAACACCATGAGAACGGAAACATCAGAAACAGATACACCTGAAATGCGCGAGGCCTGCCCGATTGATCGGGGACGGATTTTCTTCAGCTTTTCCCTGCCCTCCGACGATAAAGACGGGATAGCGTCGTAGTCAAAATCTTCCGGAAGCCGCTTACTTTCCATTCGCTGAAACTTTTCGATTTGCTCATGCTGGCGCTGAATGTAACCCTCATATTTAACATCGATTTCAACCTGCTCCAGAGCCTCTTTTCCAAGCCTGTCATTGATGGGCACATTTTTCAACCACGGTAAAAAATCAAAAATAGAGACTTCCGGTCTTTTTAAATAATGATATAGCGAATCAACCCTGCCAGACAGTTGGCTTCCCTTTTTCTGAAGAATCGGATTGATCTCCTCCGGCGATACCTTTCTGCGGTTTAAAACATTCATCACTTCTTGAATGAGGCTTCGCTTGACTGCCATTTTTTCGTATACGTTTTTCGGAAGAAGACCATATTTTCGGCCATACTCCATGAGTCGTAAATCTGCGTTATCCTGACGCAAAATAAGCCGGTACTCTGCCCGGGAAGTAAACATTCGATACGGTTCCTTTGTACCTTTTGTTACCAGATCATCAATCAAAACACCGGTGTATGCTTCAGATCGATCCAGAATAAAGGGTTCTTCATTTCGAAGATTGAGAACGGCATTTATTCCCGCCATAATCCCCTGGGCAGCGGCCTCTTCATATCCAGAGGTGCCATTAATTTGTCCTGCGAAAAAAAGATTTTTTATCCGCTTTGTTTCCAGGTTCGGTTTTAATTGAGTGGGTGGAAAAAAATCGTATTCAATGGCATAACCCAGGCGTGTAATTTCCACCTTTTCCAGACCGGGGATGGTTCGAATCGCTTGAATTTGCACATCTTCCGGCAGGCTGGTTGCAAAACCGTTTACATACATTTCAAACGTTTCCCTGCCCTCTGGTTCCAAAAAGATTTGGTGGTGCTCTTTGTCGCTAAATCGAACAATTTTGTCCTCGATCGAGGGGCAATAACGGGGCCCTACCCCGTGAATCATTCCCGTGTACAGGGGCGAGCGATCCAGTCCTGAACCGAGCACCAGATGTGTTTTCGGGTTGGTGTAGGTTAAATAGCAGGGAATTTGCTCAACATCCAGCTTTTCTGTTTGATATGAAAAAGGGATGGGGGGTTCATCCCCAGGCTGAACCGTTGTTTTGGAAAAATCCACAGTTTTACCGTCGATTCTCGGAGGGGTACCCGTCTTCAGACGCCCGGACTCAAAGCCAAGCGCAACCAAGTCTTCAGTAATTCCCCGCGCCGCAAATTCTCCAGCACGTCCTGCATGAATGGCCTGAAGTCCGATGAATATCTTCCCATTTAGAAAAGTGCCCGCTGTCAGGATCACTGCGCGTGCGCGGATTTTCGTTCCTGTCTGAACCGCGACCCCCCTAATTTCATTATTTTCCACCACAAGCCCCGTCGCAGGCAACTGCTTAACATCCAGATTCTGCTGACGCTCCAGAGCAAGGCGCATTTCCCAAGAGTAAGCCAGTCGGTCTGCCTGTGCCCGCGGTGACCAAACAGCCGGCCCTTTCGAGCGATTCAGCATTCTGAATTGAATACCGGTTTTGTCCGTCACTTTTGCCATTTCACCGCCCAGCGCGTCGATTTCCTTTACAAGGTGGCCTTTTGCCAGCCCTCCGACGGCTGGATTGCAGGACATCTGGGCAATAGTAAAAATGTTCATCGTGAGAAGGAGGGTTTTCGCCCCCATTCGCGCCGAAGCCAGGGCGGCCTCGCAACCGGCATGTCCTGCACCCACAACAATAACGTCATAATCGCTGTAAAGATTATTGGCGGATTGTTTCACGTGGAACAATATGTCATTATTGGTGTCTATCATTTTCCCACACAAAACCTCCCAAAAATATAATTTAAAACATCCTCCGGCAATGTTTCACCTACAATTTCACCCAGGGCATTCAGTGCTCCATGGATGTCCACTGCCGTAAATTCCTGGCTGAGTCCGTTTTGAATCGTTTGCCGGGCAGCCTCTAAAGCAGAAATCGCCTTTTCCATTGCTTCTACATGGCGCTCGTTTGTTAGAACAACCTCTGATCTGTCCATGATTTCATCGCTCAAGACTTTTCCTTCAATCGCCCGATATAAAGAGTCCATTCCCTCACCTGTTTTGGCTGAAAGTCGAATTGGTGATGCTTGCACAATGCCCTCAGGCAGACCTCCATACCTTTTTTTCTCTCCTAAATCAATTTTGTTTTCCACAATCAATATAGCAGCTCTGCTTTTGCGGCTGGCAGCCATAATTTTTTCCAAAACAAACTCATCCTCCGGTACCCACCCAGTAAAACCATCAAATAGAAAAACCACCAAATCGGCCTCACTTAGGTGAAACTGAGCAATTTCAACCCCCTTTGCCTCAATTCGATCGCTGGTTTCCCTTAACCCAGCCGTGTCAATTACTCGAAATAGAATCCCCTTAATGTCCAGTTGTGCTTCCAGCGCGTCGCGTGTCGTTCCTGGGGCAGCGTCCACAATTGCCCGATCATTTCCAAGTAGCCTGTTTAGTAAACTTGATTTTCCTACATTTGGGCGACCCACGATTGTCATTTTAACGCCATCGCGTAAAAAACGCCCTTTTTGATAAGAAGAAATCAGTTTCCTCAATGATTCTTCGATTTTCTCCATACGAGACGCTATTTTTTCTTGCGGAATGATTTCAATATCTTCCTCGGAAAAATCCAATTCCAATTCAAGAAGCCCCAAAATTTCGATTAATTCCTTCTGAATGCCCTGAATCTTTTTAAGCAGCTTTCCGGATAGTTGCTGATAGGAAGCGCGCAGACTTTTTTCTGTCTTCGCCTGAATAAGATCAGCAACCGCTTCTGCCTGAGAAAGATCCAGTTTCCCGTTCAAAAATGCGCGTTTTGTAAATTCACCTGGCTTCGCCAAACGCGCTCCGGCATATATCGTTGCCTGCAGCACTCTCTGTGTTACAAACATCCCACCGTGGCAGCTCACCTCAACCACATCCTCGCCTGTGTAGGAATGCGGAGCGCGGAATATGGTAAAGAGTCCTTGATCAATTTCCTGTCCCGATTGAGGGTCGATAATTATTCCCTTGTGAGTGGTGTGTGTAGCCGCATTTTCCAGGGAAATCTTTCCCTTGAAAATATTTTCCGCGACCGAGATAGCTTCTTCTCCACTGATTCGGATAACGGAAATTCCCCCTGTACCAAACGGCGTAGAAATAGCCGAAATTGTTTCTGTTCTCTCCATAAATAAAAACAGCCCTACCAGTGATTTTGGCAGGGCTGGTAGTCCTTAAGCAAATTCTATTTCTTTTTCTTAAAACTTCTTTGTTTTGTCGGTTTCTTTTTCGCTGGTTTCAGTTCCAGCTTGTCAGTTTTAACGAAATGCTGCTGTGCTATCGTCAGAATATTGAACAGCGTGTAATACAAGTTCAACCCCGATGGAAATGAGTTAAAGAGCAACACAAAGAAAATTGGCATTAAATACGTTAATGATTTCTGCTTGGGATCCTGCGTGGTCATTTTTTGCTGAAAGTACATCGTAAAACCCATAATAATGGGTAAAACGTTAATTGTATTTCCGTACATTGGAATTGCAAATGGAAGTGTGGCAATAGTGTCCGGCATGGATAGATCCTTAATCCACCACAAAAACGGTGCACCTCGGAGTTCAATTGTCGATCGAAACACAATAAATAGACCCACCAATAGTGGCATTTGCAAAAGGGTTGGCAGACACCCCCCCATTGGATTAACACCGTATTCCTTATACAACTTCATGGTTTCTTTGTTCATCCGCTGCGGATCATTCTTATATTTTTCTTTTATTTCCGCCATCAGTGGTTGAACAAGCTGCATTTTTTTCATTGAAACATAGCTTTTATGCGTTAATGGATATACAATTATTTTAATAAGTAATGAAAAAACAATTATGACCCATCCATAGTTCGGAATAAAATTATGGAGAAACTTAAATGAAACCAGAATTGCTATACTAAATGGACGAAATAGCCGCTCATACCAACCCGACGACATAATAACCTTGTCCAGTTTAACCCCTAACTTTCGGACAATATTATATTCAAGAGGACCAATATAAACCGCGAATGTATCTGTTGTAACCGTGCCACTATTCAGAGGCATTTCAACCGTTGTAGAATAACACTTAATAATATTTTTCCTCCCAACGGGAATCCCACGGCCCTCTACAATTATTGCTCTGCCCTGCTTTCTTTTTGAAATTAGAGCAGAAGTAAAGTATTTTGTTCGTACGGCTGCCCATGTTACAGAGCCTATCATTTTTTTCTTTTTATATTCCGGCTTATTGCCAATTGCAAATTCATCGAGCTCTTTGCCCATCATTGTATAAACTTTTGAGTAGCCCTCATCATCCCGAAGCCTCTTTTCAGTGGGACTCAAGCCCGATTTCCAGGTTATATAGTAGCTGTTATTAGCAACCCAGGAATCAAATCCATCCAGATCAACAATAAAATCTATATTGTATTTATCTTTATAAAAAACAAATCGTTTTACGATTTTTTCTCCGTTCTTTAAAGAAAGACGTGCCAAAACAGTTGCAATTGGCCGATGCTCATTTAGCACAACAAGGGAATCCTCTTGCCCTTCTTTTTCAATGCTCAAATTATAATTCACAGTGCCAAAATCAATAGTATCGTTATCAGTGAAAAATAGAAGTCCTAAATCATTCTGTCCCTTGCCATATATTAACTGAACAGGCTTGCCGTTAAATCTATTATATTTCTTTAATTTCCAACTAGTTATGGTTGCACCAATAGAGGATACCTTCGCCTGGTATAGCGGTGTTTCCACCGTTATTATCTTTGCTTTTTTGCCAATTGCATTTTTTGATAATAATTTATTTAATTGAAGATTCTTTTTTTTTGCAACAAGCGGTGTTTTTAATCCTGGTGCTTTATTTACGGTGACTGTCTTTTTACTCACTTTTGGTTTATTTGCCGCGGGTTTTCGTCGGAGTGTGTCTTCCACGGCCCGGGGCTGTTTTGTTGATTGGGATTGCGGCATAACCATTTTTTTATAATAAGAGGTCTGTGTAAATATTAAAATAATTCCAATTAAGATAAATGCAATTATGGTGTCTCTATTCATGATTGTCCTAACTTTTCGATCATAGTTAATCTATAAATATTATTTTGGCTTATGGCAGTGGATCATATCCTCCTTTGTTAAAAGGATTACATCGCAAAATTCGCCAAACGGATAAATAAGTTGCTTTAAAAAAATTATACTTTGTATAGGCTTGGATACTATAAGTTGAACACGTGGGATAAAATCTACAAGAAGGAGGAAAAAATGGCGAAATGAGCGTTTTATATAACTTGATCAAAATGATTACGGCTTTTCTTAACATTTTTGCATTGATTCCTTTAAATCTGAAATTTCATAATATAGGCGCCAATATGTGAGTGGCTCCTCTGTTTTACCCACATAAAAAATAACTTTTTTTTTTCAAACCACACTTTGTTCTTTCGATAGATTTCTCTAATATATCGCTTTATGCGATTTCGGGTTACCGCTTTTTTATATTTTCGACTGACCGCAACTCCCATTTTTGAATCTTCAGATGAAACAAAAAAAAGCGTTACGTATCGCCCCCTTATCTTTTCCCCTTTTTGAAATATCTCATCAAATGCCAATACCCCGCGGATGATATCTTGTTTCTTCAAAGTTTGGCCAGTCATACGCAGCAATTTTCTTTTATAAGCAGCGATTATGTGGATAACTATTTCGTTGTATATTCATCGCTAACGGTCAATTTTTTCCGACCCTTTAAACGGCGTCGTCGCAGAACTTCACGCCCGGCTACGGATGACATTCTCTCCATAAAGCCGTGTTTGTTGCGGCGCTTTCTATTACTGGGTTGAAATGTTCGTTTCATTTAAAAATCTCCTTTAGATTGTTTTTGTTTTACTTAGCGTTTTGTATAGTGACGTTAAATATAATATTAAAAAGCATAAAAAGTCAAGTTTTTTTTACCAAATGCCTTTGACATGGTGTACTAAAATTATTTCAGAAAATTTTAAATCTTTTGATTTGATTTTAAATGAAATTTTTTTATATTTGTTTCCGCGAAGAATGGCTTTGTAAGTGTGGATAACTTGTGGAAAAAATTCTTTTTATTCTTTGAACCCTTTCTTGTTCAACAAAGTCACTGACTAACAACTATCAAAACATTTTAATGGTTACGTTTTTTTCTCTAAACATAAAGAGGGGTTTTATGCAAAATACAATTAGTTCGGTTGAAGAGGCATGGGATTTTTGTCTAACCCAGATTCGTTCAAAAATCAGTGCACAAAGCTTTAATACGTGGTTTAAGCCAATTATTCCAATTAGGGCAACAGACAACCAGCTAACAATCCAGGTTCCTAGTCAGTTTTTCTACGAGTGGATTGATGAGCATTTTCGAGATATTATTGATCAGGCACTCTATGAGACATTTGGTAAACCAACGAAGCTGAAATATTCTATCGTACTGGATGAAAATGCCAATGCTGCATCTCCCGACGAATCAATTAAAAATAAAAGACATTCTCTTTTTTACAACAATAATGGAACGCATCTCAATAGCCGCTACATTTTTGATAATTTCGTGGAGGGTGATAGCAATCAATTTGCCAAGGCAGCGTCTTTGGCTGTTGCGGAATCACCCGGAAAAACATCTTTCAACCCTCTGCTAATTTATGGGGGGGTGGGATTAGGCAAAACGCACTTGATACAAGCAATTGGCAATCATGTTTTAACAAAATATCCGAATAAGCGCATTCAATATGTTTCGAGCGAAAAATTCACCCTCGAATTCATTAATGCTATTAAGAATAATCGGGCATCCGAGTTTAGTTTACATTACAGAAATGTAGATATTTTGCTTGTAGACGATGTCCAATTTTTCATTAATAAAGAACGAACACAAGAAGAGTTTTTTCACACATTTAACGAATTGCAGCAAAAAGGAAAGCAAATCGTTCTTTCCTCTGATCGCCCCCCTCAGGAGCTGGCCGGCTTGGAAGATCGACTGATTTCCAGATTCAGCTCTGGCCTGATCGCAGATATTCAACCACCCGATTTAGAAACCCGCATTGCAATTTTACAGCGCAAGGCTGAACAAGATCGAATTGAGCTTTCTGATGAAATCACGCAGTTTATTGCAGCAAATATCAGTTCCAATATTCGAGAACTCGAGGGTGCTTTGATCAAGCTGCTTGCCTATGCTTCCCTAAATGGAGAAGATATCACATTGCGCCTGGCAAAGCGCGTTCTCAAAGATTTAATCAAGAAAAAGAAAAAAACAAATCTTTCCATTGAACTCATTCAGCGCGTTGTCAGCGATTATTTTTCAATCAAAGAAGATTTAATTCGTGCCAAAACACGAAAAAAAGAAATCGTTGAGGCCCGTCAGATTTCAATGTATTTAGCGAAATCACTAACCAACAGTTCCCTGAAAACTATTGGACTGCATTTTGGCGGACGTGATCACACCACCGTTATTCACGCCTGCCAAACGATTGAAAATAGAATGACATCAGAACCCAAATTTCGGGACATCGTTCAGAAAATTCAAGAAAAAGTGGAATTAGAAACTCAATGAGAGTTTTCCACATTTCTTGTGGAAAAAGATGTGACTATCTGTGGAAAAACTATTATTTTTCCACAGATTTTTGACCGTTCGGATGGCCCTTTAAAAATTCCAATAGATATAAACAAGTTATAAACTGTTTTTTCACACGAATAAAAAATTTTTAAATGCTCTCAAATGTAAATTTTTTTGTACAATTATTTGCGTCGAGAAAAAAGATTTCCACATATTCACATGCATTACTATTATTACATTTTAATTCTTAATAACCTTAATATAAAGATAGAGTAAAATAATTCACTTGAATTTATGCAAAAAATTAATTATTTTAATAAAAATATAGAAGTTACTATTAATCTTTATATGGGAGGCAGTAATGAAATTTTCCGTGCAGCGTTCGGAATTTTTTAGAGCTATACAAAGTATTATCGGCGTTGTTCCTCAAAAAACAGCGACACCCATATTGAGCGATGTTTTATTGATTCTCGAAAATGACCGTCTAAAAGTGTACGCGACTGACCTGGAAATTCTTATGTCAACCGAAATAGCTGTGGATGGTGTTGAAGATGGGGCTTTAGCCGTGCCATCCAAAATGCTATCTGAAATTTTGCGGGAGTTGGCAGATGTAAAATTAGAGGTCATTACGGAAGATAATTATCGCTTGCGGCTCATTAGTGATCGAGGTGTGTATAAAATTTCAGGTGATGCCAGTGAAGATTTTCCTCTTATGCCGGTGTCGGAATTAGTGGAAGAATTTGATATTGACAGCAAGAAACTTTCCAGAATGATTGATAAGACAATCTTTGCGGTTTCGCATGATGAGCTACGTGCTGCTCTAATGGGAGTCCTTTTTCAAATTGATTCGGATAAATTTAGGATGGTTGCCACAGATGGCCATCGATTGGCACGAATTACAAACATGGACTTTTCCGCCAACGTATCGAATAAGAAGTTAATTGTACCAACCAAAGCTTTAAATCTGTTGTTGAAAAATGTTTCGGAGGAAACGACTGCAATAAAGGTGTCGTTCGGGGAAAATTACATCGTTTTCAAATTTAATCACACAGAAATTATTTCACGTCTGGTGGAGAGTGAATATCCCCAGTATGAAAACGTAATACCTACGGATAATAAACGGCGATTGCAGATTAATCGCGAATTATTTCACAGAAGCCTGAAACGTGTTTCTATTTTTTCAAATTTCATGACCAAGCAAGTCAGGCTCTCGCTTAAGCCAGATAAAATTGAGGTCTTCTCTCAGGATTTGGATATCGGTGGTGAAGGAATGGAGGTACTACCTGCAGAGTACGAAGGTGAAGAAATGGATATTGGCTACAATGCCCAATATTTAATGGAAATTATTCGGCATATCGACACGGATGATGTTATTTTGATGCTGGATACGCCCGTTTCCGCAGGAATTGTTTTACCATCGGAGCAATTGGAAAAGGAAGATATTCTCCTTCTTATAATGCCGGTTCGATTGGCTGAGACAGAGGAAGTGGAGGAAAACTCTGAGGAGATGGGCGAATATGAAACTGACAGCGATTATTCGGAAGAGTCTGATTATTAAAGTTTTATTTTCAATCAGTTATGAAAGAATATGGATAATGGTAGCGCCGAAAAATTAATGCTAAATTTGCCAATTGCATTATTAGAATGCCAATGTGTATTCTTTATATAAAAATTGTTATTTGACAAAGGTGAAAAATTTCCCAAAAGCCAGGACAAGAATGCTCTTAAAATCGCTATATCTTCAGCAATTTAGAAATTATTTAAAACAAAATTTTGTATTTGATGATGGCTTAAATATAATTTATGGATACAATGGGCAGGGGAAGACCAATCTCTTAGAAGCAATTGCTTATACGTGTGTCACAAAAAGCTTTCGCACAAATTCTGATGTGGAAGCAATCCCCTTTCACGGCGATTTTTTTAAAATCACATCGCAATTTATTTTCGATCAAGGTGTGAAAAAAACGGTCTCCATGGAATACCTTCAAGGGGAAGGAAAACGCATTTTCGTTGATGGGGCCCGCATATCTTCTGTATCAGAAATAATCGGTCTCTTTCCGATTGTAATTCTTACCCCTGAGAATGAACTCATTACGTATGGGAGTCCGGCTGAGCGCCGGCGATTTTTGGATTTCATTTTATCGCAGACGGATAAATCCTATTTTAGCAGTATTCAAAATTTTCGTAAGGTGCTGCGACAGCGCAATAAGTTATTGGTAGATGCTCAAGAAAATCGTTTTGGTTTTAGGGAAAGGATTGAACCGTGGAATCTTGAAATTTTTGAACTGAACAAACGAGTCACAAGCAAGCGAAAAGAATTTTTAAAGGATTTCCTTAAAATTCTTCAGCCTATCTTTAAGCAGTTAACACTGGGGCAGGAAGAAATTTCAATTTCATACACCCCTTCTTTTAGAGAAGAATTTTTTAAAAAGGAAGTGTATTTTCAAGAATTGGAGAAAAATAAGAATATTGAAATCTTACGGGGAAACACGTTAATTGGTCCTCACCGCGATGAAATTTCTTTTCTAAATAATGGCTGGGATCTGCGAAAATATGGTTCACGTGGCCAACATCGGACAGCTGTCATCGCCCTAAAATTTGCAGAATATTTCTATGTGTACCAAATAAAAAAGGAGCGCCCCATTTTTCTTCTGGATGATGTGTACACGGAAATAGATAAAATTCGCGAAAAAAATATAACGGAATATTTTGCTGAACTTGGTCAAATATTTTTGACGACCAGCGATATTGATTTAAAAATTGACTCCGAACTGGAAAAATACAAAAAAATTTCATATTTTTTTATAGATAGTACGCATCCAGTTCCACATACGGAGATCGGGGAAAGGGAATGAAAAATGTAGCAGAATTGGGGTCCGTTCTGAGCAGGGTTCTACGAGACCTTCATATTGAAAAAAGGGTGTACCAGAGCCGTGCGCTACTGGTGTGGAATGAAGTCGTTGGTGAGAAAATTTCAAGAATTTCACATCCGGAAAAGGTAGAAAATGGGATTCTTTTTGTACATGTGAAAAGTCCAAGTTGGAGAACGGAGCTTATTTATTTAAAGAGGGATATTATTAATCGCCTGAACAAAAAGATTGGTGTCAATGTCATAACGGACATTATTTTTAAATAGGCTTATTTTTGGAGGCATAAAACAAAATATGGCAGTTAAAAAGAAAGAAATAGAAAAAAAACAGAATCATGATTCGTACGACGCTCGAAAGATTCAGGTTTTAAAGGGGCTGGAAGCCGTTCGTAAGCGGCCGGCAATGTACATCGGGGATGTTTCTTCAAAAGGACTTCATCATCTGGTTTATGAGGTTGTTGATAACAGTATCGACGAGGCGATGGCAGGCTATTGCAGCCTAATAATAGTTACGCTTCATGAGGACAACAGCGTTACCGTTGAAGATGATGGTCGTGGCATTCCTGTGGACATTCACCCTGTTCAAAATCGGCCGGCGGTGGAAGTAGTCATGACTACGCTCCACGCGGGTGGCAAATTCGACAAAAACACTTACAAGGTATCTGGGGGGCTTCATGGTGTTGGAGTATCTGTTGTTAATGCTCTTTCCGAATGGATGGAAGTTGAGGTATACCGTGAGGGCAAAATTTATTACCAGAAATATGTGCGCGGAAACCCGGCCTGCGATTTAAAGATAATCGGCAAACACAAGAAAACCGGAACCAAGGTTCATTTTCTAGCTGATGGGCAGGTTTTCAAGAAGATTAAATATTCGATTGACACCCTCTCAAATCGACTGCGCGAGCTCGCCTTTTTGAATCCTGGAGTGAGAATTCTTTTAAAGGATGCCATTAGCGGCGAGGAAGTGGAGTTCCAATACAAGGGTGGGCTGGTATCGTTTGTAGAATATCTGGAACAGAATCGTAACCCAATTCACAAGAGGCCGATTTATGTGTCCGGAAGTAAGGAGAATGTTCAGGTTGAACTCGCTCTTCAGTACGACACGTCCTACACGGAAAATATTTTCACCTATGTGAATAATATTCCTACAATTGAAGGTGGAACACATCTGGTCGGATTTAAGTCGGCTCTCACCCGGTCTATTAACAACTACGCCATTAAAAATAATCTTGCAAAGGGCCTAAAAAATGGTCTTTCAGGAGATGACGTTCGTGAAGGGCTTACGGCAATTTTGAGCGTAAGGGTTTTGGAACCGCAATTCGAAGGCCAGACGAAAACCAAGCTTGGCAATAGCGAGGTGAAGGGGATTGTTGACTCGATTGCTTCCGAGGGGCTGAATGCCTTCTTTGAGCAAAATCCGTCCGTGGTAAGAAAGATTGTGGAGAAATGTACACTTTCAGCCCGCGCCCGCGACGCTGCGAGGAAGGCGCGGGAGTTAGCCCGACGGAAAACAACACTGGACGGCGGAGGCCTTCCGGGTAAATTGGCGGACTGCTCCATTCGCGATCCTGAGCATGCAGAGATTTTTCTTGTTGAAGGGGATTCCGCCGGGGGATCGGCTAAGCAAGGCCGTGACCGCCAGTTTCAGGCAATTTTGCCCCTGAAGGGAAAAATCCTGAATGTTGAAAAGGCGCGCTTGGAAAAAATTCTCAACAACGATGAAATCCGAACAATTGTTACAGCCCTGGGAGCCGGAATTGGCCGGGATGAATTCAAACCCGAAAAAGTACGCTATCACAAGATTATCATTATGACTGATGCCGACGTGGATGGCGCACATATTCGTACACTTCTTCTGACATTCTTTTTCCGCTATATGCGGCAGTTAATCGAACTCGGGCATATTTACATTGCCCAACCTCCACTCTACCGCATGGCAAAAGGCCGGGAGGAATATTACGCTTATGACGAAGATGAGCGGGAAGAAATTACCCAGAAACTCGGCGGGGATAGCATTAATATTCAGCGATACAAGGGTCTGGGTGAAATGAATCCGGAGCAACTTTGGAAAACGACCATGGATCCAGAACAGAGGGTTATTCTTCAAGTGAACATTGAAGAAGCCTTTGAAGCCGATCGGATTTTCAGCACGTTGATGGGGGACAATGTGGAGCCACGGCGGGATTTCATTCAGAAAAATGCCAAATATGTGCGTAATCTGGATGTCTAAAATAGTGAGTATAAAAGTTTAATTATAAGTCAGTTAAGGAAGAGAATAGGAAATGGCTGTAAATCGGGAAAGAGTTTTACCTGTTTTGATTGAAGATGAAATGAAGGGGTCCTATCTGGACTACTCCATGTCAGTTATTGTGGCAAGAGCCCTTCCGGATGTGCGGGATGGGCTAAAGCCGGTTCACCGGCGTGTGCTTTACGGAATGTACAATCTGGGCTTACTACCTAATCGACCTTATAAAAAAAGCGCAAGGATCGTAGGTGAGGTTCTTGGAAAATACCATCCTCATGGCGACACGGCCGTTTATGATTCCATGGTAAGAATGGTGCAGGACTTTTCACTGCGGTACCCATTGATAGATGGCCAGGGCAATTTCGGTTCTGTGGATGGGGACTCAGCCGCGGCCATGCGATACACGGAAGCCCGGCTGGCACCAATCGCCCTAAAGCTGCTGCAAGATATTGAAAAGGACACGGTCGATTTCGTTCCAAATTTCGACGAAACGCTGAAAGAGCCGATTGTTCTTCCCTCCGTTTTACCCAATCTCGTGGTAAATGGCGCCTCAGGAATTGCCGTCGGGATGGCAACGAATTTTCCCCCTCATAATCTGACTGAGGTAGTGGACGGCCTTGTAACGCTTATTGACAATCCTGAGGCCACGATCGAAGAAATTATGCAGTCGATACAAGGCCCCGATTTCCCAACCGGAGCAATTATCTACGGTGCATCCGAGATTCCAACTATTTACAACACGGGTAGGGGAAAATTAACAATTCGCGCCCGTGCTAACATTGAAACCCAGAAAAGCGGGAAAGAACGGATTATCGTTACGGAAATTCCTTACCAGGTCAACAAAAGCAATCTGCTTGAAAAAATGGGGGATCTGGTACGGAACAAAAAAATCATTGGAATCAGCGATATTCGGGACGAATCAGACCGAGACGGTATGAGGGTGGTGATTGAGCTAAAGCGTGATTCACAGGCGGAGGTGGTGCTTAATCAGCTTTACAAACACACCCAGATGCAGATGACATTCGGTGTTATTATGTTGGCGTTGGTGAATGGCCAGCCCAAGGTAATGAACCTTAAAGAAGCTCTCCAGCATTTTGTTGACTTCAGACATGAAGTTGTGGTGAGACGCACAAAATTTGATCTGGACAAAGCTGAAAAACGCGCCCACATTTTAGAGGGGTTAAAAATCGCTCTGGATAACCTGGATGCCATTATTCAAACCATTCGAAAGTCGCGAGATCCGAAAACGGCCAAACATAATTTAATGCGAAACTTTAAACTTTCGGAAATTCAGGCTCAGGCCATTTTGGACATGCGGCTTCAGCGCCTTACGGGATTGGAGCGGAAAAAAATTGAAGATGAGTACTTGGCAACCATCAAACTCATTGCTGAATTGAAAGCTATTTTGGACAGCCGTGCCCTGCGAATGAAAATTGTAAAAGACGAGCTTCTTGAGCTGCAGAAAAAATATGGCGATGAGCGGCGTACTGAAATAATTAAAAGTGCCGAAGATTTTCAAATTGAGGATCTGATTGCCGAAGAGGATATGGTCATTACCATTTCTCACAATGGGTTTATCAAGCGATTTCCTGTTTCTGGCTACCGGCGGCAAATGCGCGGTGGTCGCGGCTACACCGGAGCCTCTCCGATAAACGGTGATTTTGTGGAGCATCTGTTTATTGCATCTACCCACCATTACATTTTGTTCTTTACAGATAAGGGAAAATGTTACTGGTTGAAGGTTTATGAGATTCCAGAAGGGGGCCGAGCCTCTCGCGGCCGGTCGATCGTGAATCTTTTGGATGTTTCCAAGGGCGAAAATATTCGGGCCTTTTTGCCTGTGAAAGAATTCGACAATGAACATTATATTGTAATGGCAACGGAAAAAGGCCTTGTGAAGAAAACAAATCTTGAGGCGTTCAGCCGGCCGCGCCGCGGCGGAATTGTTGCCATTTCCATCAACAATGGTGATCGGCTTATCGAGGCCATGCTGACAAATGGAACCCAGGAGTTATTGCTAGGGACACTTTACGGAAAAGCCGTTCGCTTCAATGAATCCGAATTGCGGCAAATGGGACGCAATGCTGCAGGGGTTCGGGGAATTAGTCTGTCACCGGAAGATCGGGTGATTGGAATGGTTCCGGTTCAACGGGGATCCACGCTTCTGGTGGTCACAGAGCAGGGATATGGAAAGCGGAGCAAAATTGAGGATTACCGCCTAACCCATCGCGGTGGCAAGGGAATTATTGCTGTTAAAATTACCGAGCGCGTGGGCAAAATGATTGCCATGAAAATCGTAATGGACAGTGATGACATTATGATCATTACGGCAAATGGTGTTGTTATCCGTCAGCCGGTTAAGGGAATTTCCATTATCGGCCGAAACACACAGGGAATTCGTCTTATCAGGCTTGATGAGGGCGATCGCATCGCCGATGTTGCCCGGGTGATTAAGGAAAATGGCAACAGCAACGGAAAAGAACCAGAGTGATCGGATGAAAATGGCGCCAAGAAAAACACAAAGCGAAAGATAATCTGATGAAAAACGAAAAACGGTTACAATGGATTTTACCTTTGTTCGCTGTAACGCTGCTGGTTCCTTATCTTTTGTTTTCGGAAAAAGTGGAAGAAAAGGGCGTGGTCACTTATGTGGATGGCCGGGTAAAAAAGAAAACGCCCAAAATCGAAAATTGGATTCCTGCGCACAAGAATACACAGGTTAATCGCGGCGAGAAGGTTCGCACGTACCTCCAATCGCGGGCAGAAATAAAATTAGTCGGTTTGGACATCATCCGGCTGGCTCCGGAAACCACGATCGATATCGTAAAGCTTTACGATGAATCCAAAGATTCCCAGATCAAATCTACGGAGATTAATGTGGAGGGCGGCGATCTGTGGGCCTCAGTTGCCAAGAAAAGCAAAAAAGTGAAATTCAAATTGGACACACCTGTGGCGGGTGCGGCCATAACCGGAACGAAACTTGAGGTCAGTTTTGCGTCGGATTCCAGTTCTGAGGTGCGGGTATACAAGGGAGAAGTCCGGGTCTCAAATGCAAAAGAGGATATGGATAGGCTGAAACTGACTCCGAAATTAATCAAGCCGCACCAGATTCAGGGGCCGCACCAAGTTCAAGGGCCTCACGAAGTTTCAATGGAAAAATGGCTCTACATTGTGAAAGAAATGCAAATGCTGAAAATTGACAAATATGGAAAAGTAAAATATGCAGGGTCTTTTTCGCTAAGCCAAATGAAAAATAAGGCAGATTGGGTAAAATGGAATCTCAGTCGGGACAAAGCGCTTGGAGTAAAATAATGCTTTTGATCGTAGATTGACAGAAGAGGAGAGCACAAAATGTTTGCTGAAATCCCTGTTCGCACTCACAATCACACAGAATTTATTCGACTGGATTCGGATATTCAGAAAGTTGTGTCGGAAAGCGGGGTAAAAAATGGGGCGTGCACAATCTTTGCGCCTCATACAACGGCAGCCATTACGATTAATGAAAATGCTGATCCGGATGTGGTGCGCGATATTATCGCGGAGACGGAAAAGGTTATTCCCTGGAGTGACGGATATCGGCACATGGAGGGAAATTCGGCTGCCCACATTAAATCCAGTCTGATTGGAGCATCTGAAACGATTCTGATTCAGGGGGGTCGCTTGAAATTGGGCACGTGGCAATCGATTTATTTTTGCGAGTTTGACGGGCCTCGCCACCGAAAAGTCTGGATTCAAGTAATCGGCGAATAAAGTGCAAAATAATTGCGCAAACGAATATCCCGTTTTACGGGATATTTTTTTATCTACAAACAGGCATCGTTTTTTATTGCAAAGAATCGCTAAACACCTGATTGAATTTAAATGAAGATTTTCCTAGCAATTTTTGTTCTGGTTATTGTGCTGCTGTTTGGCGTGCCGCTTGTGCGTCTCTCTCGCTCGAAAATCGGTTTGGAGGCGTTTCCTTTCTACAGCATTCTTTTTGTGCTGATTGGCATTCTTTTCAGCCAGTCGGCTTTGAACGTGTTCACAGACATGGTATTGACTCAGATATTTCCGATTATTGGATTTTCTCTGGGATGGCTTGGCTTTTTAATGACGATTGACCTTGATTTTCATCTCATCAGGAAGGTAGATTCGCGGGATGTGGCCTATTCATTGATTTTTTCGGCGGGTGCGTTTCTCTTTGTGGGAGTCGGATTCTTTTTCGTATTTCGAGCGTTTTTTCAGCAAATCCCGTCTTCGATGGCGTGGCTTCTAGCCTCCCTATCCGTGACGACATCTCCGATTCTCCTCCGGCTTTTGATCAAAAAGCGGCGAAAGCGCTCCCTGATAATTGAACGGCTTTCATTAATCACGGTTTTAGGTGGAATCGCGGGCGTTCTGAGTTACGGGATTGTCGTAAGTTTCCTAACAGAAAATCCCTGGTGGCGGAATTTGATTTTCACACTTATTGTGGGAATTGGCTCAGGGCTTTTCATTAATCTAATGGTTGTGGGCGCTCGAAGGCACAATGAAACCCTGCTTTTCGTGTACGGCATTATTTTTCTTTCAAGCGGTTTGGCCAGTTTACTGGATATTTCACCACTGTTTGTAAACGCTGTAGCCGGGCTGTTTGTGGCAAATTCTTCCGTCAAAAAAAGCCGCATTGCTGCTATTCTGTACGAAGCCGAGCAACTAATCGTTGTGCTTATTTATGTTTTGTTTGGCGCTCTCTGGACACTTCAATTGGAGGAATTGGGCCGCTTCCTGTGTGTTGCAAGTGTCGGGGCTCTCTTGTATGTCTTTCTTCGTCATTCCGGAAAGCTTTTCGGGGCGCTTGTAATTAAAAAATTCTACAACGAAAATGTAATGATATTCGCAAACAACCTCATTTGTCAGATTTCGGTGCTCCTGGCTCTTTTGACTGATTTTCGCCTGATGGCCAGTACAAATCAAGATTTTGTAAATCTATTATTTTTGGGGATGTTTTTTGCGGTACTGCTTTCGATGATTGTGGCGTCCTATTTTTTAAACAATGCTTTTAATAAGCTGGCATAGAAATGTTTGAGTTAATCGGATTCTTGCTGATTACGGGTGTCGGGTACGTTACTTTTTTTAGCCGCACAGCTCACGATGGAAATCTTGTTACTTTTGCCGTTGGTTTTTTGTTGTTGAATGGATATCTCCTTGGCAAATTACTTTTAAAAATCAAATTTCCTAAATTGACTGGATACATTCTTGCCGGCATTATTTTTGGTCCGTATCTTCTGGGTTTTCTTACCAATCAGACCGTTGAAACGATTCGATTGGTTGACGATCTGGCCCTAAGCATTATTGCCCTTTCTGCAGGCGGCGAGCTTCGTCTTTCACAATTAAGGGAAGACTACCAAACATTGTTGTACATTACAATTGTCCAGACAATTGGAATGTTTGCAATTATTACGGCGCTTGTTTATTTCTTGGCTCCCGCATTTGGGTTCTTGAACAATCTTTCGCCGGTTCAGGTTTTGGGTGTGTCAATGATTTTTGGAATTGTGTTGATTACCAAATCGCCATCCACTACGATTGCCATGATTAGCGAGATGAAGGCAAGGGGGAAGTTCACAGAAATTGTACTGGGAATTACAATTTTAAAAGATGTTGTGGTCATTCTGTTTTTTGCCCTTGTATTTTCGCTGGCCAAAAAGGTTCTTCAGGCTGAGGGGGGAGAAGGAAATCAAATACTGGCGGCGTTGATGATTGAATTGTTTGGATCGCTTCTGGCCGGGGGAATAATCGGCTTGATTTTAGTAAAGTATCTGCAGAAAAAAATTCCCTACGTTTCCCTTTTCATTCTTGGAATAATTTTTTTCGTTTCAAAATTTACCCCTTTGATTCATCTAAATATTTTATTAATTTTTATAGTGGCCGGATTCTTAGTGGAAAATTTTACACCACTGGGCGAGCACTTACTTCGAATTATCGATCGAAGCTCGCTCATTATTTATGTTTTGTTTTTTGCAGTAGCCGGAGCAAGCCTGGATTTGGTAGCACTCAGACAAACATGGGTGCTTGCGCTGGTGATTGTCTCGATTCGGATTTTTGCTGTTTGGAGCAGTACCCTGCTTGGGAGCCTGGCTGCCCGTGCGGCTGTTTCGGTTCGAAAATACTCTTGGATGGGGTTTGTTTCGCAGGCAGGGGTGGGGCTGGGCCTGGCCATTCTGGTGGAACGGACGTTTCCGGGCTGGGGAGCAAATTTTAAAACCCTGATTTTGGCTGTCATTGCCATTAATCAAATAATAGGGCCTGTTTTATTCAAATATGCGCTGGTTAAATCAGGAGATGTGGGAATTATTCAATGAAACCAAGAATACTGATTACGCTTGGGGATTTTAACGGGATCGGCCCCGAGGTTACACTAAAGGCGATTTTGGACGAAAATGTTGTAAGGGGGGCCACACCGGTTTTGGTTGGCTCCAGGCAAATTCTGGACTATTATGAAGAGGTGTTGGGCTTGCGAATTTCCCGATCAAACGTGGATTTTCTTGAGTGCGTGCCGGATGAACGTCTCCCCATTGAGCCGGGAAAAATCTCGACGAAAGCCGGTGAAATGGGCGCGCGGTTTCTTCAATGTGCAATCGATCGTGTCAAAAGAAAAGAGGGAGATGCCATCGTTACGGCCCCTATTTCCAAAGAGACATTCTGGATGGCAGGGTATCGCCAATTTCCGGGACAAACGGAATTTTTTGCAACCGGTTTCGGTGCCAGGCGCTTTGCCATGATGCTCATATCTGGTAAATTTCGCGTGAGTTTTGCAACGACCCACTACCCGATTCGGGATGTGGCATCTCAGTTAACGGAGGATAAAATTGTTAACACGGTGATGGCGATGGTTCACGCGCTGAAAAAATTTTTTGGGATCACAAACCCGAAGATAGCAGTATCTGCCTTGAATCCCCATGGAGGGGAACACGGAAAATTGGGTGATGAAGAGGAACGCATTATTTTTCCGGCCATAAAGCGGTTGCGGGATATACGGGTAAATGTACAAGGCCCCTTTCCGGCGGACACGCTTTTTACCCGCATTGATGAGAAGGACTTTGATGCCTATCTTGCACAATATCACGATCAGGGAATGATTCCAATTAAAATGTACGGTTTCGGCTCTGCGGTGAATTTTACAGCCGGACTGCCTGTACCGCGCACATCTCCCGACCACGGAACCGCATTTGACATTGCCGGTAAGGGCGTGGCAAACGAACAAAGCATGAAGGAGGCCATTCAACTTGCTGTACAATTGGCTTCGAACAAAAGTTAAAAAAGCGGAACCTTATGAAAAACTGGCACCCATTTATGATTTTGTAATGCGCCATGTGGATTACAGAATGTGGGCCGACTATGTACTGCAAATTTATGAGGAGCTTCATTTTCAACCGGAGAGTTTGTTGGATGCAGCGTGCGGAACCGGCAATTTTTTAATTAATATACAACATTCGGTTCGTAAGGTGTACGGATGTGACAATTCCTTCGCAATGATTCAACAATCACAAAAAAAGAGCATTCTTGGTGAGGTAGCCATTTGGGTAGGCGACATACGCCGCATCGGAATGAAAAAAAGGGTAGATGCAGTGGTTTGTTTATACGACAGCATCAATTATCTTCGAACGCCGGATGAAATTCAGTTGGCGCTGGAAAATTTTTATGATCTTACCCTACCCGGAGGCATACTTATTTTTGACATCTGTACCGTTCAAAACTCGGAATTAAATTTTTCTAATTATTATGAGACGAAGAAGGAGAAGAATTTCGCATACACCCGCTGGAGTCATTTTGATCGAAAAAAACAAATTCAGTACACGGAATTTCAAATCAAATTCAAAGGGGACGGCGCACTGTACCACGAGGTACACAGACAGAGAATTTATCACACGGAAACATTTTTTAATCTTATTGAAAAAACAAAATGGAAACTGATGTTTACCCTGGACGGGTTCTCGTTTGACCCGGCCAATGCCAATTCAAACAGGATTCATTTTGTATTGAAAAAACAGGAAGCAACGGATGATTCGCTTTTTTAATGTGAGTTTTTCCTACCCGCGGGGCAGCGGCGTGAAAAATCTGAATATTTTCCTTCGCAACGGGGAATTCGTTTTTCTGGTCGGTCCCTCTGGCGCAGGGAAGAGCACTGTTTTGAAATTGATTTATCTGGAAGAATTCCCCGACCGTGGGCACATTCTTTTGAATGGGTACAACACTCAGGAAATTACCCGGCGGGATATTCCGTATATTCGTAGAAAAATCGGAATGATTTTCCAAGATTTCAAACTCCTTCGAGATCGAAATGTATTTGAGAATGTGGCCTTTGCAATGGAGGTAATCGGTGCCCGGCGGTCAAAGATAAACAAGCGCGTGTTTGAAGTGCTTCGGGATGTGGGGCTTTCGCACAAAAAATTGAAGATGCCAAGGGAATTGTCCGGTGGTGAGCAGCAGCGAGTGGCCATTGCTCGTGCCCTTGTCAATGAACCGTTTGTTATTTTGGCAGATGAACCCACCGGAAATTTAGATGAGGAAAATCGTGATGAGATTTTGTCGCTGCTGAAGAAAATCAACAATCAGGGAACATCCATTCTGATGGCAACGCATAATTTTGAAATGGCCAAACAATCCGGGTGCCGGGTGATTCGAATAGAAAATGGGATGATTCTTTCATGAGAGCGTGGTATCCAATCCGCGAGGGCTTTTCGAATTTGCGCAGATCGCGCGGCTCTGTTTGGGTGTCTGTTTTCACCATCTCACTTTCACTCTGGCTGGTGGGACTTTTTCTGATCGGTGCATGGAATGGCTGGCAGGTTTTGCAGAATTTGAAGGATAAATTGGAGTTGGAAGTATTTCTGATGGACACGGTTCAAACGCAGGATGCCTACAATCTTCGAAAAATTATTTTAAAGAACCCTGCAGTCGATTCAGTGCAGTTTATTTCCAAATATGCCGCCATGAAGCAATTTCAAAAGGAGTATGGCGATAATATTGAAGATATTCTGGGAGAAAATCCGCTTCCCGCATCTTTCAAAATCCGCCTTAGAAAAAACTACCACTCAAAGAAAACCGTCCAAAAAATAATTGCCCAAATCAAGAAGCTACCCGGGGTTGAAGATGTCTCTTACCGTTACGATCTGTTAAAACTGATTGAGAAATATCTAAAAATATTTTTTGGCGTGGGCGTTTTTCTGGGAACTATAATCGGTTTTCTTTCGATTCTTTTAATTGCAAACACGGTTCGTATGGCCATTATCAGTAGACGGGATGAAATCCAGATTATGCGGCTAATCGGAGCAACCCCGTCCTTCATTCGGCGGCCATTTCTTGTTCAGGGGTTCATATTGGGCCTTTTCGGCGGAGTGCTATCGATTTTGTTTCTTGCTGTGGTTGTTTGGGGTGTCAAACACTGGCTTGCAATCCCGATAATGAATGAAAAGGAAATCTGGGCGATTGTCCTTATTTGGGGAATTATTTTGGGTGTTGCAGGAAGTTGGAGGGCTATTCGCCTGTATTTAAAAGAGAAGATTTAAAAAACGAAAATCTTCTTGACAAAAGCCATAAAAATTATTATTTTAGAGATTGAAATTCTTGAAATTATCAGTATTGTTAAAAATTAATTTTAGGCAGGTGATTTTTAGTGATTGAGGAACTAAACGATCGGGAAAAAGAAATCCTTCGTTTAATTGTTCACGATTTTATTCTCACGGCGACGCCTGTGGGCTCCCGCTCATTGCATAAAAATTATAAACTTGGGTATAGTCCGGCTACGATCCGCAACGTTATGATGGATCTGGAAGAAAAGGGTTTTCTAAAACAGCCGCACGTTTCTGCCGGGCGGGTCCCTACGAATCTCGGGTATCGTTTTTATGTGGACAGCCTGATGAAGCCCGAGAGATTGACATCCCGGGAGAAAAGGATTATTTTTGAGGACCTGAATACGGTCAGCTCGGATGTAAATCATATTCTAGAACGCGCCTCGCAGGTGCTGGCAAAAATTTCGCGGCAGTTGGGGGTTGTCCTTATTCCCCATTTTTACGAGGGAATTTTCGAAAAATTGGAGCTGGTGCCTATTTCCGGAAATCGTACCCTGATGGTTCTGAAGCTAAATTCGGGATTGGTGAAAACAATTATGATGGAGCTGGATTTTCAGATTTCCCGTGAAAAACTGGACACAACCGCCAGAATCTTGAACAGACGACTGTGTGGTTTAAGATTGGGAGAAATTAAGCGAACGATCGACCAACGACTCCGAAACGTGTCTGGGGGACACGCCAATATGATCCAGTATTTTATTAATCAAGCAAATGAGCTCTTTGATTTTGAGGAATGGGAAGACGTGTACTACGGCGGGACAAGAAACATCGTGCACCAACCGGAGTTCAATGATCAGCAGCGGTTGGAATCTCTAATGACGCTGCTGGACAATCGGCGGAGCATTATTCAATCATTGACGAAAATTGAAGATAACCAAAAAATTACGGTCAAAATTGGCGAAGAGAATAAGGATTTGAATATTCAACATTGCAGCCTCGTTACCTCCTGGTACCATGTAGGGGGCGTGCGCGGAACACTGGGAATTATTGGCCCTACGCGCATGCGTTATGCGAAAATTATTCCGATTGTCGATTATATGTCGCAGGTGTTAAGTCGTGTTTTAAGCAATTAGTGGAACCATGGAAGCAAAAGAAAAATTGGATGAAAAAAAGATAGAAGAAAAAGCGGCGGCCCCAAAAGAGGAAGCCGGCGCTAAAAAGAAGCGCAGCGTTCGAAGATCAAAAACCAAAGAATTGGAAAAAAGAATTATTGAGTTGGAAAAAGAACGAGATGCGCTCAGGGATCAGTTACTGCGTCTGGCGGCCGAATTTGAAAATTACAAGAAAATTACCGGCAGAGAAATTGAAAATCGAATTAAAAATGCCAATGAGGATTTAATTCTAAATCTTCTGCCAATTCTGGACGATCTGGAACGCTCGTTGCAGGCTGGAAAAAAGTCCCACAAGTTTAAGACGCTTTACGATGGTGTGGGGCTCATTTACAACAATTTCAAAAATTTACTGGAAAAATACGGCGTGGAGCCGATAGAATCGGTGGGACAGCCCTTTGATGTGGATGTTCACGAGGCGCTAATGATGGTTGAGGATGAAAAATATCCCCCCAACACCGTGGCTCAGGAACATCAAAAGGGTTATCGCCTGAACGGAAAAGTTATTCGCCACGCGAAGGTTGTGGTGGCAAAATGAGAAAATTAAGAAATTAAAAAATTAGCGCCACAAAAAACGCTAAAAAGGGAAGATTATTTTCAAATAAATGAAACGAGATTATTACGAAATTTTGGGTGTTTCCAGAACAGCAACCGTCGAAGAAATAAAAAAGGCTTATCGAAAATTAGCCATGCAGTACCACCCCGATCGAAACCCCGGGGATAAAGAGGCGGAGGAAAAATTTAAGGAAGCTGCCGAAGCCTACGAGGTTCTAAATAATGAAGAAAAAAGGCGCATCTATGACCAATACGGACACGACGGCTTAAGAGGTGGTGGCTTTTCCGGTGGCTTTACGGACTTTGATTTATCTGATGCATTGCGTACATTTATGCAGGGTTTTGGTGGCTTTGAGGATTTCTTCGGAATGGGCCGGGGGCGGGAACGCGGTACTCACAAGGGTACGGATTTGCAGGTTCACTTGCGGCTAACCCTTGAAGAAATCGCTACGGGTGTAGAAAAAAAAATCCGGGTCAAAAAATACATTGTCTGTGATGCCTGTAAAGGCACGGGTGCCAGAGGCGGAACGGGTGTAAAAACGTGTCCGGTTTGCCATGGCACCGGAGAAGTACGGCAGGTGTCACGATCTATTTTTGGGCAATTTGTGAATATTACCACGTGCCCGAATTGTGGCGGAGAAGGGACAATTGTGGAAGATCCATGCCCTGTATGCCACGGCGAGGGGCGCGTACGTGGCGAGGCAACCGTCACAGTCAAAATTCCGGCCGGGGTTTCTACCGGGAATTATCTGACGATTCGTGGTGAGGGAAATGTGGGAAAGCGTGGGGGGCCTGCCGGCGATCTATTTGTGATTATCGAGGAAAAGGAGCATGAGCTTTTTGAGCGGCACGGGGATGATATTCTTTACGAACTGAAGGTTGGCTTTTCACAATTGGTTCTTGGGGATGAAATTGAAGTGCCGACCCTGACAGGAAAGGTTATGCTAAGAATTCCGAAAGGAACCCAGGCCAGCAAGGTGTTTCGGTTGAAGGGTAAGGGGATTCCCCATCTAAACCATTACGGCACTGGGGATGAGTTGGTTCGAGTTAGAGTGGAGACCCCAAAAGAATTGTCGAAAGAGGAAAAAGAGCTTTTTAAAAAACTGGCAGAGATCGAAAAGAAACGGCTGCAAAAAGGAAAGACATCTAAAAAATTCATTTTCTGATTTGAAGCAATGGGGGCCGCTGCAATCAAGACTATCGAAAAAATCAGAGAGTATTTTAGGTTCACACGCAATGGGCTTAGAATCCTCATTATTTTTTCATTGATCTTTTTGTCTCTCCTTGCGTTTCGAGGCTACGAGGAATGGCGGTGGAAGCATCGTCCCACTCCTCCAAATGTTCTCGCTTTTGAAAAGAAGTATCTAGAAGCCATTCGTGATGGAAAAGTGCGAGGCGTTACGGGAACGGGGAAACAGATTGCACGCGGAATTGGCATCGATCTAAACAGAGCGACAAGGGATGAATTAATTCAGTTGCCAGGGATAGGCCCAAAAATGGCCGAGCGGATACTCTCCTATCGCAAAAAACATGGTTTGTTCAGGACAAAAAAAGAATTGCTGAAAATAAGGGGGATTGGTGCGAAAAAATTCAAGAAAATAGAACCGTACTTGAAATGAATTGAAATCCGGATAATTACTAATTGAAATTTGAGCTGCAACACAAATTAGTTTAGACAGGAGGAAACATGGCAGATCCAAAAACGAAACCAAGACCCAAGGGATCGATTGTTTATGAAATATTAATTGTGATTTTGACTGTTATTTTGATTTTAACCATCTGGTATCCAAAAAAGGTCTGGCAAAAGCTGAGTAGGGATGAAATGCTCTGTCGGGATCGAATGCATCGCGTGTACGATGCTGAGGTTTTATACAACTACAAATACAGCACCTATTCGGATACTTTTGATTCCGTTATAAAATATGTAAAGATGGACAAAATTTTCAATGAAGACACTGTAATGGCAGCTTTGCGCGATACATTTTTTGTGAAAATTTACCGTGATTATTTGCGCGATTACGCGGATATGCCAACCCAGAAAGCAACGGATTCGGCGTTTAAAGCTGTGTCCGATACAACAGACAGTTCCAAATACAATGTGATTTATGCCATGCTGGATTCCATTAAACGGTGTCCCACCGTGCAGCGACCTTACAACATTACGGTGGTTGACACATCTGCTGCAAAGGGTATCATCGTTCAATGTCCCATTGACAGTACGGATATTGAAAAAGCAAATTCCAATTTCGTTTTCCATTTTCTCGGGGGGGGCAGCCTAAAAAATCATGGCAAAATTGAAAATGGTGAACCTAGCTGGATTGAATTGAAACGAAAGTAATTTGTGTGGATGTGATTTGCTGGTGAAAAGAAGATTTTGCAACAGTGTCGGAAAGTGATTGCGGGTTATTTACAGGTTCTGAGTGGTAAATGTGCGGCAAGCTGAATTTTCACCAGCATTTCCTTTTTTTGAAATGGTGAAAATCAAAAGGGGATGAGTGGTCCTCAAAGACACTTTTCCGAAAGGGAATACCGATGAGCGAATCTGCAGTTGGTGCGGTTTTGGAAGAAAATGCTTTTCGATGGATTCAGGTGGGTAAATTCGAGAATGGGTGGAAAGTTGAAAATCTTGCAGAGGTGAACCTGCCAGTTAAATTTCGGTTGCTCACTTTAAACGATGATGCGCGCTTTGAAGAAATCCGGCAATTATTTCGCGAGAATATAGTAAAAGCCGGGTGGGCTCAAAAGATAGGGATTGCTGTTAATCGAAAATTGCTTTTTATAAAAGAAACCCACGTGGATCCAGACCTTTCGGATGACGAAATTCAAAAGCAGCTATTTTGGGAAGTGAAGCAGTTTTTGCCGGAAGATTTGGGCAAAAGCTACAAGGTGTTCTGGGTTCGCGTATCGCCAGGGAATGACCTTGTGTTGCTGATCATTTTTCGAAAACTGCTGCTTGAGCGCGTTGGAGAATTGTTCGAGGAAACCGGAGAAACGATTCAAAATATGAGTGTTAATCAATTCGCAGAAATGACAGCGGTAGAAAAACTATTTGAACCCAAAGGCCGCCTGATTGGGGTTGCCCACATCGGAAAAACGGCGTTGACAATTACGCTCATGAGAGATGGAAGCTACCTTCGATCAAAAGAAATAGATTTGGAAGATTACGAGCAAGACCTTTTGGAATCCGATCAGGAGCTGTCAAAGACAATCAATAAAGAAGTTGACCGCGTGCTTCTGGAATCTGAAATCAATGAATCGGGCTCCCCTGTATCACAGTTGTACGTTTTTGGTGACAAGGCCACCCCATCTCTGGTATCTGCCCTTGAGGGAGGTTCTGCTCTTGAGGTAAAATTCGCAAATCCCTTTGAAAAAGTAGAGGTTCCCGAAACCCTGAGGGATTCCGTTGTCGCCATTGAAAATCCAACAAAGTGGCTTGCAGGTTTTGGGGCAGCGTTGGAAATTTTGGATTAGTCTTTTAATCTGTCGCTGCTTATTGGCGTCAACCTAATTCGCCTTAAGAGATAAATTTTTTGGAATAAACTTTGAGCGCACTCTGAAAACCACGAATTGCAAAAAATATGCGGGGTTAAGTTCCATTAACTGGAATAAAAGCAATTCGTGACAATTGGTGAAATTAGTGGGAGATATCCTTTTTAGACTAAGCTCATCTCCATTTTTAGCAAAATTCCCTTGAGTTGGCTGGGGATAATGGTCTCTTCTGAGTAGGAGGAAAAGGCATGTTGAAAGTAAATTTGCTGGAAGGAAAAGATATTCCCTTTGCAGAAGAAAAGCCGGAGATAAAAGAATCCGAGTTTTTGTCGGCCGAGGACCTTGTTGCGGAGGAAGAAAAAAATGAAATGGTCGAACAGGAACCCGTAGAAAAACCGGCGCAGCCTCCCGTTGAAGAGAATCGTGTCGGGGGTATGGCGGAGGAGCCAGAACCCGTGGCAGCAGAGAAAGAACACGTTGCAGAACCTGCTGAAGAGCGCGAGTTTACCTTTCAAAAAAAGAGTAAATTTCCCATTGTTTCTGTTGTAGTGATTTTAGCTCTTGTTTTAATTGCCTTGGCCTATTTTCGGATTTTTTCAAATAAAAAAGCCGGCCCGGCGCCTGTAAAAGAGGCCATTGAAAAAACTGCCAAGAAAGAGCCAAAAATGGCACCAAAGAAACCGTCTGCTACGAATAAAGCAACTCCTGGGGCGGCAAAAATGTCTAAGCGCCCTATTGTATCGCCTACGGCACCTTCCATTAAGCAGGCGGCGGCAGAACTTTCGAGTGAAGAAAAGGCGGGGTTTGCAGCAGTTAATTTGTTTGGAAAGTTTTTGGAAGCGGTTCCTGCCGGGGCAAAAATTGCTTTTCTTAGCTTTAATTCTGGCTATTTTACAATTGAATTGTATACGCCTCAAAAGGAAATATTAAATGCATTTTTGAAGAGAGCAAAGTCCAGTGTACCCTCGCTTACACAAAAAATTGTTTCTAGCGATATCGGGTTCTACAATGGGAAAAAAATGCGGCACACACTTATTAAGGGACAGATTTCGATTTCCGGAAGAACAGCCGCGGCGGGTAATGTGCTGGGGTGGAAAAAAGCAAAGCCGACCGTTTTGGCGTTGGCTAAAACCGATCGTGTTCGTGTGCGCGAAATTCGAGAATCGCCGCTTGTAACGGATGAAAAGGGAAAGCATATTCCGATAACCGTAAAGTTTTCAGGGTCGGAAGAAAACACCCAAAAATTTCTCACGGATTTGTTGAATGGTTACCGGAACGTCGGGGTCTCGCGAATCTTAATTAGTGCCTCCAGGGAAGGCGGAGGAAATCAGCAAGACGCCGCACTGGACTTGAATCTCTTTACAGAATGATGTAATATGCGGGTCATCGCCGGGCAATGGAGGGGGATTCGCCTAACATTCCACGAACAAAGGGGGGTCCGCCCAACGACCGATCGGGTGAAAGAGACTCTGTTTAACATCATTTCCGGTTGGGTTGAAGGGGCAAGGGTGTTGGATTTGTTTGCGGGAACGGGATCCTGGGGTATTGAAGCGCTGAGCCGCGGCGCCAAAGATGTTGTATTTGTGGAAAAATCACCGCAAATGATTCGGAATATTCGCGAAAATTTGGAGAAGGTTCATTGCTCGGAAGGCTTTCAAATTCTTGCACAAGATGTGCACCGATTTTTAGGAAAATCAAAAGGGGAACCGTTTGATATTATTTTTGCAGATCCTCCTTATCATCTGAAGTTAGGAAATACCTTGATGAGAGCCCTTTCAAAACAAAGGTTTTTGAAGCGAAGGGGCATTTTTATTTTAAAGCATAGATCTACGGAGAGATTCTCTGAAATGGGAATGCTCAGATTAATTCGAACAAAAAAAATGGGCGAAACTCAGTTGTCATTTTTTGAAGTTGAGGAGGAAATTGAAAAAGGGGATGATTAGTTTCCGGAAGGAGAGTTTAATTTTGGTGTGAAATTCAAGATTGCACAAATTATGGGTTGTGTTTCACACCATTTTCTCAGAGTGTTTAACTCTAATCATTGACACAAAGGACAAATCATGAGAATCGCGATTTACCCGGGAACATTCGACCCCATTACGCACGGACATATTGATATTGCAGAACGAGCCGTGACGCTGTTTGATAAGGTTGTCATTACCATTGCGGTGAATTCATCAAAAAAGCCGCTTTTTTCAGTAGAGGAGCGAAAGAAAATGATCGCCGAATCCGTGCGTCATCTCCCCAATATCGAAGTAGATGCGTTTGAAGGTTTGCTCATGGATTATGCGAAAATAAAAAAGGCTGTTGCGGTAATACGCGGCCTTCGGGCTATATCAGATTTTGAATATGAATTGCAAATGGCCCTTATGAACCGGAAGTTGGCAGAAGACGTGGTAACAGTTTTTCTGATGCCAAATGTTAAGTACACTTATTTAAATTCAACAATTGTGAAGGAAGTGGCCAGTTTTGGTGGAGATATTTCCGGATTGGTTCCCCCTGAAGTGGAGCGGCGCTTGAAAGAAAAATTTCCCCTTACAACGAATTCTGGTGTTAAAAACTACTAACTTGTAAAAATCGGATGGAGTAAAAAATGGAGTTCATTCAATTAATTCGAAATAAAGCGAAAAAACGCAAGCGAAAAATTGTGCTTCCCGAAGGCAGTGAAGAGCGAATGATTCGGGCAGCGGAGATCATCAAGAAGGAAGAAATTGCCGATTTAATTCTTCTGGGCGATGAAAATGAAATCCGCGCAAAGGCGAAAAAATTGAACATTGATTTGGGAAATACCCCGATAATTAAACCGGAGGAAAGCCCCGATTTTGATTCGTATGCAGAAACTTATTACGAATTACGAAAAGAAAAGGGAATGACCCCGGAACAGGCACAGGAAGCGATGAAAAACACACTTTTTTTCGGAGCCATGCTGGTTAAAAAACACGTGGCCGATGGGAGTGTGGCGGGGTCCGTCAATACAACCGGTAATGTTCTTCGAGCGGGGCTACACATTATTGGCCTGGCCCCTGGAATTTCCGTGGTGTCCGGTGCATTCGCAATGGTTATTCCTGGTTGGGATCGAGTGTTTACATTTGCCGATAGCGCCGTTGTTCCCGACCCCACTCCCGAACAGTTAGCGGCCATTGCCCGAAGCTCCGCAAAAACCCATAACAGCCTGACCGGTGAAGAACCTGTTGTGGCCATGCTTTCATTTTCGACAAAGGGAAGCGCCAGTCATCCTCGCATTGACAAAGTGCTGGAGGCACTGAAGTTAGCGAAAGAGGCCGACCCGACTCTGAAGATTGACGGCGAGCTTCAAGTGGATGCGGCGATTCTCCCCGAAATTGGTGCCCGGAAAGCACCCGGATCGGAGGTTGCAGGAAAAGCCAACGTGCTCATTTTCCCCGATCTGGATTCTGGAAACATTGGCTACAAATTAGTTAATCGATTTGCTAATGCGGCTGCTATCGGCCCTATTATTCAGGGACTCAATCAGCCAGCAAATGATTTGTCGCGTGGTTGCAGTGTGGAAGATATCATTAATGTAGTGGCGATTTGTTCGTTAACGGCAAAATAGACAACGGGAGAAATTATGCAACTGGCCGATCGGGTAAATAGAATTCAAGATTCAAAAACGGTGGCCATTTCGAATACCGTGCTGCGCCTACAGCACCAGGGGGATCATATCGTTTCATTCGGGGCGGGTGAGCCCGATTTTGACACACCGGATTTTATCAAACGCGCAGCCATTGCGGCCATTCAAGAAGGAAAAACGAAGTACACACACGTTATGGGAATCCCGCAACTGCGGGAAGCCATTGCAAGGAAGTTAAAAAAAGACAATAAGTTAGATTACGAAATCGACCAAATAGTGGTAACTAC
The DNA here is from genome assembly GCA_964568545.1 of uncultured Deferribacteres bacterium. Classification (GTDB taxonomy): domain Bacteria; phylum Zhuqueibacterota; class JdFR-76; order JdFR-76; family BMS3Abin05; genus BMS3Abin05. The sequence goes on along the minus strand of CAZMRE010000003.1, from coordinate 2,940 downwards.
AGGTGGAAAACAGGCGCTTTTCAATGCCGTATTGTCCATTTGCCAGGAGGGGGATGAGATGCTGATCCCATCCCCCTATTGGGTGAGTTATCCCGAGCAGGCACGATTGGCCGGCGCCACGCCGGTTTTTATTCAATCGCATGCAGAAAATGGATTTAAAATAACCCCGGAAGATCTGGAGCGGGCAATTACGCCAAGAAGCAAGCTGCTGATTTTTAATAGTCCAAATAATCCCTCAGGAGCTGTTTATGATTCGGAGTTGCTGCAGAAACTTGCTGATGTGCTGGCCGGTACGTCAATTCTGGTTCTAACGGATGAAATCTACGAAAAAATTGTATTCGATGGACGGACACATGTTTCCCTAGCATCCTTTCCTGAAATCAAAGAGCAGGTCGTCGTTGTAAATGGTGTTTCCAAGGCCTATGCCATGACCGGATGGAGAATCGGCTATGCGGCTGGCCCGAAAGAAATTATTTCGGCCATGACCAAAATTCAGGGACACAGCACCTCCAATCCAAACACAATTGCACAGTGGGCAAGCGTAGAAGCCCTGAGCCATGACTCAGAAAGTGTTCAGAACATGGTAGCGCAATTCCACAAACGACGGGATTATGTGTACAAAAGACTTTCTGCAATGCCCGGAATTCAATGTGCAAAACCCGAAGGTACATTTTACATTTTTCCGAAAATATCGGATTATTTTGGAAAAACGTACCGTTCCTACAAAATTTTGAACTCATTTGATTTTTGCCAGTTTTTATTGGAAGAAGAAAAGGTGGCCATTATTCCAGGTGGAGCGTTTGGAATGGATTCATTTGCCAGACTCTCTTTTGCCACGTCCGATCAAGATCTGGAGGAGGGAATGAACCGGATTGAGCGGGGACTTACAAAATTGTACTCGTCCTAAAAATGATGAAAGAAAAGGCGGCTAAGAATTTGCTTGTTTTAATTTTGTAACAGATTAATTTTTAAGGCTAAATAGAGGGTCACTTTTTAGGCTGTTTAGTCCCAACCCCTAAAGGGAACGAAGTGATAAGTCGATAATAAATAAGTGTCAATTCGTTTCTACTATGGAACAATATTTGTATAAGGTTGTAGAAAGATTCTGATTCACTCCCAAAGTGGTCAGTTTCCTCTGGATATTGTTCCTTAATGGATCATTTTGAAACAGCCAGGGAATGGCTTGGAGAGTACGGATGAAAACTTTGGGACTAAATGAAACACTTTTGGTGGGCCCGCGCAAATTCTATGTGGAAACAAACTACATGGATGATGAAAACCGAGTGGTCGGGCATGTTTTTGAAAATGGAATGCTTTTGGAAACCCGGGAACGGGGACTTCCACCGGACGTAAAAGAAGAAGATGTTCAGAAATCGATAAAGGAGATTCAGCGGGAAATTGCGCGGGGTATAGAAGTTCTTTTTTATGTTCAAAAAAAAGTGTGGCGAAAGAAGCATGCGCCTTCTTATAATAAATTAGGGGTGGTTTTTCTTCAGAAGAATTTAATTTCAGATGCTAAGAAGAATTTTCAGGAAGCCATTGCCATTGATGAAAACCTAATCGTTGCACAAAAGAATTTGGCCATTGCTTTTATAAAAAATCAGGAATTTGATCAGGCAATTAAGGTCTTGGATCGTGCCATTGAAAAAAGGCCCAATTTTGCTGATCTTTATAATTATAAAGGGGTTGCGCTTTTAGGAAAGAAGAATTTCATTGATTCGATTCAGGTTCTTGAAACCGCACTTTCGCTGAACGAAAATTATCCGCTGGCGCATTTGAACATGGGTCTGACGTACTTGTCCGGGTTGGTTGAATCTCCTATTCATCCGCAATTATTACCGTTAGAGGAACGCCAACAAAAATGTCTGGAACACCTTAAAAAGGCTGCCGCCCGCGACCGCAATTTGCAAACCCCGGAATTTGATTCTGTGATTAGCATGATACAGGATTCTCAATTTCGAGAAGCTCTTGATGAATTACTGGAAATTCACAACACGCTGGCTTTTCGTTTGGATTCGATTTTGGAAGACGAATTTTATCTGAATTTCATGTTCGGGGGAAAAAGCAAGGATGAACTGGCCGTAGAGAGATACATTGAGAATCTGAAATCCGAAATTGCTCAGCATCCCAAATACCCGGATTTACACAATAACTTGGGTGTGGCGTATCTGATTCAATGCCGGAATTTGTTTTTGCGCGCTCTTGAAGAATTTCGTCGGGCAATTAAACTGAATCCTAATTACAAACTGGCAAAAAAGAATTTAAAACTTGCGGAAAATGAAGGCAAGGGCCTTTTAATTTTGCTGCGGGCATTGCTAAAATAGGGCGCTTTTATAGTTGATTTTTGGCTTATCTGAATAATGCGTGCTTACGTTGTCACTTGTGCCAAGAATCAATTGGGAAAGAATGAAGATAGCAAAATGAAGTCAAAATTCAAATAGCCTTAAAGCAGTGCAAGGACAGATTGATTGCTGAGGAATACGGACAATTTGGAAATAGGTTTTTTTACATTTGTTGGCTACTGTTTTTTAAAATTGTGTTCAAAATCGCTTTCGAACGGTTTTTCTTACGACTTGAGGTGTTTATGAAATTTTTTCGCACGCTTATTTTTTCGAGCTTTTTTCTAATTTTAATTGGGGCGCCGCTTTTTGCGGCGGTAAATGGAGTTTCTGTCCAGCCGCTTTCGCCCAATGCGGGAATAGCCTCTGTCTACGAAATTCGCCTGAAACTCACGGAGCCCTTTCCCTCAGCCGGGAGCGTGGTTTTGGAATTTCCGGTTGATTTTGATTTGTCGCAGGCTATTCTGGCGGGTTCGCCGAATGTGAAGGGCGGCTTCAAGGTGTTTGTGAACGGCCAACAGGTGGAGTTGCGGCGCAGTGGCTTGGGCAAGGCCGTGCCGCCTGGAACGGAAATGATTATCCGTCTGGCCAATGTGAAAAA
>CAZMRE010000002.1:0-59819 GCA_964568545.1 uncultured Deferribacteres bacterium | reverse complement strand
ACGAAGAATCTCTTTGAAAACAGTAGGCCGGTCATTTCGACGGGCTCAATGACCGAATAGTGCATCTTTTCCTGTATTCTGCGGCCGGCTTCTCGGTCGTCTCGATACGTTCGCCACCGGCCAACACTCGACGACCGCTTTTTTTAAACAAACGAACCAGCAAACTAAATAATCTTTGACTGAGTAACCGAGTGACCGACAAACGGAACAACTTTCCTATTCCCCCTGCCACGTCGGCCACAGGCCCAAAAGCTTCGGAGACTTTTTAATCGCGTACAATTCCAGTTCCCACAGGTCTCCACCACCCGGGGCATCAACCAGATAAATCTTGGTCGTGTAGTGATTCCCTGCCGTGGGCTGTTCCAGCACAAAGGGATGGAGAGTCCGCGAATGAATATCCTTAATAACAACGCTCATCTCTGATTCTGGCAATTCCGAGTAAAACCGGGTGCGCATGTCTTGAATGGGCTCCCACTGCACGTGCTGAACCGAGAGTGTTTTTGCTTTCACCACTAAAATGTCTTTCCCGTCCACTCGCCCTCTCCAATGTAGGATTTTAATCAATTGGCCCCTGTACTGATTCAAAACGTGCCGATGGGCTTCTTCCTGTCTCTCAATCAACGCCATGACTCCATCCGTGGTCGGTGCATGCTTCAAAAAATTCAACGCTTGTTCTTTGTTTTCCAGAACTTCTTTTACGTTTTTCAAGAGTTGGTCAATTCCAAAAAAGTGGTAAGGTTTGCCCTTCAACCCTGCGAAGTGTACTTTTGCAAGTGAAAGTTCAGAAGCCAGTTTTTTGAGATGGGAATAGTTTTCCGGGCTGGAATCTTCAAGAAAATCAAAATACGAAAATGCGGTTTTTACGTATAAATTGTTCGTTTGGACAAGTGCCTCGGTTCGGAGAACTTTTCTTTCAGCATCCTCGGCCAGTGTTTTGTCTGTAATGAGCGGTTTAGCCTCTTGGAAAAGGTTTATCATTTTCTGAGCGGTTTGAAGACCATAATCCAACAAATTGAGGGTTTCATGCATCCAGGGTTTTGTCTGCAGGTAAATCTGGTGCCAGAATTCCAGGTGTGCCTTCCCGTGATCGATAACAGGAAAACCGGCCACAGGGAAAATCGTTCCACGCAATTGGGGCAATTGCCGGTGCATGCGGGCAGCGATGGGCTCCAGATACAAACCGTATTTGTAGACCACGGGTGTAAGCAAGAAAATTTCTGCCATTTTGTCGGCTGCTTTGGGTCCGAAATGAATGGCTGCAAAATCCCGGGCCAGCGTGTGCACATCAACGTTCAAGTTCCAGTTGAGCCGGTGCAGGATGTAAGCAACAGCGTTCCAGTTTCCCCAGTCATCTTTCGGCGGAATATCAAATGCCATTCCCTGCACATTTGTAGAGGTTCCTTCAACAATCGTTTGAAGAGCGGCTTGAAAATAGGCTGCAGGGAAGGTCGGAAACATATCCTGACCCACATCCATCGATTCAAATTCAGCGAGCGTATGGTGAGGCGTCAGATTAAATGTGGGATTAAACGGCTGAAACCAGCCTTGGTCCCCGGTTGTGATTTTGGGAACCAGGTACAGATTTTTAACGGGAATAGCACTGGTAAAGGTTCGCTTGAAAACCTCCGGATCCGAATGCTGCTCCTTCAGATTAGTTCCCCACGTGCGTTGGTAATAAAGCTTGTGGAATTCTCCCACGACCACGTCATAAATTTTTTTCACAAATGTCCGGTAGCGCCTGGTCAGCGTCCAGGGACAGGATGGCCCTTCGTGCATGACGTCGAACGCGCGGTAATTTCCCCAGACCTGGGTCAATTCTCCCGTACGGATTCCCACGCCGTCCAATTCCGGCAGGGCCCGGAGCAGGCGCCGGTATTTTTCCTGAACGGCTTTCCAGAAGTTGGGATCATCCACCGAACAGGTGGCGTGCAGTTCCTGCAGAAAAGAAGGAAGATAGGTGAATTCATCGCCGTAAGTAAAGCATTTGAGGTGCAAGGCGTGAGCCCGCTGAATTAGTTTTTTTACTTCCTGGCGATTTTTCTCATTCTGCGTTTTTTCCGGTTCCGCGTTCCAAGGAACCAGATTGAGCGTGTTATCGACAACAACCCAATTTATTCCATACGCCAGGGCATTGCGAAAGAGGGCTGTTTGATTTTTTTTCAAAGACTTCAGGCCCTTGGCCTGAACGTTACAGGCAATTGTGAAAAGGGGCTGCCGCGTTTCATTGAGAACAGGGAATCTTCTTGTAACCCGCAGCCGATCCCGTAAATAGTACAGGCCGTTGACGTCTCCCATAATTGAACCGCCAGAAATCAGAATCAACGTGTCCGATTTTTCGAGAACGGTTTGAATTTGGAATCCATTCTTTGAGGTAAGTGTTTTCGGGGATAATTTATTCTTGGGAAAGTATTTCCGCGCTTGCTGGTTGCGGGCCGGAACCCCGACGAAAATAGCATTTCCGCTTGGTCGAACCCCGTCTGCTTCCACCCGAATTGAAATACCGTATTGACGGGCGCTTTCAAGTAAATCGGACACGGCTACTTTGACGGCCGCGTCGTTTATTTCACTTTTGCCGAGAATGAGAGCCCACTGCTCACCCACAGCAGTTTTTACCACACCCAGACTTCCCACCAAGGCCAAAAGGCAAAGGGCGACTTCAAAAATGTGGTTCAATTTTTCCAACATTGTGCCTTTTCTAATTTGGTAACAGATTACTAACGAATTCATCTTCCCGGGGCGACGCTGCCCACGGCTCAAGTCGATGATGATCCTTCCGGTCTTCTTCGCATGTCATATTTTTGTCATTCTGAGCGAAGCGAAGAATCTCATTGGTCACTTCGACTACGCTCAGTGACCGTTTTTTTAAATCAGCGAACGAGTGAACCCGCGAACTATTTTTCAAACCGAGCAGCCGAGAAACCGAATAACCGAGCAACTTCTTTTTATTTAAACACCCCCGTATGGGCCACGTTGTTGTGGTACTGGTTCACGCGAATTTCAAAGGGTTTGCACACGGCCTGGGTGCGAAGGTCGTAAAACCAGCTCTCATCATCGCCAAACAGGATGTCCAATTTGCCGTCGCCGTCTACATCCGCGATGGCCACATTGCCGCCGCCCTTTACTTTCGCCCCGCCGTAGCCAAAGCTGGGAGGCTGAAAGCTCCACAACACCTTCCCGGAATTGTCCAGAACGTGCACCTTGCGCTCCTCGTTTCCGGCCACCACAAAATCGGGTTTCCCGTCTCCCGTCAAATCTGTGATTGCCGGGGTCATCGTGTTCCAGCTTTGCAGCGGAATCCGGCGCACCACCTTCCCGCAGTAATTAATCACATTCAGCGCGGGCGTCGTGTCGTTGGCCACCACTTCCAACTTGCCGTCGCCTGTCACGTCCGCCAACGAAACCGACCAGTCCCCGTAGGCATCGCAGGGTACTGACCAAAGGATTTTTCCCTTTGCGCTGATGGCGTACACCTTTGCTTTTTCTCCCCCGTGACGGCTGTTCAGCACGACCTCTTTCTGCCCATCGCCGTCCAGATCGCCCACGGCGGGGCCGTAGTCCAGTCGCCCGATCAGCGCCACCTTCCAAAGGGGTTTTCCCTGAAAATCCAGAGCCCAGAGCAGGCTGTCTCGTCCAGCAATCAGAGTTTCCAGTTTCCCATCTCCGTCCAGGTCTGCCAGAGCCGGAATGGTTTTTTCCACCGGGGAATGTCCGCCGAAGGCCTGGTTGGCCAGTGTGATTGCGTTTCGCTTGGCTGGCGGAACCGTCGATGTTTGCCAGATCTTTTTCCCTGTGTTCGAAATAGCCACCACGTCGCCGTTTTTCAGTCCGAAAACGATCTCCGGTTTACCGTCGCCGTTCAGATCTCCAACAGCCGGGGTTTTGACCCCGCTATTGGCAAAGTAGCGCCACTTGAGGCTGCCGTCACCATTAAACACATAAAGGTAGCCGTCCATGTCGCCCACAATCACTTCAGGGCGCCCGTCGCCGTCCAGATCGGCCAGAACTGGAAACGAAAACCCGCCATCTTTTTCGATGGTCCAATACTCAGTTCCATCCGCGTGGAGGGCTGTCATAAAATGTCCAAAATCCCGGGAAGCAAAGATCACCTCTAACTTTCCGTCTCCATCCAAATCCCCCACAGCAGGCGACACGAGAAGGGCATCGCTGGCGGGCCACCGCCAAACCTGGCGCGGCAGACCCGAAACTGCATAGAGGCCCGAATCCGGCAGATTGGCCGTAAGCTGCTTTTGATCTTCCGACAAGCGAGACGACACCGGTACCCAATGCCGCTTTTGTGCGTGGTAAAATTGAAGCGTTGGGCCCACAAAGCGTTCCAGCCATCGGGATGCAACCAGAATCTTTGCACGAGACGCCTGGGGCAGCCAGACCTTCCTCCCTGTCCGGAATCGGTAAAATGCCGCGGCTTTTCCCGGCAACCCTTTTGTGAACGTTACCGGAGCTCCCGGAATTTTTTCCACGGAAATAGGGGTCCTCCGGGTCGATTTTACTTCCATTTGCACACCAAGCGCGGAAAAATCCAGTGATTGCCATTTTTTCGGATCAGCCAAAAGCTCTTGTTCGGCTTTCTGCGAAGCGATTACCCGGAAGTGCTTCGTCTGACTGCGTCTTGGAAATGCCGGATCCCCCCAGGCCTGGAGCCAGAAATCCGTCCAACCGGTGAAACAGCTGTTTTTCGGCGGGATGGACATCATCACCTGCTGGCCACTTATCAGTGGCTTTGTGACCATTTGTTCCCGCACCGGCTCCCGCATGCGCCGGTAAAAGAGACTGGCTTGCTTGATTCCAGCCGGGCAAACCACTCGGAACGAAAGCGGAATGCGTGTCACGTCCGGCACCACCCGCGGGAAGTGGACATCGGAAATAACCGGCACAGCATGCTGGCGCACCACTTGCACCTGAGCCATACCGGCCCAATTGGCCGAATCTGTCTCGTGCTGGCGGTCTTTTTTCAACCTAAAATGAAATCGAAGCAGCCCCTCTTTTTTCGGCTCAAGTGGAATGTCAAAAAAGGCCGTTTTCCCCGACTGCCGTTGGGGCTTTAGCACATGCTCGGCGGGATCGTGCCCAAAGATGTACACCAACCGCAATCCTTTAAGCGGAGTGTTTCCCATCACCCTCACGGGTACAGGGCGTTTCCATTCGTGCCAAATGGCGGGTGCCTGCCAGTGCAGCGGCACGCCCTTTTCCATTTTGTAAAGCCTTAGGAGCATTTTGAAAAGGTGGCCCGTGTGGTCCCCATCATTGGGTCCGCCGGCATTGTAGATGTAGCTGCGAAAGGTGTATTTAAACAGCCCGTTATTGTAAAGGGAGTCGATGGCTGTTGAAGCCACTTTCCGCGAAAAGCGAAGGTACGCCCCATCACCGGTCAGGTCGTACAGATCTAGAAAGAAGTGAATCACCTGGCCCATTGCCCCGGCGCAGGTATTTTCAGAAAAGGGCGTATTCTCAATCATCCGGGCAATTTGCCGAGCGTGCCAAAGGAAAAAGGGGTCGCCCGTGTTTTTGTACAAAAGTGCCACTGTTTTGCCCAGGTAAGCGGCGGGACTATTGGTGCCCCACACGCTGAAATGGGAGGCTGTCGCGGGCGTGCCGGTTCTCAAATGGACGCCGCCAAAGTAGGAACCGTTTTCCGGATTGTAGGCTGCCCGGAGAAAATGCCGCATGTAGAAAGCCGCCCGTTTCAACAGATACGTCTGATCCGGTGCCAGTTGATAAGAGAGAAGCAAGTAATAGGTCAAAGTGGCCGTTTGAGCGACTACGCCTTCGGTTTCCTTAGCCTCGTCGGGAATCAGCCCTGTTCGGGGATTCCGCCGGTTCCAGAAAAGATCAGCCTCTTTTTTCATCCATTTTAGATATTTTGGATTGTGGGTTTTCGTCCAAAGAAAAGTAAATCCATAGAGGTAAATGCCGGAGTGTTTGATGTAAGCTCCCCGCACCCGCATGTCGTCGAACAGGCCGGTGTAATAGTTGCCGTGGCGATCAAACAAGAAGGTGTTTTTTTTGTCGTACGTGTGGTACTTGTAAAACCCCTCAATCTCCTTTCGCACGGCGCTGCTGTCAATTTGCCAAAAGAGCTCCCACGGCGCCGGCGACATTTCCGGCTCTTCCCGCCAGTGGTGAATCCTGTCGGCGACCACATTGTAGCTCATGTGTTCGCCCCAGGGCCAGAGTCCCGTAGTAGGACTGGGACAGTGTTTGAAGTAAAATCGCAAATAGGCCAGCGCCGCCTGTTTGTATTTGGGATTCCCGGTTATTTCGGTTAACTCAATCAGTGCCGGCAACATGTACGTTTCTCGGGAAAGGTCACTTCCCTGGGAGGCATACACGTAGTCGGCCCCGGCGTAATCCATTTGCCAGCGGGGGTCGTCGGATTTTTTTGGGATGTCATGGGTCTTTAGCGCCAGCATCTGCACAAACAGGGGGGTCTTTTTGGGACCCCAATGGTCCACGGCCGCCCGGAGGAAAGTGTCAGCAAAAGTTTTGGAATAAGTAAGGTAGGATTGGTAATCGGCGCCGCCCGCGTAATCGTGCGGAACGGGAGGCAAAGCAGAAGCGGAAGCAGGAAAAGTTCTTCCCTGTGCCTCACCCAACAAAAAAATCCAGATAAAAAGGGCAAAGATCATTTTTGCTTTTTGTACAAGACCGTCGTGTAAACATGCTTTCGGCGGACGATTACTGCTAAATCGAACAGACATAATCGCTACCTCATTTTATTAAATAAAAATAATTTAATTGTAAAAATTTCGACCATTAAATAGGCCTACGCAAACGTTATCATAAATTATGCTTTTTCTCCAAAATTGCAAGCAAAAAATTATTTTTTTCTTCTTACAGATAAAAAATCAGGCGCTTCCTCAAAGAGGTTAAAAAACTTAAGGAAGCGCCCGCTGAATTTAGCGACTAATTAAACAACACTGGTTTTACTTCATCAGCATTAGTTTTTTCACAGCGCTGAAATGGCTGGACGTCATCTTGCAAAAGTAAACGCCGCTTGGAACAGTTTCGCCAAAATCATTGGTGCCGTCCCATGTCACTTTGTAAGTGCCCAGTGTCTGGTAGCTGTTAACCAGTGTTTTCACTTTCTGTCCCATTGAATTGTACACCACGATTTTCACGGTATTGCTTACAGGAAGCCCGTACTCAATGGTCGTGCTGGGATTGAATGGATTGGGATAGGCATCTTTCAGTTCGTAGGTCAACGGAACGGTGGTCTTTTCGCCATTCACCCCACTGACGCCTGTTCCTGGGTTCAGGGTCAGAATCATTTCATCAATTCCATAATCTCCAGTACCTTCGGGTGTTCCGCTATCCGGCCAGGGGAAATTTCCTTTGTCAGGTTCACCGCCGATTCTGGTGTCCAATTGGTACACACGAATTGTTGACGGATCGAAATCGGGACCATAGGATTTTCCATCGGTTTGGACGCCCGCCCAGCTATACGGGATAATGGCCTGTACAGAATCAGCCGTTGGAATGGTGAAGAACGTCCACGGAATAGATACAAACTGCCAATCTCCACTGAATTTGTGAAAACGGACGACATTCCAATCACCATAAGGATCAATCCGCACGATGGTTTCTCCCCTGATGCAGGCGATGGCACTGAATGCATCGTGGCCATTTACTTCCTGGCTTCTCCAGACGAAGAACAGCGGGTATGTATCTGCCAATTTGGGGTCGGCTTTAATCCAGAAAGTCACGCGCTGGGTGTGGGATGCATCCAGATATTGATCATAGCCTTCGGTATCGGAACGATAGATATCCACCCAATTTCTCGGGTTGGGCATACCAACAAAATGGAGCCAATAGGCGTAAGGACCAATAGCAGCATCATGGCTTACATAGATATTACACGTATCGCCATTCACGATGTCATTGTTCATTCCAAATCGAACAACCAAACTGCTGGCATGGGGATATGATTTTTTTTGTCCCAGGTAATTGGCTGCATGATTTGTACCTACCGAATCATAACCCCAAAACCGAGGTGGGTTCTCATTCGTGTACAATTTGATTTCTGTTACACCACTGGCCTTTTTTAGAGCCTTGTTTCCGGCAAAACTATTGGATACCATAAACACGGCCATTGCAATGGTGGCTAATAAAACTACGAATCGTTTCATCGTAACCCTCCTTAAAGGTTCGTTCATTGTTTTTTCATTTTTTTACGATTTCCCCCAATGAACATCCTTGAATAATCACCTCCTTTCATTTGGTTTGATTGTTTTTTCCCTTTGTGTTACCTCACCTCCTCTCCGCTTCTAACGATGACGAATTTACCAGTTGCGGTTCCAATATTGCTCTCAATCGTAAAAATATAAACCCCCGAATATACAATTTGATTGTATTCTGTGAGCTGATTCCAGGGCTCCTCACCGGTTCCATTTATGTGATGAAGCGTCTTCACCAGATTCCCTGTCACCGTGAAAATCTTAATCGTACACTTCGGCGGCAATCCCACAAACATAATCTTATTCTCCTCATCCGGAAAATTCATCGGACGCGAGGCGTAATTGTAAGGATTGGGTACCACCCGCACCTTGTCCAGTGTTTTTACCTGCTCCGGCTTGTAGTAGGGATGAACCGGCATGTTCTTCTGCATCATATTCCAGTACTTGCCCGACTCCAGCGGCTTTCCATCCTCCCAGTTCTGACTTCCATCATCGAAGGCCGTCACGTAATACCAATAGGCAAAACCGCGCTGTACCCCGTAATCCACAAAACTGGTGTCCGCGGGGTGCCCATCCGTTGGCCGACTTTCATAGATGAGATCATAAGGGCCTTCATTTCCACTTTCTCCAGCCAGATTGGTGCTGTGCGAGCGGTACACTCGATATCCGGCAAAATCGGGCACACCGGTATCGGGATCCGGAACTTTGGACACATCACTCCAGTGCAATTTTACGCACCTGTTGCCCGCCTCCACCCACAAATCCGGTGCCGGTGGGGGTTTGGGCACCGCAAAGGGGTTCCGTCCTTCGGCAATGTTCCGAAAGTACCGGCGATAAGCCATGCTGTAATATTTCATCAGCGAATCCCGCCCGGTAGCCACCAGGGCATCCTTTTCTTCATCTGTCAGTCCCTCGCCTCCGTGTTGGGCATTGTACCATTCCAGGCCAACTTTCCGGCAATTCTCCCGAGACAATCCATTGATCACCACCAGCATCGTAATGTGCACGTCACTTCCAAAAGGCATTTCATAGGGTCCCACCCCCAGGTAAGCGTAGGGTGCCGATACATGCTCCGGATCATTGGGCTCGGTGTATCCCATTTCCTGAGGGCTTTTCATGTGATCGCCGCTGAATAGAAACTGATAGAGCTTGTCGTAGTCGGTTTCGCCCCAACGCACTGTCCCCGGACGCCAGACGGTGGAAAACGGCTGGGACAAGTCATTGGTCTCGTCATCCACGCTTTTGTCCGCGTGCAAAATTCCCCAGCCCACATAAGCCGGGGAAAGGATCCGGCCGTGCCCTGAAGTCGGTTCCACATACCCCACATTGCGATCGGGATCTCCTACGTCATCCCCGGGAAGCAAATTATTGTCACCGTCCCACATGATCCAGAGGCGAAGTGAATCGGCATTAGGATCACCGGCAGGATGGAGGGGATCACCCGAGCCAATGTAATCCGCATAATTTTCGCCGTAATATTCCACCCAGTCGTCATTGTTATTTTCCCACACTGCCTTGTTTTGATTGGCCCCTTCGTAGGTCACGCAAGGCTCGGGCATGTAGGCCCAACAAAGGCCATGCAGCGTCTGGTTTGGCAACTCAATTTTCGGCGTACTGTTTGTATTTCCCGTATTTGTCAATGTCACATCCAAAATCATGTACATATCGGCGTTCTTGGCGGCGCTGGAATACCAGGTCATGTCTGCTGTCACACCGATAGGAAAATTAACCTTCCCGTGAATAATGCCGTCCACCGGAAGGGTTGGATCGATCCGGTCGTAGGGATGGCGAGCGCCCTGTAATTTGCCGTCCACGTAGACATCTGGGGGGCGCACGCGCAAAACCTTTTCAAAAATCTGGTACGGTTCGGAAGAAGCGTCAGAAGTATGCAGATATTCACCGGCATTGGACGAGCAAATATAATATGGGTGAAAGCGTTTCCGCCGATCTTTCCAGTTCTTTACACCGAAGCCAGGGCCCACCAAGCGAGCGTTTGTTCCCATACATTTAATTTCGCCAGGAATTCTTTCGCGCCAGCGGTTGCCGGGCCAGATCCAGGAGGTTTCCCAGCCCCCGCTGAAATCATCCTCTTCGTAGTGCCAGAACTCTCCCAGAGCCAGGTAGCGAACCGGTTTTTGCGCCACTGTATTCCGAGGATTCAGGCCAAAAGCGGCGATCGCCAAAAAAATGATGCCTATTTTCCCAGCTTTCCACATTCTTATATCTCCATAAAATCACACAAAAGGTGTTTCTAAATCTCCTCCAAAAGGCTATTTATTGAACCTGTTCCCCTTCACGCACAATCACAAACTTTCCAGTTGTGGTACCGATGTCACTTTGAATCACATAGATGTACACCCCCGAATACACAATTTGGTTGTATTCCGTCAATTGATCCCAGGGCTCCTCACCGGTTCCATTTGTGTGATGAAGCGTCTTCACCAGATTCCCTGTCACCGTGAAAATCTTAATCGTACACTTCGGCGGCAATCCCACAAACATAATCTTATTCTCCTCATCCGGAAAATTCATCGGACGCGAGGCGTAATTGTAAGGATTGGGTACCACCCGCACCTTGTCCAGTGTTTTTACCTGCTCCGGCTTGTAGTAGGGATGAACCGGCATGTTCTTCTGCATCATATTCCAGTACTTGCCCGACTCCAGCGGCTTTCCATCCTCCCAGTTCTGACTCCCGTCATCGTAGGCTGTCACATAGTACCAGTAAGCAAACCCTCTCTGAACACTGCGATCAACAAAACTCGTATCCACCGGATTGCCGCTCTTCCCCCCGCACTCCCAGATCAGATCGTAGGGACCCTCGTTGCCACTAAATCCCTGCTGTCCCGTACTGTGAGACCGGTACACTCGATATCCGGCAAAATCAGGCACACCGGTGTCAGGATCCGGAACTTTGGACACATCACTCCAATGAAGCTTCACACACTTGTTCCCGGCTTCCACCCACAAATCCGGCGCCGGTGGGGGTTTGGGCACTGCAAAGGGATTCCGTCCTTCGGCAATGTTCCGAAAATATCGCCGGTAAGCCATACTGTAATATTTCATTAAAGAATCCCTGCCCGTCGCCACAATGGCATCCTTCTCTTCATCGGTCAAACCCTCGCCGCCGTGATGAGCGTTGTACCACTCCAGTCCCACTTTCCTACAATTCTCCCGAGAAAGCCCGTTAATCACCACCAGCATCGTAATGTGAACACTGCTCCCAAATGGCATCTCATAGGGCCCCACTCCTAGGTAGGCATAGGGAGCAGCCACATGCTCGGGATCGTTGGGCTCGGTGTAGCCCATTTCCTGCGGACTCTTCATGTGATTGCCACTGAACAGAAATTGATACAACTTGTCATAATCACTTTCGCCCCAGCGTACTGTCCCAGGACGCCAAACCGTGGAGAATGGCTGGGACAAATCGTTGGTTTTATCATCTACACTCTTGTCGGCGTGGAGAATTCCCCACCCCACATATTGCGGCGAAAAAAGATACCCATGCCCCGGTGTTTGTTCCACGAAACCCACATTGCGGTCGGGGTCTCCTACATCATCACCGGGAAGCAGGTTGTTATCCCCATCCCACAATATCCACAAACGCAGGGAATCTGCCGTGGGGTCACCCGCTGGGTGCAGCGGATCACCCGAACCGAGATAGTCCAGGTAATTCTCACCGTAATATTCCACCCAATCATCGTTATTTCCTTCCCAGATAGCCGCGTTCTGTGTAGCCCCTTCAAAGGAAACCATGGGTTCCGGCATGTAGGCCCAGCAGAGCCCATGGAGAGTTTGGTTTCTTAATTCAATTCTGGGCGTGGCATTGGTGTTGCCGGAGTTAGTGAGAGTCACATCCAAAATCATGTACATATCGGCGTTCTTGGCGGCGCTGGAATACCAGGTCATGTCTGCTGTCACACCGATAGGAAAATTAACCTTCCCGTGAATAATGCCGTCCACCGGAAGGGTTGGATCGATCCGGTCGTAGGGATGCCGAGCGCCCTGTAATTTGCCGTCCACGTATACATCTGGGGGACGCACACGCAATACTTTTTCAAACGTACCATAAGGCTCCGAGGAAGCGTCGGACGTGTGCAGATATTCCCCCGCATTGGAAGAACAGATGTAGTACGGATGGAAGCGTTTTCGTCGGTCTTTCCAATCCTTTACGCCAAGTCCCGGCCCAGCCAATCGGGCATTGGGACCCATCAGACGGATTTCCCCAGGGTTTTTTTCCCGCCAGCGGTTGCCCGGCCAAACCCAGGAGCTTTCCCAACCTCCGCTGAAATCATTCTCCTCATAATGCCAGAATTCACCAAGAGCCAAAAAACGGGTTGGCTTTTGGCTGTACGAATTTATTGGATTGAAAGACAGCACAAATAATCCAATGATCAAAAATGCAAAGGCCGTTTTTCGATTCATCACCAATTCTCCATTTAAAAGTCTCTATATTAATCGTGTTTTGAGTAAATATTTTTGGGCATTTTAGATTCCTGGTTTATCGCCAATTCATGCCAAAACTAATTTGATGGACCCAGCCAAATACGCCAAACGGAATGGCCGTATAATCAATTGCGAAACTCATATTCCCGATTTGCTGATCATATCCAGCTCCAAATGTCATTTTTTCTTCATCATAATTTCCGCGATAGCCAAATCGCAAAAAAGCTTTTTTGTAAAAGGAATATTCCAATCCCACATTAAAACGTTCGGAATAATCTTTCGGGTGAAGAAAATCGGTGGTCAGCAAAAATCGATGAGGCGAATTTTCAGATAAAAAGAGATCATTCAGGTACATGGCCATTCCGAAACCAAATGTTAGGGGAAGTGGTCGATTGGCAAAGTTCCTGATGTACATTCCGATTTGCAGGCTTTTAAATCCCGTATGATAATAGGTGCCCAGATCGTAGGCCATTGTTTTTTGTTCATTTTTGACATTGGCCGAATACTCAAATTGCGTCCCCCAATACTGCCAGATCCTGCTGCTTCCCAGGTCCTGGTAAGCATATTTTGCCTGCCCGCCAAAGGAAAATCGATCGGTTAATTGTTTGGCATACGCTAATCCAATGGCCCATTCACTTACAGAAAACGTGCCGTGTTCGGTATATCCTTCCCAGGCGTGCGCATCCACTTCTGTCCGGTGAAATGTTCCATAATCCATATTTATGACGCTTAATCCGAATGTTCCCCAATCGCCAAAATGCATCGCGAGTGCTCCCCCCTCGTAACCAATACCAGCAAACCAATTGGTTCGGGAAAGCGAAAAGCTGATCCCTCTGACGTACGCCAACCCCGACGGATTGTAAAAGATATTGTTCGGATCACCCGGTACTGCGATAAATGCACCCGAAAGTGCCTGGGCTCTGGCTCCCACCTCAAGACTCAAAAACGGCATGTAGCTTTGGGCTACTTTCTTAATGCTTTGTCCGAAAGCCAGTGACGTCATTATCAAAAGGGCCAAAACCATTGTCATGAAATATTTTTTGATTGTCATAAGAACTCTCCGACTAAAGGATTCACTGATTATTGAAAGAACGAGTATTTTTACATACGATAACTTTCCTTTGAATTGCGCAGCACAATCTTGCCATGGAAGGTTCATTTTAACTCAATATGAATACCCATATAAACCTCTTTTGGGCCTCCCTGGTGAATGTAAAGCGGCTCTCCTGGTTTATAGTGAGGGTATTTAATGTACGATTGTTTATAATCGCCTACGCGATCTCCTTTTTTAAGAGAAGCATAGTATCTGTAAATTTCCGATCCGGGATTAACAGCTAAGCCTCGCAGAACTCCCACATTTAGCATCTTGCGGGCAAAAAGATTTCGCATATCGAGGTAAGGACTGATGTTGACCCGACCCACGGTAAAATTCTTGCTCATGTAAATATCCGATCGGAAATAATTTTTCCATTGGAGATTGTCACGGATAAAGGGCTTATTGTCCGGGTTCCACGTAAACTTATCACCGGCTGCCCAATGGATAATGGTATTCACATGAAATCCTGCAAAAATGCAATGTTTGAAAACACGAGGCCCCCAATTTTCGGGGGAATGCACATCTACATAGCCCTGAAAACTGGGCTTCCAACGCCATAGTCGGCTAATAGGAACGGAAAAGCGCGAATAGGTCGGTACATTGAGGGGATCATCTGGCTCATATAAGTGCTGGTAGCCAACCTCACCGGCCCGTTGTCCCATAAATTGAGTTTGGATCCAACCGGTAAAGAACCGTCCGACCCGTTTGTTGATACGCAGTTCCCATCCGATGATATCCTCATATTTTTTGTTGGTCCATGTTTTGTAATTGGTTATTTTATCAATACTCGTGTAGTAAATAGCTCCTTCTTCATTAGTCACGTCCTTGTAAAAAACATCCGTGTGAATCAGAAACATTCGATGCAAATCCATATCAAATCCAAGTTCATAGGCAATCGTTCGCGGAGGCTTTAAATTGGGATTTCCGATAAACTCTGCCTGTGACTCATAATCGCTTCGATTATAAAAACCGTACAGGTGAAATGTCAATGGAGGCGAATAAAAATGCCCGTAGTTGAAGTAAATCTTGCTGTTTGCCGTCATTGGATGTGAAATTCCTATTCGCGGACTGATAAAAAAGTGCTTCTCACTAAGACCGTATTTCAGACTATCGCCGTCAATTCGATCCCAGAACCCCGGACCAAAAGCACGCGAAAAGGGATTCCCCGGTTCGTAGACCTTGCCGTGGGCGTCAAAGTATTCGGCTCGAAGGCCAACATTGGCAATCATTCCTTTTACTTCAATCCTGTCCTGAACATAAACAGCAGCTTTTCTTGGGGGAGAGGAAAAGCTCAATCGTTTTTTTCGCTGGAAGGTTAATTCACGATACGCCCGATCCAGCCGGCTCATATCCATATAAAGTCCGGTTTTAATCTGATGATATTTGTTCACCTGACTGGTTAAATCGAATTTAAAGATGGTAGTCCAACCCTTGGAGGAATCAAAATCGATACTGGTATTATCCAGATTAACCTTTCCGGGCTGGTCATTAAACGTCTGGCCTCCAATAATCCAGCCGTGCGGCGTTTCATCGTAGGAAGATGCGGGGAACCACACCCTGTCACCCTTGTAGAAAGTGGTGTCGTGAAGCACATAGTGTCCGGTTTTGGAATCCCAATAACCGGGGACATTGAGGGTGTCGCCCTGCACGGTGTACCAATCTGCCGGAATATATTTTATCTTGGTGGTATCCCGGTCGGGTCCGTGAGTAATGTGATAGTGAGTTTGCATGCGAGACAACCGCACTACATAAAATGTTCGCGGGCTAAGCGTGTGCGTAAAATTAATATCCAACATGTTCGTGGTCAAATCCCCCACAGGATTCTCACATCCGCCGTATCGTTTTCCCATACCGGTATGGTAGATAAATAGACCATTAGGATAATGGGGGTCGGCTTTGGCCATTCCCCATTCCTTAGCAAACATCCCGGAAAGGGTCAACTTCATAGACGGGGTAATGTGCGTCGTCAATTTGACAATTGAGTTCCGATCAAAGAAATGATCCCGAACGGCTGGTTCTGCATATTTGACATTGTTAAAGCGATGCGACAGTAGAAATGTGGTGCGTCTGGCAAAACTGCCCCAAATCGGAATGGAACGACCTGGAATTGGACCGGTCAGCGTGGCATCCAGGTAATGATCTGGTTTGTTGCCGTGCGGAAATCCCCGGTGGCGCCAGAGCCATAATTGCCGGCGCTGATTAGGAGAAAGATCGTTGGACGAATCGCTATCCATCATTTTGTTTTCCGAAAAAGCAACCCAGCCCATGAAATAATCCTCCGGATTTGGGAACATTTGCCGTAGTCTACTGGAATCCATGGAAACATCGCTGCCATACATCAGGTTATCTTTATATCCCGGAGTAAATAATTTGGGGCCTTCGTATTTTAATGATGGAAATCGATATTTGTAATCCAAACTCAGATTGTAGCGATTGCCGCCCTCTTTAGTAACAATGTTAAACAAACCAGAACGCAGGTTTCCGTATTCAGCGTTAAATCCACCCGTCTGAATGGAAACCTGCTCAATGGCAGAGCGATTCATTGAAAGAAACGGCCGGTTAAACAGATTATCGGTCATTGAAACCCCATCGACCAAAACCAGTACCTGATCGCCTCCGCCGCCTCGCACGGTGATGAAATTTGTTTGATCGTCAATGTAAATGCCGGGCGTTAAACGAATGGCATCTTGAATCGTGTTAACAGGCATTAACTGCGTTTTTTCACCTTGAATGGTAATCTGGCTGGCCGACACATCCATTGGAACAATTTCCTTTTTGGCCGTAACCACCACCGGCTTTCCTGAAATTACGGACTGGCTCAATTTAAAATTCACCCGAACCGTCCGGTCAATTTCTACCATCACGCCGGTCTTTTCAAGAATCTGATAGCCAATCATCGATGCTTTCACCGAGTAATTTCCCGGGGGAATATTAATGATGAAATAATCACCGTTGGCGTCTGTAGCCGCTCCCATCCGAGTACCCACAAGCATCACATTTACACCGGGCAGGGGACTTCCGGTCTTGGCATCGACAACATGTCCTACAATTTTTCCTGTACTGCCGGAAATGGCCAGATGGGGAAGCATTCCCATTGTGAAAAGTAGAGCCAATACAATTTTAGCGAACACCCGTTTCATCGGCTTTTCCTTTCAGTTTAAGTATGAAAAGATTTGATTTATGAATTTGTACGCATTAATTTATTTCCTTACCTAAAAATAGCCAGACGTCCCAGAGCGCTTGCATATTGTTTTTTTGCTCCTGTCTGAAACACCGAAAATTCCGAGCGAGCAACAATTTTGTACAGATACACGCCATTGGCCAGCGGATCGCCATCCCGATCGCGACAATTCCAACCCTCGCCGGGAATCCGGTTGAAACCCGGTTGAGCCTCAGCCTCAAACATTTGGATCAAACGGCCTGAGAGCGTATAAATTTTAACCGTTACCTGCGCCGAACCAGACAAATCAAATGTAAAATAGGTTCTTTCGCTGGCAGGGTTAGGGTAAGTCAGTACATGGGTCAATTTTAATTCTGACGGAACCACCATCCCTTTCCATTCAAAATGGGAAGGATTGTAGGCTTGATCCCAGGCCGTAATCTCAAACGTCTGTTCCCCGAGGGGCAAATTCCGACAGTCAATCTCAGCAGTTGCGTTGCTCCGAGTGGAATCCGTGCAGATGAGCTGTGACGTGAGGTTGCGCGTTAGCGTGGTATCGCCATTGACAGTAAACTGCACCGGGAAGTTTTCCGGTTTAGTAACCAAAATTCCACTCACGGTATCCCGCAGTTTGAACCGACACCGAAAATGAGGAAAAACCGTTATTTCCGCTCCATCCTCAATCCTTTTTTGATTCACGGAAACTTCAATCTCAGGGCCTGTGGAATCAATCTCCGAAAAGGAGTGAATCACATCCCTTTTTATTGGAATGGAATCCAGTCGACCGGCAGCCCGAAGCTTTCTGTTCCAAGCAAAGCTGTAAAGCCGACCCAGTTTTCCGCCGGACAATGTAATCGTTTTTGGAAAAAAATCATCCTGCACCGTTCCATCTTCCGAAAAAAGCGTGTCCTGAAAAATAATCTCTCCAGGCAAAAAATAGCTGTAACCCGCTGGGTGGTGTATTTGCCCTGAATCCCGCAATTCCAGAAAAATCTCCCCATTAAAATTTTTCGGTTTGATGCGGCTGTTCGAAACCGACGCCATTATCTGGGTTCTTTTGTGCAGTGAAAGCGTGTCCGGTAAAACTCGCAAGCCCACATTTCGGGTTGGCAACGCCAGACGCAAAGCCGGATCACCAAAAAGTGTAATCAACTCACGATGATCTGCGTAGCGTGACGTCAATTTCGCTGCCAGAAGTGCTTCCCCAATGGAAAGCCTGCCCCGATTTTTAGGGTCAAATAGCGTTTTCACAAAGGATTTATTCACACCGTAATTGAGTTTGTGCCATGTCCAACGGGTAGAAGCAATGGCGGCAATCATTCCACGTTCGGGCAAATTGGTCAGATATTCCGCCATGCAGGGTTTGCGATCGTAGTCAAACTGCCCCACAGCGCAGGTTCCGGCAAAAAACAGGGGGTAGCGACGCCCATTTTGAACCAGGGGCAAATCTTGAGGCGTGTAAAAAATGTTTTCGTGCGTCAACACTTCCAGATTTGCGTGCCCCAGAAAATTCACAAAGACGGTTCCCTTGTTCAATTGGGCCAGAAAATCTCGTTTTGCTTCTTCCTTTCTTCCCGAAGCATCTTGGGAATAGGCATCCAAGTACACCTTTTCAATGGACAAATCTGAAAAAACAGAATCCCGCGAAAGCGATTCCGTATCTCGTCCAAACGCAATATCCTCACTCTTGTAAGTCGGGGAATTAGCGTCATCTGCCACCAGAAGAACGCGTCCCTGCCACGGGGCTGGTGGAAGCTGCGTATCGTATTCAATTATTTTTTCCACCACATTGTGGAGGTCTTCCTGATTCTGAACGGACAACCGGCCAATCAGCATGTCCATAATCCGGTCATTGTTCAAAAAAGCAAACCAGTCGTCGGTTACACGCAGTTCGTCTTCGTGTGTAGGCACCAACGTGGGGGGGCTGGCACTCGAATTTTGCTTCATGTCGTAACAAGCATTTCCAACCAAGAGAACGTACGACGGTGCTTTTGTCCAGTGAGAAAAGGTGTATTTCAGAAAATTGCGAATCGCCGTGGGATCCGGGATTCCCCACGAAAAAGCGTTGTAAATCTGATTTACGGGAACAATTTTCACAACGGGCGCGTCTTTTCCCCCGGGCCAAAACGCCGGGTCAGCACGGTGCGATGCCAAACGGGACAAATCGGCACCCAATAGGCTTTCGTGAGCAATAATCAAATAATCCGCTCGATTCTGAACATCCCGCAAACCGCTTACCGGACTCGCCGCGCGATACACTTCTTTTACAGAAATCATTTGATCAAGCGCAACGGCAAAATATTTTTTTTGATTGATTAAAGAAAGGTGATCACTAAAAAGCCACTCGCCCGGATTTTGGGAATTTTTTTTAGCTTCAGAGTAGCGCACATTGAATGGGTCACTTACGTCGAAAATGGTCACGCTATCCGCCTGGAATCCGGAAAGTGCAAATGTCACATCTTTGTTTCTCAGCGGAGCGTAAAAGACCAATCCGGTTGAATCCGCGCGAAGCGTGCTTCGGTAATTCAATTCAACCCAGTCCAGAAGACATTTGTCCTTTCTTCCAAGAGTCGATTTCTGCTGAATCGACAGCATATTGCCGCCGTTTTTCAGCCCGCTTGCTCTTCCCCCCGAAACCACCAGCGAACGCTCGTAGGGCAAATCGATATCGGCCAGAGGCTCTCCGTTCAATGCAATTTTGAGATTGTGGTGATTGAAGGATGCCCCGATCAAGTGAATTCGGTAGGCAAAAGAATCTGAAGCAGATACACCGCTTAGAAGGAGCGGGTATTTTCGGGTTTCATTCCCGGAGAATTCATCCCAGTACCACTGGATGCCTGATTTTTCAGGATTGAGTTTTTCCACTTCTTTGTAAAAATAGCGCCAGGCAGTGCGAGTGGTCTCCGCTTGAGCGGGTATTTCTGTAATCCGTGCCATCTGTTTGCGCGAATCTCCCCCAATGGCCAGCCAGTACACATTCCAGCGTGCGTAGTGATTAATGTAGTGACGAAAACGTTTGTCCATTATCGAAAACGCCCAGCCGTTTACGGATTGCCCGTAAAAAATTAATTCGTCCTGCTTCCCAAAATGCCCATCGTGATTGGCATCCTTAAAATAGGTAGCCACTTCCTGAAGCTGCGGCTCCGGGGCGTTCACATCCCAGGGGAGTTCCCTGCCGCCGCCGTAAAAGATGTGAAGCTGATCGGCCGAAATCTGGCTGGAATCCAATCCGGTTTTTTTTAAATCCGCGTACCCGATTTTGTACATACCCTCCCTGAAAATTGGAATCTTGAACCAGTACCGATACGAGTCAGTTCTCTTCGTTTTAGAGAAAACCATCTGTTTTTCGCCCCAGTTCTGCGCCTGCTTTCCATTGAGCAAAAGGGATCGAGCAATCTGCCTAAAGGGTGTGGAAACCGGATTTCTCTTTCTGTCGCTGACTGTGTGAGAGGAAAACTGCATGGAAATTTGTACGGAAGAACAAATCCTCGCCGTGTGAGTAGAAAATTTGTATTGAATCGGGTAAATGGTAATCTGAGCAATTTTTAGATTCCTAAGGTGGCCCACCTCCGTTACTTGCGCAATTGAAGCCGGGTAAAAAACGCGGGAAGTGTATGTTTCTGGCCGAACGGGGATCGGCCCGAAATTTTTCTCTTGAAGGTGCTCGTTCCCATCTTTCGGAAGTTTGCCTTTTTCCACAAAAACATCTTTCTTAAGAGAAAATTGCGATCTTACCACCCGAAGGGACACATTGCCATTCGGCGGGATGCCAACCAAAAAACGTTTGCATGGCAGCAAAAGCCCCTTTTGGAGCACCTCTTTCTGCCCGCCAGGTAATGTTAAAATAGTTTGTGTCTTTCCCTGATCTGTCATAACATGTTTTTCCACGATGGTCGGATGATATCGAAAAACAAACTGCCTCTCGCTGGAGCGAATAATTTCAACTCCCGCAAATGCAGGATAAAAACCAGACGCTTCCACCCAGCTTATTCCAAAAACAGCAAAAAAGAATTTTGCAAGATGCCATTTGTGCCGAAAGAACATCATTTAAATTTATTTCCAGAAAAAGATTCATTCAAAAAATGCTGAAACACAGACTGCTTCTATTGCGCAGCTTCCGAATAAAAACCATTCCTGTTGAGTTTTTTGCCACTCTTGCGAATCTGCTTTGAGCCTCATCCCCTAAAATAATTAACAAAAAACTTACTTTACTTTTTTAGGCAATCGCTCGACAGGATTCCCGAACAATCAATTCTGAATCAAGCACCACTTCTTTAACAGGGGCTTGCTTTTCTTCGTTTTCAATCTGTTCCACCAGCATTTGCGCCGCATGCTGACCAAATTCTTCCAGAGGCTCATTCATTGTTGAAAGTGCCGGGTTGGAATAGGCAGACATCATCACATTTCCAAATCCCAGCACGGACACGTCTCCCGGTACGGAAATTCCTTTGTTCTGAAGCACCCTCATCACGCTAATGGCAAGCGGATCAAACACCACAAAAAGGGCTGTTGGGGGATCGGGATGATCCATTAAATCAAAAATACGACTTTCATCCGACATTTTTTCAGGGGCAAAACTTCGAAAAATATCGTGCCTGATCAATTCCTCATCAATAGGAATGTGATTTTTACTGAGAGCGCGCATGTATCCGCTTAGTCTTTCTCTGCCGGAGAGGGAATTTTTTCCCAAGGAAATAAAGCCAATGCGCCGATGCCCCAGGGAAATCAGATACTCCGTTCCAACCTCAGCTGCCTTCACATTATTCACCATTACCACCGAAGCCGGCCGATTTGCCCCTTTTCTCCAAATATAAACAAAGGGAATTTTTGAATCGGAAAGCGTATCCACAATTTCCGTCAAACGCTGATTTTTTGCATCAGGAGAAAAAACCAGCAAACCGTCCAAAAAACTTCCAGTAATTAGATTTCCACCAAAAGAGGCTGATTTTTTGCTGATAATTTCTTCATCCAGAATCATAATATGGTAGCCCGATTCATGGGTCACAGCGGAAATCCCCTTCATAATTCGGCCGTCATAATCACTGAGGAAAAGAGCATTTTCGTTGAGCGTCAGTACGCCGATCACGCAGGATTTGCCGGTAGAGAGCAACCGGGCACCATAATTGGGATGGTAATTTAAATCCTTTGCGGCTTTCAAAACTTTGAGACGGGTCTTCTCACTAATTCGAATTCCACTATCCTTGTTATTCAGAACAAGTGAAACCGTGGCTTTCGATACGCCCGCCCGCTCTGCAACATGACTAATACTTGCTTTTTTCATAAGGAGGTCATTTTAGTTTTTTAAGTAGCTTTACTCGAACGCAAAATTTACCATATAGAATTGCAAATAATTGACAAGAATAGTTTTGCATAAATTCAGCTCCGAAGAAATGGGAAAATATAAATCGGTTAATATAGAACGATTGCGCTAAACCGATTAACCTAAATATATACATTTTCCAATTTCTTGTCAAGAACTTTTTTTAATGGAAGTGTTTTTTTATTAAAGAACGCATTTTAAAAGCCATTAATTGCACAAATTATACGGGATATAATTTTTTTAACATCAATAATATCAATCAGTGATAACTCGTGAAATTCGTGGGAGGTATTCTTTTTAGACTGGACTCATTAAAATCTATTTTATTTTCGAAAAAAACAACTGGCATTGGAAGAGGGTTTTGCTTGAATGGAGAATTTGGAATCCGTACTCGGCTGCCAATCGCGAGAAGAACCCGATTGAATAATAATGAAGGCGATTCCCACTGAAATTACGAAGCAGATTAAGCAAATTGGGTTGTGAAATGGTGATGGCCAGCCAGCCCTGATCGCTGAGAACACGGGAAAGTTCCCAAAAAAGTTTCCGCGGCGCCGAAATGTACTCGGTCAATCCAATTGCCGTAATGCCTGCAAAGGCCCCGTTTTGAAAGGGAAGTTCCGTTGCTTCCGCCTGAATCAGCGGAATATCTGTTTTCGCCTTTAACACACCAAGCATCGAAAGGGAAAAATCGCTCCCCATCAGCAACGTGCCCGGCGGATAAATATTGAGTGAATCGCCGCTTCCCACGGCCAGATCGAGGTAGGTTTTCTTCGACTGGAATTCTCCGGTCAGCCAATTTTTAAACGGGCGAATTTCAGCTTCGTAGATCCGGCGATACACGAAAAACGACCGCAATCTCCTGTAAAAAAAGGCCTTCACATTCCAAACGAATTGATTGGTACGATGTTTCATTTTACTGGAGAAGATTAGCGTAAGTAGTTGAATTGTAAAAAGGCGCCAGGGCTGCGATCAGCGCTGTTCGAAATGAATCCGAGCGGTTGAGCAAATTCCGCGTAAAAATGCCAAATGCCCCCTGATTGTCGCGCACGTTGTGTGCGCCGGAAAATTCGTCAATAATTTGGCCCAATTCCAGATGCTCGGAATAAACAGCCCGAACCAGCGCTTCCGGAACCGGCGCACAATAACTGGCACCGAAGCTTTCGGCTTGGCTGTTAGTTACAAACGCCCAGCCCTGTAAAAATGTCTGAACGGGTTCACCTGGCCCTGCTGCTTGCTGAAAAAATCCGCCCTCCAAGCCCACGTAATAGTCTGCTTCGATCCCCAATTTTTGGAGATTTTGTGCCCGGTTTTTGGCTCCCAGCATCAGTTCCTTCAGAGAGGTTGGCATATCGGCAACATCGCTCGAAACAGAACGGATTTCGAACCGAAGTCGCACCTCCCGGCGTCTTAACAAGGGTTTTACTCTTTCAAATGCCTCCTTTGCGGCACGTACTTTTGCCGGACGGGTTGAACCTACGGCCACAATTAATTCGTCCATCGGAAGCACCTTTACTGAACCTTTGTTCGGAGCACGCTTGTGAATTCATGGAGCTCCCGCAGGGCCTGAGGATCATCCTGAAGCTTTAATTCGCACAGCACCAATTTATCGAAGGCATACAGGTAATCATCTGCATCCACCTTACTTAAGGAGTGGTGCCTTCGGTAGGCCAAAATGAGTCCCTTGAATGATTGACCCGCTTCCGAATAGGCTTCTTTTTTCAAAAAGGCATCCCCCAGCCAGCGGTACGTTCGGAATTGTGAGGAATCCACCTGAAGCGATTGTTGAAAAATTGTAATGGCTTTGTCCCGCTTTCCCAATTTTAAATAGCAATAACCCAATCGGGTTAGGACTTTAGCGGATCGGGGATTGTACGAAAGAACCTTTTTGTATAGTTTTGCAGCCTTTTCCCATTTTCCCGATTGAAAAGCCACGTCTCCCCGGGATTGATTTCGGGTATTTTTTAGACTGGGAACCAAAACATACAAAAGTATAATTACAATTGTGGAAATAACCGCCACCAATGTTCGATTTCGCATCGTTACCTCATTTGTTAAAATTTAACGCGGGCCATCAGCTTTTGCAGTTCTTCTTTCGCCCGGGCCAGAACCTCTTGCCGATTCAGCGTTTGCAAGTGGCGATTTTCCATCGCCACTTCCCCATCAATAATGACGGTTTGAACGTCCGTTGCTCGCGCAGAATAAACAAGCGTCGTAAACACATCCTCCGGAGGAAAACTGTGCACCTGATTCAAATTCAGCAGAATTAGATCTGCCCGCTTTCCGACTTCAATACTGCCGATCTCCCGTTCCAATCCCAGGGCACGCGCCCCGCCAAGGGTTGCCATTTGCACAATCTTTTTTGCAGGCAGACTGGCCACACCCAGGCGCGGCTTCTGGATTAAGCCAGCCAACCGCATTTCCTGAAAGATGTCCAGATTATTGTTACAGGGAGCCCCATCCGCCCCAAGGGACACGTGAATATCGCGTTCCAACATTTCGGGGATTCTGGCAATTCCGGAGCCAAGCTTCAGGTTTGAAGAGGGACAATGAAGAACGTGGATGTTTGTGCTTGCCAGAATATCCATTTCGGAGGGATCCAACCAGATACAATGGGCCACGGAAAGATGGTACCGATTCAAGCCAATGGAATGGTAAAATTCCAGATTCCGCTTCCCTGTGATCGCCCGCACTTCTTGAAGTTCTTTTTGATTTTCCGACGAATGCGTGTGAATAATGATTTTCCGATCGGCCGAGATTTCCGCCACCTCTCGCAGCGCATCCTCCGAGCAGGAAAGAGCAAACCGGGGTGCAAAATTAAAGTCGATGCGGCCATTTCCGGCCCCACGCCAGCGTTTCAAAAGACGCAATCCGTCATCAATGCTTTCCCTGGCATTTTGGACAAGAGCCCGCGGAATGCCATCCCCTTCATCCATCAGTGTTTTGCCGATATTCGCCCGAATCCCTGCGTGCTCGGCTTCTTCAAAAAGAACATCCGTCATTCGCACGGCGCCCATATCCAAAATAGCCGTGGTTCCTCCCGAAATAAGCTCCGCCAGACCCAGTCGCGCCGATGCCCGCAGTGACGCCTCCGAGTGAGCCGCCTCAAACGGCCAGATTTTCTGCCGAAGCCAGTCCAGAAGCTCCAAATCTTCGGCCATATTTCTGAAAAGCGTCTGGCATAAATGAATGTGGCTCTGGACAAAACCAGGCATCAGGATCAGCCCGCTGGCGTCGATGACCTTCCCCACAGGAGGGAGGGATGTTCCGATTGCTTGAATCCTGCCGTCTTTTACAAACACATCGCCTTCAAATGGGTCGTCCTGGTCGGGCGCCAGCGAAAGAATGTGTGCATTTTTGATGGTAATTTCAGCCATTAAAAACAATCCGCGTTAAATTTGCTTCTTAAAAATCCGGAGTCTTTGAGCCTGTAAAAAATTTTTACATCTTTTTAATCACATCGTTCCAGACCGCCTCCTTAAGCTGCCTGGCATTCGATAAAATTTCTTCCGCCTTTTTTTCTGTTTCGGATTGAAAGGATTCGTCCTGAATCCCGGACAAATTGATTTTGACGTTCAAGTAGCCACCTTCCACCGCAGCCAACGCCAGCAGGGCACCCACTCCGGCATCGCTGACCGAATTTACATTTCCCTTTTCAGCCGCCACTTTTGCCAGTTCCAGGGCTTCGAATGCTAATTCCATCACTTCGAGAGGAACAGTGGTGGCCCCTTTTGTGGCTTCCTGAATGGCCTGGTCACGCGTCTTTTTATCCTCTTCCGTTTTCTTGGGTAACCGAAAGGCATCCATCACCGCATTAAAGGCTTCGGTGTCGCGATCCACAGCTCTCAAAAGGGCATCTTTCAATTCCTGTGCACGCACGGCCAGAGGCTTTACGGCTTCCCAATTCTCCCTGTATTTTTTGTTGCCGTACGTCAGATTGGCTACCATCGACACAAGAGACGCCGCCAACGCCCCCGCCAACGCGGCTGTGCTTCCGCCGCCGGGCGTCGGAGATTCCATCGACAGTTCATTCGCAAATTCCCACACCGCCATTTTTACCAGGGGCCCAAAGCGTTCTTGAAACCGATATTCGATGACCTTCTGCCCGGGATCAAACGGAGTCAATTCATCCAGGCCCAGAGATTTGACGGCAATGTGAATAATTTCTTCTTCCGGGACGCCGCCCGTCTTCCCCTGTTTTTCCAGAAAATACCGCCCCGCCTGCTTCAGCGCCTCCAACGGAATCAACCCAACCAGCTCGCTTCCGGTGACACGCAATCCCAGCCTTTCGGCCTCTTTCTGGGACTCTTCAAAAACAACGTGCGGCGGAGTGATTTTGTAATTGGTCAAATTGTAAGAGACCTGTGCGATCCCGTATTCCTCAATGTACCAGCCAACGCCCTTGAGAGCCTTCAGCCGACCAGGAACTTTTACGGCGGTTCCATCGGGATTTCGGATAATATTTCCGTTTTCGTCGCGTTTGGCTCGTCCGGATTCCCGCAAATTTAGGGCAATTTCCTGCGCCAATTTTCGGTCGCGCGTGTTCAGATTAATGTTGTAGGCAATCAGAAATTCCCGCGCTCCAATCACAGTCGCTCCCGAACGCGGGTTGAATACTGCCGGTCCGTAGTCGGGTTTCCAATTTGGATCTTTCAGCTTTTCCGGAAGGGCTTCGTATTCTCCTTTGCGAATTACCGCCAGATTTCTCCGCTCGGGCTGGGTGGCCGCTTCTTCGTACAAATAGACGGGAATTTTGAGCTCTTCACCTACCCGTTTCCCCAGATCGTGAGCCAACCCTACGCACTCTTCCATAGTCACGCCTGAAACCGGCACGAACGGAACCACATCTGCCGCGCCGATTCGGGGGTGTTCTCCCTTCTGCTTCTGCATGTCAATCAGCTCAGACGCCTTTTTGATCGCCCGAAAAGCCGCTTCAACCACGGACTCCGGCGATCCGATAAATGTGTACACCGTGCGATTGGTCGCCTTTCCCGGATCAACATCCAGCAGCATCGCCCCTTCCGTCGATCGAATCTCTTCGGCAATCGCGTCTATCACGGACGGGTCACGTCCTTCGCTAAAATTGGGTACACATTCAACAATCTTTTGCATGCTACCTCCGGTTTTCATTTGGCAGTGCTTCGAGAATCGCTTTTACCAGACGATGAAATTTTTCCTTTACCTGATCGGCCACAAGGGTTACCTCTTTGTGTGAAAGGGGCTGAGCCGAAAGGCCGGTTGCCAGATTGGTAATGCAGGAAATTCCCAACACCCGCATTCCCCTGTGATTGGCGGCAATCACCTCCGGCACGGTGGACATCGTTGCGGCGTCTCCGCCCAACCGTTGATACATTCGGATTTCCGCCGCGGTTTCGTAGGTGGGCCCTCGGCTCCCAACCAGCACGCCCTTTTGTAAGTAGATTTTTTCTTCCGCCGCCACTCTTTCCGCAAGAGCCATTAGAGCAGGATCGTACGGATGGGACATGTCAGGGAATCGCGGCCCAAATTCCGATTCCTGTTTTCCGATCAACGGATTCGCAAAAAATAGATTGAGATGGTCGGTAATCAGCATCAGGTCTCCCGGGCGAAAAAGCGGATTTACCCCGCCCGAGGCATTAGTTACCAACAGGGTTTGAATACCGATTTCTCCCATAAGGTGGGTTGGGAAAACCACGCGGCGCATCGGGTATCCCTCATAAAAATGAACCCGCCCCTTCATGACCAGCACATAGCTTCCGGAAACCTTTCCAAACACCCATTTCCCGGCATGGCCGCTTACCGTTGAAACCGGGTAATTCGGGATGTCTTTCGTGGAAATTTCAATCGTATCCGACAGCTCCTCCGCAAAATTTCCCAATCCCGAGCCCAAAATGATCCCAATTGATGGAAAATTCGGTACCCGCGCTCCCAGGAAATCCTTCGCTTCTTTCAATTCTCGTTTGTAATCTGACATGTCTGTTCCGACTAATTTTTTTTTCAGATGGTGAAAAATTGTCCGGCTCCACTCTGTCCGGTGCTTCCAAAGGTAATGAATGATTTGCCGTGAATCACCCAATGCGCGTTCTTTCCCTTTCCCTCAGATAAATTCGGGGATGATTTACTCAAATTTTCTGACCGAAAATGCAACACAAGCCTCGGGCTTGTGAATTTTGATCTGGCTAATTCTTCATTTTTACTAACCAACTAACACAAGCAAGATGCTTGTACAACACTTTAGGTGTTTCCGTTCAGACGCTAAATGATCATTCCGGCGATCGTCGCAGTTAGCCATGATGCCAGCGCCCCACCGAACATGGCCCGCAGGCCAAGCTTTGCCAGATCCCCCCGCCTGTTGGGAGCAATCCCACCAATTCCACCAATTTGAATAGCAATGGAGCTGAAGTTTGCGAATCCACACAGAGCGTACGTTGCAATAATCACCGTTCGCGGCGAAAGTTGGTTTTTAATAGCCCCCAGCTCCACATACGCTACAAATTCATTGATTGAAATTTTTGTGCCCAGCAGATTCCCAAAATTAACCAAATCCTTGGGAGGAACACCCATAAAAAATGAAATGGGCATAAAAATGTAGCCGAAAATTTCTTTCAAACTGGTGTGCAAAAAGCTAAGCCCATAGTTAATCATAGCGATGAGTGCAATAAAAGCCAAAAGCATCGCACCAACATTCAACGCTAACCGCAAGCCTTCAGCCGCCCCCTGCGCTGCTGCATCAATCACATTTTCCGTATTCTTTTCGATATTTACCTTGACCATGTCCGCCGTTTCGGGGGTTTCTGTTTCGGGGTAAATGATTTTCGCCATTACAAGCGCTGCCGGAGCGGACATGACGCTGGCGGCCATCAAATGCCCCGCATCGATTCCAAAACGAACATACGCAGCCATAATTCCCCCGGCAACGGTGGCAAATCCACCCACCATGACAGCCATCAATTCAGACATCGTCATGCTTGAAACGTAGGGTTTGACGACCAGAGGCGCTTCCGTTTGACCCACAAAAATATTCGAAGCCGCCGAAAGTGATTCCGCACCGCTTACCTTCATTGCCTTTGTCATAATCCAGGCCATGGCCGCCACAAATTTTTGCATGATTCCCCAGTGATATAGAATGGACATTAGGGAAGCAAAGAAAATAATGGTCGGCAGCACGTGAATTGCAAAAATGGTACCGACATTTACGAAATGTCCTGTGGAGGCATCCAGTAATTGAAAGGGACCTCCACCCCCCACTTCCCGCGCAATATCCGGAGTAGCCCGGTAAAGATTACCAAATAAAAATACCGAGCCGAAATCTGTAAAACTCAGCAGCTTATCAATGATGATTCGGGAATAATCGAACAGAAGCAAACCAGGCCTTGTTTTTAGAATAATCAGAGCAAAGATGACCTGCAAGCCAATGCCAACCCAAACCGTTCGAAATTTAATCTTTTTCCGATTATTCGACATTAACCAGGCAATGCCCAATAAAATAAAAATTCCCACAAAACTGATTAATCGTTCAACCATAGAGCCGTCTCCATTCAATCGAGTGATTACTTCTTAGGTGGGACAAAACACTTTCGACACCTGGCTTCATAAACGTCCTGGCCGCCAACAACAACGCGCGCCTCATCTTTCGTTAGTCGCTGCGTTCGACTGGCGGGGTTCCCGCAAACCATACAAATAGCCAATGTCTTTGTAATGTATTCTGCAACGGCCAGCAATTGAGGAATGGGTTCAAAGGGCTCGCCGCGATAATCGAGATCCAGTCCGGCCACAATTACACGTTTTCCGCCGTCAGCAAGATCCTGGCACAATTGAATGAGATCCATTCCAAAGAACTGCGCTTCGTCAATACCAATGACCTCTGCCTCCGCAGCATATTTCCGAATCTCAGCCACTGTTTCAACAGACATCGAGGGTAATTGCTGCTCGCTATGCGAAACAATATGGTCATCGCTGTAGCGTGTGTCAATCTTTGGCTTAAAAATAGCCACTTTTTGCCGGGCAATTTGAGCCCGCCTTAACCGCCGGATGAGTTCTTCTGTTTTCCCGCTGTACATCGGGCCGCAAATGACCTCAATCCATCCGATATTCCGATCACGAAAAATATTCATCTACTCTCCCATAGTTTCATTGCTTTTTCCTATTTTATTTCTCAAAAATTCTAATCATCACAAGATATTTCTAATGATAATTCGGCCTACGTTGACGCTTATGTCAAGATACCGAAGGGTGCAGGCGCACCACACAGTCAGGAGAAAATTGAAAGTCGGCAGCCTCCACTTTTTGAGGATGCCATTCCAAATGTGCGCGGCAGCCACTTGTACAATCGCTTGCCCCAAAGCCCGGGGCGGGGATTTTTGCGCCACTTTGCGCTTCCAGAGCCTGATTAATTTTACATTCCCACTCCGGGTGATTCCCAAAAATCCAGATTTCCAGAATCTTAAAATCCTTTCCGGACAACAGCCAATCGATATGCCAGCGGCGCTTCTTTTCCGATTGCATGTGCCGATTCACACGGGCCCTTAAATGACGGCTGTGTCTTCCCACGTAGGAATACAACCCCGCTTGAAAATGCCATTCCAGCGCCGAATGGCGGCTTACAATTTTTTCTTCCCGAAGTGCAAACCACAAAACATATGTGCCCGAATCGCTTTCAATCTCGGAAAGGGACTGACAACTTCTCACATGTTCTCCCGGAGCAGTTGGGCAGCAACCTCCGGAGCAACCGGATTAATGGGAATGCCCGAACCCAATTCAAAACTACTTCGGTTCCTCAATCGTGGCACAATTTCGAAGTGCCAGTGAAAATCATGCTTGAGGGTTTTCCAATAGCCTCGTTTTGCAGAAACGGCAATATTGGGCCCATTATGTAATGTAATCAAATAAGAAGGGTCATTTAGCAATTTTTTTATTTTTGACATAATTGTAATGAAAATTTCAGCCAATGCCGGCAACTCGCCGTTCATCTCAAAAAAAGTCTCGTGCAATCGGGGAACAATCCAGGTTTCAAACGGGCGGCCCGCCGCAAATGATTCAAAAACCACAAACTTGCCATCGTCCAAAACAATGCGTTTTTCGCGACGAGTTTCCTCATCAACAATATCACAAAAAACACAGCGTTCTTTGTAGCCGTAATATTCCTTTGCATTGAGCAGCTCATCCCGGATTCGGCGAGGCGTAATCGGCGTTGCCAAGATTTGGGAGTAGGCATGCCTCAACGTATTTCCGGTGGCTTCACCGTAATTTTTATGAATCAGAACATAGCGAAATCGGGGATCCTTCTTCAATTCTTTTATTCTGAACTGCATGGTCTTCAAAACATCCACCATTTGGTCAGGTGAAAATTCGGGAATATTAATATCATGATGCGGATGTTCAATCAAAATTTCGTGGGCGCCGATGCCATTTAAAACATCATAGATCCCCATGGCGCGGTTGTCGATATCACCATGTTTTTGAAGAATGGGATTTCGATCGGGAATCACGCGAATTTTCCATCCAGGAGAATTGGGGCGGGAGTCAGGCTTGCGGATGGCGAATATTTCAGGAGGAGTCAGGCTTTCGTTTCCTTCACAAAAGGGGCAGGTCTCATTGGGCTGTTTCGTTGGAGGATGGGATACAGATAACAAATTCTCTATTTTTACTTCTTCCCCTGTCAGAATAATTGTCCAGCGTCCACTAACGGGGTCTCGCCGTAATTCATTCATAAGAGAGCCTTTAGTTCAATCGTCATTAACAAAAATGTGCCACCTCGGAAAACAGAGATGGCACGTTCTTCCTGAGATTTGCAGGTGAGATTTTTCAGACTTTAAATCGCAGAATCGCACCGATTCCTCCAATATTATCCAGTTCCTGCGACTCTGTGACATGTTCAATCTGGCAATTTTGAAAAATGGCCGACTCCACGGCTTCTTCCAAAATATCGGGCGTCGGAGTCATAGCTAATTTATCGTGCGGACACTCAGATTCTTCCGTGCTCATGTAACCGCACTTGGGGCAAAGAAATCCCGGCACGGATAAATCATCCTTCACAAGAAGCACATTCACCTGTCCCTGCCAGATTGCTTTCAAGGTATCTTCCAGCCCAATCACACCCAGGCCATTTGAATTCGCCTCGTCCAGCAAACGTTGAATCAGGCGGGTCTCCTCCTCGTGCTCCATTCGTCGAGCTATTTCCTGAGTTTTCAAAAGCGCCTCGTGGAGTGATGTCTCAGGATCCAAATCCGCCCAGCCAATAATC
Organism: uncultured Deferribacteres bacterium; assembly: GCA_964568545.1. GTDB lineage: Bacteria > Zhuqueibacterota > JdFR-76 > JdFR-76 > BMS3Abin05 > BMS3Abin05. The sequence continues at coordinate 27,389 of CAZMRE010000002.1, read as the reverse complement.
CGATCGCGCAGGTATGTATGCAAATGGCCCTCAAAGGCAGAAAGACTTTCTCTTTTTGCCCCGATAATTAACCAATCAAATCGCTTTCTCTTAAAAAAATCCAATGTGGCATCTGCCACCTGCTTGAAATGCCGGTGAATCTTATCGTCAATATTTCTCTCAATTCTCCGTTCTTCAAGTCCGTACCAGCCGGCTATTCGTACCTTGCCCGGCACTTGATTGAAAATCTCCGTGTGTTCGGTAATTTCACCCAGATAAACTTCGAAAATACGCGCTTTATCACGATTGACCACAACCGTACAATAGCGCTTGTATTCATCCAAAAGTGTGGTGAGTGGTCGTACGTATGCCTCCCCATTTACAATCAGGCGACTCTTAACCGGCTGTGGAAGGTGATAAACCTGCCAAAAATTCTTCTTTGACGCCGAAAAAATAACCAGACAGCGAACGCCCCTGCCGGAAAACTCCTGATCCACATAGTGCTGTATTTTCTTAAAATCTTCCTCAAGGGAAGCCTTTATCTCCGGGCTGACATCCGCATGTTTGATGTCCTGCCGCCGCTGCTTGATCAAATCTTTTAATTGAATGCCACATTCTTTTTTTGAAAATCGCTTTTCATTAACATTCAAATACAAACTGCTCATAAGAAAAGGATCGGCTTTGAATGATAATAACTCTTCCACTTGCTCTATCGTAACCATGATCTTCACTCCTTCCCTAATTCATCCGCTTGAACAGTTTCTTTGAAATTCATCCCCATTTTTTATGTACATTTTTGCAGCGGCAAAGTTTCCAATGCAATACATTTTAATATTTTTTAAAGAAAGAATCAACAGAAAAGTGCCATCGTAGAAAGAGAAAAAGAAGAAGGCACATACCCAAAAATAATCCTATTCATCGCCCTTTGAATAGTTTGACGGAATTTATAGGATCATATAACATATTGTTTACAATAAAGTTAATTGGCAAAATAAATGACGCGCAAAAAATCCTACAAGCCTGTCAAAATAATTTTGGGTTGATGCGTATCGCCGGTTGTTCGGAAAGGCTTACATCATTCGAAACAGCCGCGGCAAGAGGGGGTTCCCCACGATTTTCATCCGTTTCTGGTGAAGCGGGAGGAAGCCCTTCCGATTCCAGTCAGCCGTGGGAAACGTGCTTTCAGGGGGCTTGTCCGAGATGCACCAGAACGTTTCAAAATGCCTTTCTTTCAGGAAAGAAATGACATCGACAATTTCCTGTGTGAGTGTAATTTCAGATTGAAGAATTTCCGCAGGGTTTTCACTTTGCAGGAAATCAATTCTCTCGATAGTGGCCAGATATTCCATTCGCCGAAACGATTTGAAAGGCGTGGGGTCACCTTTGATCACTCCCAGAAAAACCTCTTCAAAATAAGGGGCAACTGCCGGTACTGGCCGACGCTGCAAAAGGGACGCTGTACGATTCAGGAACCCTTGAAAGGAAGTAATGTTTTTTCGAACAAGCTGTTCAATCAATTCTTCAAAACTCCACACACCCGCAATAATCATTAAGCAGATAAATGCCAAATAATCCTGATTATCTTCCGTTAGAAAATGGTAAGCCGGTTCGTTAAAGGTTTCATAGATGAGAATAAAATGATCCTCATGCCACTGTTCGTTTAGGGTTTTCTGGATGAGCTTTTTCACGCCCTCCATTCTGGCCTGATCGATAATTGGATCATTCCGTCCGCGTGCGCCAATTAGGGTTTTGTCCATGTCAACCAACACCCCCGTTTCCCGATCGTAGCTAAAACCCAATTTTTGAATTTGAGAGAAAAATTCAGGAATTAATTCCCAGCGATTGGCAAGAAAAAGAGGGGGCTCTGACGAGAGTGCTGCTTTTTCCGCCAGCGCTTCTTTGCCGATAAAGCCAAAGACCGGCCGACTGCTGAGTTTTTCCAGATTGCGAACGACCGCACCGTCATTTCCAGGCGTATCTCCAAAAAAGAGAATCTGTTGTGGTAAATTCAAATCCCTCGATTTTAGGTATTCCAGAATGATCCTGGCGTAATCTGGCGAAAGCTTTCGCGGTGGAAATCTTTGCTCCAGACCCAGTTTTCTGCGAATCTCGTCAAAGGATGGAAATTGTGAAGACACCGGATTCAAATCCCTGTAAAGAATATTCTCTCCAAGAATATCTTGAATGGATGTGTTTCCCGAATACGTGTACGGTTCCACCAACATTTCTTCTTGTCTAATACTTTAAATTATATTCTTATTGATTTGGTGTCCTTGTGACATGACTTTACCAATAGCACAGCCTAAAACAAATTCAATAATTTTTTCTACAAAAAGGGCGTTGACAAAAAACCTGCCAACGCCCCGTTTGGAAAAAATCTACCGCTTAAAATTATTCGTCTTTTTTCTCTTCATTTTCTTCCGAAGGCTTGTCCTTTTCCTCAGATTTTTCACCTTCAGTTGGTTCTTCGGTTTTGGCCTCTTCGGAGGTTTCTTCTTCTTCCTCTTCCTCTTCCTCTTCTTTTCTCTCAAGGAGATTCTCATCATCCTGATGCTTACGCATCACCAGATACATCAACGTCATTCCAGAATTGCCAACGGCTTCTGCGTAAGCCACAACCAGACCTCCCACGGCAAGCATAGAAATGGCGAAGATCCATGCAGAAATTTCCATCACTACGGGCACATCTTTTGGTACAAAATCACGGGCAAAATAGAAATAGCGGGAGAAATCGCCAAAGGCATATTGAATCCAATTGAGAGTTGGATACACCCAGCTTTGCACCAGCGCCAATCCATTATTCATTAAATCAAGGAATTTATGGCCCATTCCAACAACAAAGAGGAAATTAAAAATCAGAAATGCCTCTTTAACAGCCCATGCCAAAATAACAAATCCCAGAACCTCAACCACAAAAACAACAATTCCGTAGCCGATAATCCGCCAGGGTTGACCGGTGGAAATTGAGAATGACTGGAAAACCGCTTCAAAGGCATCCTCATTTGTCGTTGCAATAATGGAAGGAACGAAAAATAACGCAACGATCAAAACCAAAATCAGGAAAAAGACAAACAGCGCCGAACCCATGTAAAAGAGGGTCATTAGAGCCGTTCCGAGCTCTCCCACGTAGGGGATGCGTCCCAGCAATCCCATAATAATGGCACCAATGGCAAAAAACAGAATAATCCCAATAATTGCTGTAGGCGCGGCCAATGTTGAACCCCAGCGCTTCAGGGAAAATCCAAACGCTTCTTTCCAGGTGTAAAACGTTTCACCCTTCAAATTCATATAAACGGCTCTGGAAACTGCCGTGTTTGTTAGAAGAACAATTGCCACAAGCAGGAGCACGCCAATCCAGAAAATCACCCAACTATACCACGGGCCGCCCAGCCCGAAAAGGCAGGGAAACAATCCGAAACGTTCCCACATTGGGACAAAGCCTTTGCCGGCAGTCAAAAAACTGACATACGTTAAAATATCGTACGACAGAAAACCAATGACCAACCCAACAAAATTAATCCACACGCGCTGAATACTAAACGCCAGCCGTGCCGACCGGAACAAATCCTTGTAATTAAAGTGAAGCTTAACCATTTTTCCTCCTTCGTTTTTAATCAGCCGTCGACTCTCTGGTTAATCACTGTTAATGACCATTTCCTCAAAGTAAGCATTTGATTTTCGTAATGTTAGATTTTACGAAAAATTTAGCATTTTGTCAAGTAAAATTTTGACCGAATGTCTATTCTTTTCAGTTGCTTTTTGACACGTTTTCTATTATTTTTTAAGAAATTGAAATCAGTGTCTTAAAACGAAAAATTTTTTAGCTGCAAAGACACAAAGGTACAAGCCTTTAATAAACATAAAGATATGTAAATTTTCATTGAAGCAAAAAATAGGTAAACTAAACAGAATTTCAATTAACGAATTATTGTTAATGTAATAATCTTAGTGAGTTAGGGTCATCACGGCAATAATTTATGAATGATGCAGGTTAAAAGCCTCCGGCAGCCATTAATTCATCAACGATTGAAAACCAGGGTATGATAAAAAAACAAGAATCTCCAAATTATTTGTTAATTCTTCTATTACTCGGTTTATTTTTCCAGTGGATCCAATTTTTTCCGCCTGCGTATGCGCAAAAGGTTTCTTCAAAAACGCAGCAGAAAAAACTGCATTCAATTAGAAAAGAAATCCAAAAATATCGCCAAAAATACCGATCCTCGAAGAAAAAGGAGACATCGACCCTCGAACAGCTTGCGCGTACTGAGCGGGAAATGGATCTGATCCGTTCCCTTTTGCGAAAACTTTCCGTTGAAGAAGTGAAGCAGCGGAATCGAATCTTCCTGCAAAATAAAGAGCTGCTAAAACTGTCGTCGGATTACCAGCTTTTGAAGAACGATTACTCTCGCCGCGCGGTTCGGTACTACAAAGAAGGTCCTCTACTGGATTTGGAAATCCTGCTCTCGGCAAAATCACTCAACCAGGCCTTAGTCTGGCTGAAATACCGAAAGCGCATTATGAAGGCGGACAGGCTCCGGATTCAGACACTCAAGAGGCAAAAGGAAGAAATTGCCACGCAAGCCGATTTACTTCGGAAAAGCTGGAAGCGGCAGAAGGCGTTGATTACGGAAAAGAAAAAGGAACAGCGCAATCTTTCAATTCAGCAAAACAAACGAAAAAGACTTTTAAGAAAAATCAGAAACGACAAGAAAGTTTACGCGCAAAAGCTCAAGGAATATCAAGAAGCCGAAGCTGCTATCAAATCACTTATTCGATCAAAAGAAAAAACACGAGCGGCCACTGCCAGCCGGCGCACGGAGGTCAGTCATTTTGCTGCTCTCAGAGGCAGACTCCCCTGGCCAACACGGGGAAAAATTATTAATCATTATGGACGCGTGCGGAATAAAAAGCTCCACACCGTTCAGGAAAATATCGGCGTCGATATTCGGGCGCCTTTCGGTACACCCGTGCGCTCTGCTGCCGACGGCATCGTTACGGCGATTACCTGGCAGCGCGGCCGGGGGAATATTCTTATTATCGATCATTACGGAGGCTACTACACGGTCTATGCCCATCTTTCCGAAATTGATGTTGTACCCGGCCAAAAAGTGCGTCAAGGTGAGAAAATTGGAAAAGTGGGAAATTCCGGGTCCCTTTCGGGAGCCATGCTTCATTTTGAAATCTGGAAAAACACTAAAATCATTAACCCGGAAATCTGGTTGAGAAAAAGGGGTTAGAAGGGATTCCTATGAGTTTCGACCGAATTATCGGACAAAAAAATGTAAAGGAAATGATCCGCAAAATTCTGAACACGGGGCGTTTGTCCAAATCGTACATTTTCTACGGGCCGGAGGGCGTCGGAAAAGACGCCATGGCCATTGAATTTGCCAAAGCCATCAATTGCCTCAGCAAAACAACAGTGCCCTGTGACGTTTGCAGCAATTGCCGCCAATTTGGTGCACTTACGCACCCTGATTTTCGCCTGATTTACCCCACATCCTCCAAAGAGCAGGAGAAGGATTTCTCTCAAAAATTGAAGCTGAAGGCAAAAGACCCCTATTTCCCGCTGGCAAAAAACAGCATGGCTAAAATTCTGATTGACAACACGCGGGAGCTAAAGCAGTTCGTTTCGCTAAAAATTTACAGCGCAAACTATCGGGTCATTCTGATATCCGAAGCGGATCGCATGACTGAACAGGCTGCAAATTCGATTTTAAAACTTTTGGAAGAACCACCGGAAAAAACAGTTCTTATTTTGACGACGTCGAGACTCAACCAGTTACTGCCCACAATTATTTCCCGATGTCAAATCATAAAATTTTCACCCCTGTCGGCCAATGATATTCGAGCTAAACTTGTGAGACGAGGAATTGACGACGCACAGGCAGAGGTCGTTTCTCGCTTGGCCCAAGGAAACTTTCGCAAGGCGATGATCCTCCTTCAGGAGGACTACCAGGCCCTTCGAGACCTGGCACTTCAGTCGCTCGTCGTTGCAGCATCTTCTGACGATGTGGAGCGGTTTTCTTTTGTTGAAAAATTAGCCTCGGGCAGAAACAAATCGCTCATCAAAGATTTTTTTCTGCTGGCGCTTCTGTGGCTGAGAGATGTACTGATTTTTCAGCAGCTAAGATTTAACAATCCCAATTGGGGAACGGTGCTTACAAATTTTGACCGCATGGATGATATTCAAAAATTAGCCATTTTGTTGGAAGATCAAAACCTTGAGACAGCCATTTCGGGCGTGGAAAAACTTATTGATTTAATAGATAAAAATATTTATATTAATTTAATTTTAATTGATTTTATGCTGCTTTTTAAAAAGCAGCTTGTGTTAAGATCCTAAGGATTTTCTAAGATTCCACATTCCGACATCTGCCAAAAAGTGCAGAGAACGAAACGGTAGATGAAGAATCTTTTGCAAAACAGAATCGGCTATTTCTGAACAAAAAAATGTAATTCTCAATTTTCACCCGCCGGGCGTGCGGAATGCGTGAGAAATTGGGTTGAATGAGGTCTGATTGCGAAAAAATTAACATAAATTTATTTCTAATTGTAAAAAGGCGACCATAATTTATCTGTTACATTTTTAGATTTTCGCCAATAAGATTGATTATTGACACCAATTGCCAAAAAAATTCCGATTTTGCACCGGAAGGCAAGTTAGTGGCTTTTTACAATTTTTTTATGTGATTTTTCTTTCTTGTTCTTTTCCATGCTAAATTTAAAAGGCCTCATCCCCGCCCAATTTTAAGAAAACGCAATAGATATCAATTTTTCGAGTATGTGAGTGAGGTGTGCATAAATGAGTCAAATTCTGGAAATTGGGTTTAAGGGAAATCGCAAAGAATATTTCAATAATCCTCTTCAATACCCCTTTCGTGTGGGCGATTATGCCATCGTTGAGGCAGACCGAGGCGAAGATCTGGGAATTATCCTGCAGGTCGGAATTCTGGCTTCCTTGAAGGGAATCGAGGATGAATCCAACCTTCGTAAGATCTTACGAAAGCCAAACGAAACCGATTTACAGCACTACGCGGATAATCGTGCCCTGGAAAGAGATGCCTTCGAAATGTGCAAAGTGAAAATCACCGAGCACCAACTGCAGATGAAACTTGTGGACGTGGAATACCAATTCGATCGAAACAAGTTAACCTTTTATTTCACCGCAGACAAGCGTGTCGATTTCCGCGAATTGGTCAAAGACCTCGCTTCCATTTATCGAACACGCATCGAACTTCGACAAATTGGCGTTCGGGATGAGGCCAGACGACTGGGCGGGTACGGGCCCTGCGGTCGCCAATTGTGCTGTACCAGCTTTTTACACGAATTTGACCCGATCACCACACAGCACGCCAAAGAACAAAATCTGCCGCTCAATCCCACAAAATTATCCGGTGTTTGCGGTCGTCTCAAATGCTGTTTACGCTTTGAACGGGATTTTTACCAGGAAGCCAATCAGCGGTTTCCGGATGTGGGAAGCCGAATCAATACACCAGACGGCTTAGGAACGGTGGAACGGATTGACATCCTGAAGGAAGAAGTTTACTTGCGATTGAATGGCGAAGGTGTTACCCGATACAGTCTGGACGAAATTACAAACCTCATTCTTCAAGGGAAACATCAGAGCGAAAAAAAGAATTCCAAGAACCGCCGATCAAACAAGGGCAAAAAGGTTGTTTCATGAGTGAAAATAAAAAGATCCTGGTTACCAGTGCACTTCCGTATGCCAACGGCCCTATTCATCTGGGACATCTTGCCGGAGCCTACCTGCCTGCCGACATTTATGTACGCTACCAAAAATTAAATAAAAATGACGTCCTTTTTATTTGCGGGACAGATGAACACGGTGTTCCCATCACGATTGCGGCCGAAAAACAGGGAACTACACCTCAAGATATAGTCGATTACTACCACGAAAACCACAGGGTGCATTTTGAAAAATTTGGGATTCATTTTGACAATTTTTCGCGTACGTCTCTCAAAATCCACCACCGCACCGCACAGGAGTTTTTCTTGCGATTGTACCGGAAAAAACTGCTGGTTACGCACACCACAGAACAATTTTACTGTCCCAAGTGCAAGCGATTTTTAGCTGATCGTTATGTGATAGGCACCTGCCCGTACTGCGGAAATCCGGAAGCAAGGGGTGACCAGTGCGAAAAATGCGGAAAATGGCTGGAGCCCACCCAGCTCATTAACCCTAAGTGCGCGGTGTGTGGAACCACGCCCATCCTAAAAAAGACCACTCACTGGTTCCTGCCCTTGGCACGATTCCAGGATCAGATTAGAGCGTGGATCATGTCCAAAAAAAATTGGAAGGACAACGTCAAAAATTTTTGCTACGGCTGGTTCCAGGAAGGGTTAGAGGATCGCGCCGTTACGCGCGACCTGGATTGGGGTGTTCCGGTTCCGCTCAAAAATCACGAAGGGAAGGTGCTCTACGTCTGGTTTGAGGCACCAATCGGGTATATCTCTTCAACAAAGGAATGGGCTCAGAAAATTGGCCACCCGGACCGATGGAAGGACTATTGGCTCGATCCGAAAACCAAATTGGTACATTTCATTGGAAAGGATAACATTGTTTTCCATGCCATTGTCTGGCCAGCCATGCTCATGGGGCGGGGTGAGTACATTCTTCCCACCGATATTCCTGCCAACGAATTTTTAAATTTGGAGGGACGAAAACTTTCCACGAGCAAAAATTACGCTGTTTGGCTGGATGATTATTTGAAAAAATTCCCTCCCGATCCACTTCGGTACACACTGGCCGCCAATGCCCCAGAATCAAAAGACGCTGATTTTTCGTGGAAAGAATTTCAAAACCGCAACAACAACGAACTGGCAGATATTCTTGGAAACTTCGTCAACCGAACCCTTTCCTTCGTGGAGCGGTATTTCAATGGCAGAGTACCCGTCCCGGGGACCTTTGATTCGCTTGACGAAGACTTGATCGCCCAGTTAGAAAAGGCACCGGCGAAAATTGGAAATCTTTTTGAAAAATACGAAGTGCGGGCAGCCACACGCGAATTAATGGAAATATCCCGTTTTGCCAACAAATATTTTAACGATCAGGAACCCTGGAACACGCGGAGAAACAATCCTGAAAAATGCAAAACCACGCTTTATCTCTGCCTGGAATTAGGCCGCGCCCTGGCAATTTTGTGGCATCCGATTCTTCCCTTTTCTTCGGAAAAAATCTGGCGGATGCTCAATTTGCCCGGAACCGTGAGCAACCAGATGTGGGAAAATATATCAAAATTAACCCTGCGCCCGGGACACCGCCTGGGCAACGTATCCATTCTCTTCAAAAAGATCGAAGATTCTGTAATTGAAGCGGAATCCGATCGTTTGGCTGCCATTGCCACGGGACAGGAACCCGCTGCACTATCAATAAAAACACCTGAGCCGGACATCCAAAAAAGGACTCAAACACCAAAAAAGGCTGGAAAGGAACAATCGATGGACAAACTCTCAATTGACGAATTTAAAAAAATAGATTTACGGGTTGCAAAGGTTTTAACTGCTGAAGCTGTAGAAGATGCTGACCGTCTGGTAAAATTGCAAATTGATCTGGGCACCGAAGTCCGCCAAATTGTGGCTGGAGTTGCAAAAGCCTACCCCCCGGAGAGCCTGGTCGGGAAAACAATTATTGTCGTTGCTAATCTGGAGCCCGCTGTCATCCGGGGAGTGGAATCCAACGGTATGCTGCTGGCAGCCTCATCCGGTGATTATATTTCGGTGCTCACGGTGGATAAAGACATTGAGCCGGGTGCTAAAATCAAATAAGAATCTTTGTTCATTTGGATAATGCAGACTTTTGTCATCTTTAAACAAATAAGCAACTGGAAACGAATTTAAAAATCAAATGGCCCTTTGCTTTTGTAAAGATAGATTTATTGCCGGAAAATAATGGGGATCTGGAAACAGGGAATTCTAAATCTCTGCGGTTGCCAGTTTAGCGAAAAAACAGCCATTATGATTCTGTTTGTGCAAAAAGCGTGCATTTTCATGAAAAGCTAAAGGAATACAACTATATTGGTTCATCAATGTTTATCGATACCCATGCTCATTTAAATTTTGAATCTTTCGATGCCGATCGCGACGCGGTCATTCAGCGTGCCGTTGCCGAAGGAGTAGACAAAATTATTGTGCCTTCCGTTGATGAAAAGAGCAGCCGGCTGGCAATTGATTTGGCCGAACATTACCCTCAGGTTTATGCCGCCGTGGGAATTCACCCTCAGGACGCACAGAATTATTCTGAAACCCGTATCCAGACATTTTACGAGTGGGCCGCGCACCCAAAGGTTGTGGCGATTGGCGAAATTGGCCTGGACTACTATCGAGACTACAACCCGAGAGATCTCCAAATTCAGGTATTCCGACGATTTCTGCAACTGGCCAACGAAACAAATTTGCCGGTCATTATTCACAATCGGGAAGCCGACACGGATATTTTGCCAATTGTGGAGGGGAAAGAATGCGAGTTGGTTACCGGGGTTTTCCACTGTTTTTCAAGTGGTGTTGCCACCGCCCATCGGGTTCTGGAGGCCGGTTTCCTGATCTCATTTACCGGAACGGTAACGTTCAAAAAATCCGACTCTGTCAATGTGCTCCGGGAACTGCCTCTCACGAAGCTAATGATTGAAACGGATTCCCCATTTCTTGCGCCGGTACCTTTCCGAGGAAAACGAAATGAACCGGCCTTTGTTCGGTACGTTGCCGAAAAATTCAGCGAAGTGAAAGATGTACCTCTTGAAGAAATCGCAAGAACGACAACAAAGAATGCATATCGGCTATTTCAAAAGCTGAAAAATGCCTAAGAGAACGGACTATTTTCCTGCGGCCAAAAAAAGTCTCGGGCAGAATTTTTTAATCGATCCAAATATTGCGCGAAAAATCGTGGAGGCCATTCCTGCTGGCCCCGGCGAAACGGTACTGGAGATTGGCCCCGGCCGCGGAATGCTGACAGAATTTTTACTGGCCAAAAAGTTTCACGTTGTAGCCGTTGAATTAGATAATTTTTATGCCGATTACTTAAAAGAGACTTTCGGCAAACATTCAAATTTTTCTCTCATTCATGCTGATTTTTTAACGCTGAAGCTCTCGGAAATCGGCATGCAACCAATTCATGTGGTTGGAAATTTACCGTACAGTATTACGAGTCCTGTTCTTTTCAAGCTGATCAAAGAACGCCAATTTGCACACAGCGCTACTCTGATGATGCAGCGCGAGGTAGCGGAAAGAATGGTTGGAAAACCCCGAACCAAAGATTACGGGATTTTGTCCATTTGGGTTCAAACCTTTGCCGATGTGCGGCTTATTTTTAAAGTTCCCTCGGCGGTTTTTCGGCCCCGGCCCCGTGTGGATTCTGCTTTGGTGCAGCTAAAATGGAAATCCCAAAGGGAACAAATTCCGAAAAATGATGTATATTTCTTGCAATTAATTAAAACAGCTTTTCGGCAGCGGCGTAAGCGTTTGCGAAATTCGCTCAAGCCTATTTTTCCGCTGGCAATTCAGCAAAAAATCGATTTTGATTTCAGCAGACGTCCCGAAGAGGTTTCAATAGACGAATGGATACAACTGTCAAACAGGCATCTAAACACGACGCAATTCTAAGCGAAGAGGCTTTAAGGGAAACGATCGACGATTTGCGCGAATTAGTCGATCAGAAGGCCGACCATTTTATTCTCAACATTCTGCTTAATCTGCACCCGGCGGATATTGCGGAGATCTTACGCTATTTTAATGAGGATGATCGCCGGTACATCTTCAGACTTCTCCCAAAAGACATTGCCTCCGAGATCCTGTCAGAATTGGATCAGCCGCTCATCGACGAACTTCTTGAGGATTTGAATGCCAAAGAAATTTCGGAAGTTCTTACCGAAATGGATTCGGACGATGCCACGGACATTATTTCAGAACTTCCCGAACCACTGGCGGAAAATGTTCTTTCGAAAATTAATAAAGAGGAACAGGAGGAAGTCAGGGAGCTGTTGGCCCACCACAGCGAAACGGCCGGTGGAATTATGGCCAAGGAATTTGTGGCCGTTAATCAGGACGATTCTGTGGACGAAGCCATTCAGGAAATTCGGGAAAAGGCAGAAGAGGTTGAAGAAATCTACAATGTTTACGCCATTGATAATGACGGCCGTCTGGTGGGCGAAATTCCTCTTAAAAAATTAATTCTTTCGCGACGGGGTGCCCGGGTAAAAGACGTTATGGATACGGATATTATTTCCGTCCACACGGACATGGATCAAGAAGAGGTTGCTCGAATTGTAAAAAAGTACGATCTGGTCTCTGTACCGGTTGTGGATTCAAAAGACCGGCTGGTTGGTCGCATCACAATTGACGATGTGATCGATGTGATTGAAGATGAAGCATCCGAAGACATTACAATGATGGCCGGTATTACCGAAACCGATATTCCGGAAACATCCCCTTTCAAAGTAAGCCGTTCCAGGCTGCCGTGGCTTTTGGTAGCTTTTGGCGGTGAAATTATTTCCGGCTATTTGATGAGTCGGTTTCAGGTGTCTATTTCTCATTTGATTTCTGTTGTTTTTTTCGTACCTTTGATAATGGCCGTGGGTGGAAACGTCGGCAACCAAGCGGCTGTGGTAGTTATTCGCGGATTGGCAACCGGTGAAATTGCACTTATCGACACCCGAAAACGGCTTTACCATGAATTTTTGGTTGCTTTCCTTAACGGAATTATTCTGGCAACGCTTGTTTTTTCGATTTCCAGCCTTTGGCTTCACGATGTAAAATTGGGCATGATGATTGGCATCTCCATGATCGTGGTTATTGAGAATGCAGCATTTATGGGTGCGATCATTCCTTTTTTTCTTAAGAAAATCGGAATTGATCCGGCTGTTGCCACAAGTCCATTTATTACAACGTCCAACGACATCTTCGGGCTGCTGATTTATTTTTCGATGGTGACCATTTTCATTAAATTAATGTCCTAATGCATTTCATCGCAATAAATTGTGGTGATTGTTTAAGTCAATTGAAGAGAATAGACAGCTTTTTTGTGTTTTTGTATCATAATTGTACCAATTAAGTCTTTGTTTTCTGTAAAAATTTTTTTTCACCACAAAGTTCTCGAAGAAGATACAAAGAATTCAAAGAATAAAGGGAAATTGGTTTTTCCGCGGCAAGCTTTGTGAATTCTTTGTGGCCTTGACACTTATTTTTTAGGGCTTGGCCACGCTAGACTTTCCTTGTACAATCACCATAATTCATTAATGGCGGGATTTCCATAAAAAGGCACAAACTTTAATTCTAAAAAATAAAAATGTCGATTCTTAAATCAGAAGCCATCGTTCTTAAAACACACGACTTTCGAGAAACCAGTAAAATTGTTTCCGTTTATTCCAAAGAATACGGCCGACTCCAATTAATCGCAAAAGGGGTTCGAAGCTCAAAAAGTAAATTCGGGGCCTTGTTGGACGGATTAAATTATTTGAGAATCGTTTATTATTTTAAGGAAACACGGGAACTTCAGTTCCTATCGAATGCCGAATTGGTTAAGGCCTTTTCGCACTTAAGAGACGACTTAAACCGGTTTTCGTATGCTAGTATTGTAGCTGAAATCATTTATCGCACACAGATGCCGGGCGAAGGAAATCCACGATTATTTCACACGATCATTTCCTCATTTGAGGGAATAAACAGCAGTGCAAATTATCGAAATTATTTTAATGCATTTTTGATTCGCTTTATTGAAATTAGTGGATTTCACCCAAAACTAAGACGCTGCCTAAAATGCGGACAGCCCCCCACCGGCGATTATGTGTATTTTGATTTTGATCGCGGCGGCTATATTTGCGAAAAATGTGGAGGAAACAAGCATTCCGGGTTACCAGTGTCTGTAGATGGAATAAAATTTATTCTGGCTTTAAGAGAATATCCCTGGCAAAATATTGAAAAACTAACAGCTTCAAAAAAAACTTTTTTAGAAATTGAAAATTTTTTATTATATTATTTAAAAATGCATTTTAATGAATTGGCAATTCTTCGCTCGGTTAATTTCTTGCGATCCATACACTAAATATTCGGAGGTACTACCTGAATGGCAAAATCAAGTGGAAACATGATGGACAAACTCGTCTCCCTCAGCAAGCGGCGCGGCATTGTTTTTCAATCCAGTGAAATTTACGGCGGCATTAACAGTTGCTGGGATTACGGGCCAGTCGGCGTGGAGTTGAAGCGAAATATTAAGGAATTCTGGTGGCGATCAATGGTCTTTTGGCGAAACGATATCGAGGGACTCGACGCCAGTATCATCATGCATCCCACTGTTTGGAAGGCTTCCGGGCATGTGGAAAATTTTACAGACCCCATGGTTGACTGCAAGAAATGCAAGCGTCGTTTTCGCGCCGACGAAATTGAAGGCAATAAATGCCCCGTTTGCGGCGGGGAACTTACCGAAGCGCGTCAGTTTAATTTGATGTTCAAAACTTTTATGGGTCCTGTTGAAGACGAAACAAATACAATCTACCTTCGGCCTGAAACTGCCCAGGGAATTTACGTCAATTTTCTGAACGTGCAAAAAGCATCCCGCAAAAAAATTCCTTTCGGAATAGCTCAAATCGGAAAGGCTTTTCGAAACGAGATCACGCCGGGCAATTTCATTTTCCGAACCCGCGAATTTGAACAGATGGAAATGCAGTATTTCGTCAAGCCTGGTACAGACGAAGACTTTTTTGCGAAATGGAAAGCCGCTCGAATGGCCTGGTACGGCGAACTGGGAATTCGCTCCGAAAAACTGCGTTTTCATCAACATGGTCCGGATGAATTGGCTCACTACGCAAAAGCTGCCTTTGACATCGAGTACGAATTCCCCTTTGGCTGGAAGGAATTGGAGGGCATTCACAATCGCACGGACTTTGATCTGAGCCGACACCAACAATTCTCCGGAAAAGATTTGCGCTATTTTGATGATCAAACCCATGAGCGCTACATTCCTTACATCATTGAAACATCAGCAGGCGTTGACCGCACCTTACTAACCGTTCTTTCCGATTCCTATCAGGAAGAGGAAGTCAAGGGAGAAACACGGGTGGTTTTGAAAATGAACCCAAAAATTGCTCCCATCAAAATTGCTGTTTTCCCGCTGATTAAAAAGGAAGGAATGCCAGAGATCGCTCAAAAAATTCAGGCCGACCTGCAGAAAAAATACAAAACCTTTTACGATATAAGCGGTGCCATCGGCCGTCGATATCGCCGTCAGGATGAAATCGGAACCCCATATTGCGTCACAGTAGATTCCCAAACACTTGAAGACCAAACCGTTACTGTTCGCGACAGAGACAGCATGGAACAAATTCGAATCGCGTCCGCACAACTTTTGAATTATTTTTCCAACAAATTAGACATCTAAACGAAATAAAAAAGCCTGCCGATATAATTACTTGGCAGGCTCCATTGTTTCACAGAATTAGTGATCAGGAAATTGTGACTCTCTCAATTTTATTCAAAAATCGTTTTGCTTTCTTCGCATAGATGGATGATGGATATTTTCGAATAAGTGTGCTGAATTGTTCTTTGGCTTGTTCTTTATTGCCCATTCTTAAATATGATAATCCCAACATTAACAGTGCCGGCTGCCTTTTATAGGTTTTCTGATAAGATAAAACGCTAGTAAAAGCCTCCTTTGCCTTTTGATAGTTTTTTAGCGCATAATAGCTTTCACCGATCCAATAATGGCAATTGCTGGCAAGCGGGTGGCTCGGATTCGTTTGAATTAAGAGAGAAAAATCTCGAATGGCGGTTTTGTACTGCCGCGAATTGAATTCATTTAGGGCCTCTTTATAGGCTCGTCTAAAATTTACATTCGCCGAGGCATTGGTAGTTTTAGCAGATGTCGCCATCGTATTGGATCCCGAAAATTGGGCGTTTTTGCCTAAGGAATAGGATTGGCCGCTTGCTGAATTTGCTTGCAAATTCTTAACTTTTGAATTCAACAATGCAATTTTATCTTTTTTAATATTCAATAAGACCTTAAGTTCGTCAATCTGTGCCTGTTTTTGTTTCAATTTTTGTTGAAGATTATCAATGGTCGATTTCAATTCGACAACTTTTAGATATACATCTTCCTCATTACCAGCAGATGCTTGCTGATTGGGGGGAATTGCTTTCTTATTGTTCTTTGACACAACTTGAGTGCTAGTAGTACGAGATTTTCTCTTGGGCTGGAATCGTTTCTTTCTGGATTCTTTTAGCCAATAATACGTTAAACCGCCCCGAATTACTGCGTAGCCATCCCGGATCGTTGACACATTGTCAAGATCTTTTCCTGTTGTGAGTTTATAATCTGCCGAGAAAAGCACGGATATATTTCGTAGTGGATAATATTGAATATCAATTCCGGGGAAAATAGCTCCGTCATAATAGTGTTTCGGCTTAAACTTTGCGTTTGTAAAGCGATAAGCCGCCAGACCAAAATGGAAAGCAGGCTCAAATTTTGGTGTTCGCATAAACTTGTAAGAAAAGAAGGCTTCCAAAGGTGTTAAGGAAGACCAAAAATAACCGCCATTATTGCTTTCCAGTTTTCCGTAGCTAGCACGCACATGGATAGAATAGTTGGGACCCAAATTGTAGATGCCATATAATCCGTAAACAGCACTGAAATAATTTATTGGCGAACCGCCCTGAATTCGCTGAAAACCGCCATCGAATCCAATGCCATATTTTCTCTGGTTTTCAGCAAAACTTGTACTTGCAATTAAAAAAAGCATGACCAAAAACAGGATACCTTTGTTTAAAGTTTTCATTTTGGATCCTCCTAAAATTTATTGTTAATATTCTGGAGTGAAAATACTGCAATTATTGTACCTGAAATTGCCGTGTTGGGGATATCCGTATCATTTGGTATAGCTTATTATTGAATCTTACAATTAATTAACAAAAATTTTGTCAGATGTCAAATATAAATTTCATATTTTTTGTTAAATTACACATATAGGGCAATTCTTTCGTTCATAGATGATACACGTGTATCAAATTTTTCACAAATTAGGGAGAAAAAAAATGAAAGCACGTACGTTTTTGCGAATGATGGGCTTGATTCTTTTCCCGATTTTACTCATGTCAACGCTTGCATTCTCTCAGGATCTCAGCCACCGTTGGGGCATAGGTTTTACAGGCGGCCCAGTAAAAATGGTACTCGGACAAGCAGACCTGTCTACGATAGAACAATGGGCTGGTTTGTCTGTTCGCTACGGCTTTTCCAGTCGGCTGGCTATTGACCTAAACACATCCTATGGGTGGGTATACCCGCGAAATTCCAAGGGGGGATCCCAGTTTGCTCATATCAGTCATTATCATACGCTTCTGATGCCTGTCTGGACGCAATTGGTGTACACCCCATTACCTGAAGAATCGTTTCGCCCCTTTTTTTCAATTGGGGGTGGTATTTTGGATTGGGAGATTCGAGATATTTCCAATACCACATCCTCTCTAGAACGCGGAAAATCCATTGCTGGGCATGGCGATATTGCTAATGGCACATTAGTTGCAGGCCTTGGATTAGAGAAAGTCTTTTCCGATAAAGTCGGAACATCACTCTTTTTTAGATTCCACTACATATTCAAGGGAAACGAGGATACAATCGGCTTAAGCTATGACGGGGGACCCGTTGATGACAACCGGGGAATTGCGGAAGCAGGAATTGAATTGCGATTTTACAGTACCAGTCACCGCGATTCAGACGGAGATGGAATTGAAGACCGGTTAGATGTAGACCCCAAGCACCCGGAGGATTTTGACAACTTTGAAGATTATGACGGCGAACCGGATTACGACAATGATGGCGACGGCATTCCCGATAGCTTGGATCATTGCCCCAATAAGGCAGAAGACTTAGATGGTTTTCAAGACACAGACGGATGCCCCGATTATGATAATGACAAAGATGGGATTCCAGATTCCCTGGATAAAGCGATTAATCAACCTGAAGACCTAGATGGTTTTCAAGACAAGGATGGCATCCCAGACCCCGACAATGACCAGGACGGCATTCCGGATGTGCGCGATAAGTGCCCAAATGCCCCTGAAACCATTAATGGATACCACGATGACGATGGCTGCCCTGACGAAAAACCAAAATCCATGCTCAATAAGGGCGGTCGGATTATTCTAAGAGGGGTTCATTTTCAAAGCGGAAGCGCCTCCCTAACTACAGATTCTTATTCGATTTTGGATACTGTTTATGAATCTCTAGCGCAAAATCCGGATGTTGAGGTCGAAATACGCGGATACACTGATAGTATCGGCTCACGGGCTTTTAATCTGCATCTTTCTCAAAAGCGGGCAGAAGCCGTAAAGCAGTATCTTGTAAATCGCGGAATTGAACCTAAGCGGATTCAAGCAATTGGATATGGTGAGGAAGATCCAATTGCAAGCAATGCAACCAAAACGGGACGTGCACAAAACCGGCGGATTGAATTTATACGCATTAAATAAAGGATAACCCAAATGGCAGGGGAAGTCATATTAGTTGGCGAAGACAACCCGGCTTATCAAGCGCAACTAAAGAATTTCCTTGAAGCAGAGGGTTTTATCATTTTTTCCTACTCGGACCCTCATGACCTGATCGACTTCTTGCATGGGCAATCGGTCGATATTCTAATGCTTTCAACCGGAATCAGCAACGGTAATGGAACCACAGTGCTCAGAAGTATTCGAAATAACGGCATTCCAGTTGATGTAATCATGATGTCCGATAGCGACAATACAGAAGAAATCATTCAAGCCATGCGCCTGGGGGCATACGATTATCTTATCCGTCCATTTCCAAATGAACGAATGCTGCTTGCCATTAAGAACTGCTTGGAACGAAAACGGCTCATTGTTGAAAACATTGAGCTTCGAAAAAAGGCGGACATTCAGGAAATCCTTGTTGGAGAAAGTCAGGAAATCCAAACGCTTAAAGAGAGTATTGTTCTTGTTGCAAAAACCAATAGCCGCGTATTGATTTTGGGTGAAAATGGCACGGGAAAGGAACTGGTGGCCCGTGCCATTCACCGAAAAAGTAACCGAGCCAGCGGACCCTTTATCGAGGTTAATTGTGCGGCAATTCCTGCCAATCTCATCGAAAATGAATTATTTGGTCATGTAAAGGGTGCATTTACGGGCGCTGCAAACGAGCACAAGGGAAAATTCTTGCGCGCAAATGGAGGCACCATTTTCCTGGATGAAATTGGCGATATGAGCCTCGACGCACAGGCAAAAGTGCTTCATGCAATTGAAGAGGGTGTCATTCAGAAAATCGGCTCTACTCAATCCATTCAGGTGGACACAAGGATTATTGCGGCAACTAATAAAAATTTAAACGAAGAAATGAAAGCAGGCAATTTTCGGGAAGATCTCTACTACCGTCTCAATGTTGTCACCATTCATACTCCGCCTCTCCGATCACGAATAAGCGATATTCCCATTTTGGTCAAACATTTCTTCCGTTTTTTTTCCAGAAAATATTCAATTCCCCTGAAAAGTCTTGAATCGGATGCCATTCATTCACTTATGCGGTATTCATGGCCGGGCAATGTAAGAGAGCTAAGGAATCTGATAGAAAAACTTGTCATTATGACTTCTTCCCAAATTATATCAAAAGAAGAGCTTATGGTTGTCTGGGAACGGAAAACAAAGCTTCCCGACGCAAATGAAAAGGCACACACCAGTCACAAGTTAAACAAAGGGCTAAAAGAGGCAAAGGAGGCTTTCGAAAAAGATCTTATCAGCAAAACTCTGGAAAAAAATGATTGGAATGTTGCAAAATCAGCACAGGACCTGAAAATCGCCCGCACCTATCTGTACAAAAAAATTCAAATTTACGGGCTTATGAAAGCCTAATCCGCCTTAGGCCAGAGTTTCAAGTTGCGTTAAGTTATCAAAAACACTTGAATTTTTCCTATTTTCACCTTAAATGCTCCGATAAAAAAAATAAGCGGCCCAATTTTTGTCTTTTTTTGCTGACAAAAAAGGGCTTTTTGTTGCAAAAAGATTACACATTCTTTCCTCGAAAAGTAACAAAAAACTATTTCAAACCGCTGCTATCTTGTTAATATTATTAGCTATAATTCATCCAATTCACAAATAATCCTTTTCTGGCATAAAACTTGTAGTATAAATGAATAAAAAGAACTAATGCTCGAGGCTTTGTAATGTTATCAACAAATCGTTTCAACCAAAAGTGGGGAGTTACCGGCCAATTCGCAGATCACCCATTGGGGACACCCGATTTTCTTCTATGGATTGATACAATTTACAAGATCTTTTTAGCCCAATTAAAATTTAATGCAATCCAGGCAGTTAAGAAATCTCAAAATACCTATTTTAATGAAAGGGAATTGCAAAATACAGCGATCAAATTAACAACTGATTTGCTCAGTAAAAACGGCAACGGCAAATTTATTTATCTTGGGGAATTCTTTGATCGATACGGCTCGATTCCATTAGAAAGAAAATCCTATTTAAAAGGAATTGTAGATTTAAGACAGATTATTCAAGCATTTTTAGGGGCTAATATGGGGGATTGAATTCCTCGCGTCGCTTCCTGCCCACCACGAAAAGCCAACGAGATCCTCGTTGGCTTTTTTATTTTCCACTCCAAACTTAGATGTAATTAACTTGACATTTTAAAGAATTTTTGCTATCATTAATAGGTTTAAAATTAGAATCTTACTCCCCATCATCTGTGAAAAAGCGCATAAGACGGGGCCACCATTGGGGGATCTCAAATCCGATCATTACGGAGAGAGAACTTTTTTCATAGAATCTTCTAATATACTAATATTAATGGAGGCAACAATGGCTGACATTTACAAAAATTTTATCAATGGTGAATGGGTAGATGCTAAATCGGGTGAAACGTTTGAAGATCACAATCCCGCCAATTGGGATGAAATTGTAGGCATTTTTCCAAAATCCGCGAAAGAGGATGTCGATCGTGCTGTAAAAGCGGCCAGAAAGGCTTTTGACGAATGGCGCCTGGTACCCGCCCCGGTGCGGGGTGAAATCATGAAAAAGGCAGGCGACATTATGGTTGAGCGAAAAGAAGAAATCTCACGCCTGATGACGCGCGAAATGGGAAAGGTCATTGCGGAGACACGTGGGGACACGCAGGAAGGCATCGATACCGCCTACTATGCTTTTGGCGAGGGCCGCAGACTCTTTGGACACACAGTTCCTTCTGAATTGCCCAATAAATTCAATATGACCATGCGCATTCCAATTGGCGTTGCGGGCGTTATTTCACCCTGGAATTTTCCAATGGCCATTCCAAGCTGGAAAATATTTCCGGCACTCCTCACGGGTAATACCGTTGTTTTCAAACCTGCGAGCGACACCCCGGCAACAGCAACCAAACTGGTGGAAATTTTCCTGGATGCAGGCGTTCCACCGCAGGCCATCAATATTGTTCATGGAACCGGCAATGGGGTAGGTATCCCAATTGTTGAACATCCGGATATTAACCTAATTTCATTTACAGGTTCGTCCGCCGTCGGCAAAATTATTTCACAGAAGGCAGGCAAGGATTTAAAGCGCGTATCCCTCGAGTTGGGCGGCAAAAACGCACAAATCGTAATGGACGATGCCAACTTGCACCTCGCTCTCGAAGGTGTTTTATGGGGAGCATTTGGCACAACCGGTCAGCGGTGCACTGCCACCAGCCGTCTCATTGTGCACGAAAAGGTTTATGAGAAGTTTATCGACATGCTGGTTGAAAGCGCTTCCAAATTGAAACTGGGAAATGGCCTTGATGAATCCGTTGATGTCGGGCCGGTTATTAACGCCGCTGCTAGGGAAAAGATTCACGGATACGTGGAAATCGGCAAAAAAGAAGGTGCAACCCTGCTGCTAGGCGGCGAATATGCCGAGGAAGGCGATCTTAAGAAAGGGTTTTTCTATAAGCCGACCATTTTTGTAGATGTTAAACCCGAAATGAGAATTGCCCAGGAAGAAATTTTTGGCCCTGTCCTGTCAGTCATCAAGGTAAAGGATTTCGATGAAGCAATCAATGTCATTAACGGCGTGGTGTACGGGCTTTCGTCTTCAATCTATACACAGGACATCAATCTGGCGTACAAGGCCATGCGTGACATTCAGGCAGGTATCACCTACATTAATGGGCCGACGATCGGTGCCGAATGTCACATGCCATTTGGCGGCGTAAAAGAAACTGGAAACGGCCATCGAGAAGGTGGTTGGGCAGTGTACGATTTCTTTTCAGAGATAAAAACAATTTATGTGGATTTTAGCGGAAAATTACAACGCGCTCAGATTGACAATCGTCAATAAAAAACTTGATGCGTTTCAAAAATCGCACATTGTAAATTGGAAAGGGTCACAGAGAGAAAGGAGTTGGAATGATACACGTAAAACCAGACGAAGTACTTAGTGTACTCAGTAAATACATGTTAGTCGATGGTTTCGACATTGTAATAGATTTGGAAAAAAGTCATGGCAGTTATATGGTGGATGCCAGGGATGGGTCGGAATATCTGGATTTTTTTAGTTTCTTTGCGACAAATCCCCTGGGATTTAACCATCCCAAAATGACAACAGATGAATTCAAACAAAAATTGGTGCGGGCATCTATTCAAAAACCCTCGAATTCTGATTTTTACACGGTTGAAATGGCAGAATTTGTGGAAACCTTTTTTGAAACGGCCGTTCCGGATTACTTTAAACACGTATTTTTTATTGATGGCGGTGCGCTTGCTGTGGAGAATGCCCTGAAAGCGGCTTTTGATTGGAAGGTTCGGAAAAATTTTGCGAAGGGCTATAAAGAGGAAAAGGGACATCAGATTATCCATTTTAAGGAAGCCTTTCACGGCAGGAGCGGGTACACGCTTTCCCTAACGAATACAGCCGATCCGAGGAAGACTCAGTACTTCACCAAATTTAATTGGCCTAGAGTTCTGAATCCCAAAATAACTTTCCCTTTAACAATTGAACGCCTGGAGCAAGTGAAAGCCGCGGAGGACGAGAGCATCCGACAAATTAGAGAGGCAATACGGAACAATCCCGACGACATTGCAGCCATTATTATCGAACCGATTCAAGGTGAAGGTGGAGATAACCACTTCCGGCCTGAGTTTTTTCAACAATTGCGCAAAATTGCCGACGAAAATGAAATCCTCCTGATTTTTGATGAAATTCAAACCGGCGTTGGCCTGACAGGAAAAATGTGGGCACACGAACATTTCGGTGTTCATCCAGACATTATGGCTTTTGGCAAAAAAACGCAGGTCTGCGGAATTTTGGCAACTGATCGTATCGATGAAGTTGAAAACAACGTCTTCAGCGAATCCAGTCGTATTAATTCCACCTGGGGTGGAAATTTGACGGATATGGTTCGTTCTCAGCGATATTTCGAAATCATTGCTGAAGAAAATCTGGTAGATCATGCCGCAAAAATGGGCACGTATTTTTTCGACCACATTCAGGCTCTTGAAGATGAATTTCCTGAATTGATCAGCAACGTACGGGCAAAGGGGCTTTTTGCGGCGTTCACGCTTCCGAACGAAGCTGTTCGCGACCAGGTCTTTACACGAGCTCACGAAAATAAGGTAATTGTTCTGAAAAGCGGCCACGATTCTATTCGTTTCAGGCCGCCTTTGAACATTCAAAAGAATGAAATCGACCAGGGGTTTTCAATACTTCGGTCGGTGATAAAATCGCTTTAATTTATGGGTGCGGGTATTCTCTATTTGGTAAGCACGCCAATCGGCAATCTGGAGGACATCACGCTTAGGGCGTTGCGCATTTTAAAGGAAGTCGATCTTATTGCTGCTGAGGATACCCGCAAAACTAAGATTCTCTTGAATCGCTATGAAATTTTTACACCAACAACAAGTTTTTATTCGTATAATCAGATAAAAAAAACACCTGAGCTCCTTGATTTTTTGTCACAGGGGAAATCGCTTGCATTGGTAACCGATGCGGGAACGCCGGGCATTTCCGATCCGGCTTACTACCTTGTGATACGCGCGATTCAGGCGGGTGTCACAATTGTTCCGGTTCCCGGACCAGCGGCATTTATTGCCGGATTAATTGCGTCCGGGCTCTCTACGCACCGGTTTGTTTTTGAAGGATTTTTGCCTCTCAAAAAGGGGCGAAAAACGCGGCTAAGCCAATTGGCACAAGAAGAGCGTACCATTGTTTTATACGAATCCCCTCATCGGATTCAACGAACGCTGAAGGATATTTTGGATCATTTTGGAGATCGCCGCATTGTGATTGCTCGTGAATTAACAAAAAAGTTTGAGGAGTTTATTCGCGGTAGCCTTTCCGACGTACTGGAAA
Source organism: uncultured Deferribacteres bacterium (assembly GCA_964568545.1). Classification (GTDB taxonomy): domain Bacteria; phylum Zhuqueibacterota; class JdFR-76; order JdFR-76; family BMS3Abin05; genus BMS3Abin05. The sequence goes on along the minus strand of CAZMRE010000002.1, from coordinate 3,095 downwards.
GAATTGCCGACAAAAAACTGAAGGGCGAAATCGTCTTGATGATTGAAGGAAACTCAAATCTCACGAAATGAGGAATAGGCTATTGGAACATGCTGAAAAGAAAAAACTTAGAATCGTTATTCTTCCTGATTGGATTAAGGATAGTTTTGTAAAGATTATTCAACCGATTATTGACATTTTCATCAAAGCGCAAGTAAATCCGAACACTTTTACAACTATTGGCTTTATCGTTAGTCTTTTTGCAGCCTATTTTTTTGGGGCGGGTTCACTTCGCGCAGGGGGCGCCTTGCTACTTTTCGCAGGAATTTTTGACATTTTTGACGGTCGTGTTGCCAGAGCAACCGGCCAGGTTACAAAATTTGGTGCACTTTACGATTCCACCCTCGACCGCTATTCCGAAGTGATTGTATTTTTCGGCATTGCCTATTTTTTTATTGTTTCCAATCACATGTTGGCTTCAATTGCAGTCTTTATTGCCCTTGGTGGTTCTATTATGGTTAGTTACGTTCGCGCTCGCGCCGAGGGCCTGGGATTCTCCTGTAAAGTTGGTATTATGCAGCGTCCCGAGCGCATTGTTACGCTTGGAATTACGGCTCTCATTCACGAATATGTATTCATCGCAGGAATTGTTTTTATCGCAATTTTTGCAAATATTACGGCAATCCAGCGCATCTATTATATCTGGGCCCAGGAAAATGGGAAAAAAAACGAAAAAATTAACAACCTTGATCAGATTGATTAAAAAAGTAGGTGATCAAAATGCTGTATCATATGTACAAATCAAAAATCCACCGAGCTGTAGTCAACGAAGTTGACCTGAATTACGAGGGTAGCATTACGATCGATCGGGATCTTATGGATGCCGCCCATTTGCTGCCCAATGAAAAAGTCCAAGTTTTAAACATTAACACTGGACAACGGGGAGAAACTTACGTCATTGAAGGCGCACGGGGATCCGGAAAAATCGGACTAAATGGAGCTATCGCTCGAATGGCTCAGTTGGGCGATTATCTGATTATCATCTCATACGCTGTAATGACGGAAGAAGAAGCAAAAACATTGCGTCCAACCGTTGTTCTGGTTGATGAAAAAAATCACATTATTTCAAAGACATCTGATTAAAGAAAGGAGAAATACTTTGAAGAAAAATATTAAAGAACCCCGGGGGAAATTAGGGGTTTTATTGCCCGGAATGGGTGCCGTAGGTACAACATTTATCGCAGGTGTGATTGCTATTCGCAAGGGATTCGGCCAGCCATTCGGATCGCTAACGCAAATGGGCACCATTCGTCTTGGAAAACGAACGGATAACCGCGTTCCCAAAATCAAAGAATTTGTCCCACTCGCCGGTTTGGATGACCTAGTCTTTGGCGGATGGGATATTTTTGAGGACAATGTCTACCAATCGGCTGTTAATGCAGGAGTTCTGGATAAAGGCCTTTTGGATCAGATTAAACCGGAATTGGAAACTATCAGGCCGATGAGGGCCGTGTTTGACCAGGAATATGTCAAGAGGCTGCACGGCACCTACATCAAAAAAGCCGAGACCAAATGGGAATACGCGCAAATGCTGATGGAGGATATTTCCAATTTCAAAGAAAAAAATAATCTGGATCGCGTGGTCGTGGATTGGTGCGGAAGCACAGAAGTTTTCATTAAACCTCAGACAATTCACAAAGACTTGGATAGTTTTGAGAAGGGATTAAAGGAAAACCATGTGGCCATTGCACCCAGCATGATTTACGCATACGCCGCACTCAAAATGGGCGTCCCTTTTATTAATGGTGCTCCCAATCTAACAACAGACATTCCAGCTCTTATGCAGCTGGCTAACGAAAACAACGTTCCAATTGCGGGAAAGGATTACAAAACCGGACAAACACTCATGAAAACCATTATTGCTCCCGGACTGAAAGCCAGATTGTTAGGACTTTCCGGATGGTTTTCAACAAACATCCTTGGCAATCGCGATGGTGAGGTTTTGGACGATCCCGGTTCCTTTAAAACAAAGGAAGAAAGCAAGCTCTCGGTTCTGGATTACATTCTCCAACCGGACGTTTATCCTGAACTTTACAAAAACTATTACCACAAGGTTCGAATCAACTATTACCCGCCTCGTGGTGACAATAAAGAAGGTTGGGATAATATTGACATTTTCGGATGGCTGGGATATCCCATGCAAATCAAGATTGATTTCCTATGCCGCGATAGCATTCTGGCTGCCCCAATCGTTCTTGATCTAGTTCTTTTCATGGATTTAGCCCAGCGCGCAGGGATGAAGGGCATTCAGGAATGGCTGTCTTTTTATTTCAAAAGCCCAATTACCAAACCCGGTTTGTATCCGGAACACGATTTGTTTATTCAATCAATGAAATTGAAAAACACCCTTCGCTATCTCATGGGCGAAGAACAAATTACACATCTGGGTCTTGATTATTACGAAGATTAGTTGGTACACTCTGCAAACTCAGAGAATATAATTTGTTTGGCTTATTAATTGAAACCAATCAGTTAAACCGATCCCCCACTCATAATGGGGGATTGGCTTAATATAGATACAAATAAAATGGCCTCTATTTTAAAGAGAAGACATTCTCCGCTCAGGGACATCCTGAAAACCTCGCTTCCGGCTGTGATTGACCTGTCATCGCAAACGATCATGTGGACAATTGAAGCCATTTTGATTGGCCACCTGTCAGCAGCCGCTTTTGCCGGTGTTGGAATGGCCATTCAAGTGATTATTCTTTTTTTCACAATCTTTCTCACTTTCATTGTCGGAAGTTCCATCATCATCAACCGTCATCTCGGGGCAGGCGAAAACTGGGAAGCCAACCATATCTTTGGACAGGCGCTGATGATCGGGATCGTTATGGCTATTCTTGTTGCCATTATCTGGTATTTTGGAGCGACGACCTTATTCACAATCATTCGGGAAAAAGAGCGTATCGCACAACAATCGGGTATTCAATATTTACGAATTATCGCCCTCTTTTCCCCCCTGATTTTGACAAACTTTGTGGCAATGGGAATTATGAGGGCCGCCGGGGATACGCGCGTTACGATGATTATTAATTTGACGATTAATACAATCAATT
>CAZMRE010000001.1:0-66503 GCA_964568545.1 uncultured Deferribacteres bacterium | reverse complement strand
CCCTTTTTTCTGCGAAGTGTTCGACCTGATTTCAAGATTTACGGTCACCCTATTTCCTTGCCTTCACCAGCAGGAAAATTCCCATTACACCGAAAAATAAATCACTAAACCAGGCTGCCCAGAATGGGGAAAGGGTTCCGTCGTGGCCGAGGGATTGGGTTATTTTAATCATTCCGAAAAAGACAAAAACGATGATCAGGCTCAGGCCAAATCCCAGTGCCGGGCCGCTGCGACGATTGGTAACCGCAAGAGGAATGCCAAACAGCACGATAATCAGATTTGTAAAGGGGAAAGCCAGCTTAAACTGAAGATCAACCAGCCATTTGGTGGGGTCCACCCCGGCCTCTCGCATTTTAGTGATGAAAGTACGCAGCTCAAAAAAATTCATTTCTTCCGGTTTTTTCTGAGCTTTCTCCAGATCCTTCGGCAGAAATGTAAATTTTAAATCGTCCTTAACCTTAAAGTGTGAAAGTGTTTCCTTATCTCCGGAGAATGTGCGAAAATAGCCGTTCTGTAATTCCCAATGATTTCCTTTCCAGAGCATCTTTTCCGCGTCAATACGAGAGGTTAATTCTCCCGATTCAAAGGTTTGGACGCTCACATTGTGAGCGACTTTTTTCTGGCCATCGTAAAGACGGATGGTTACCCGCTGGTGTTGACCTTCAAGAATGGTAATATTGCTCCGCCGATAATAAATTTGCGGAGGAATCTTGTCTAGATACAGCCTTTGAATTTTGAATTTGCCACGATTGGCTTTAGGTACAATGGATTCATTAAAAACCAGCGCGCCAAGGCTTACGAAAAATCCAATTACAATCAATGGGAAGGCTACACGGTACAGGCTAATTCCTGTGGATTTCATGGCGGTAATTTCATTATAGCGGGAAAATTGGCCTATCGACAGCAGGCTTGCCAGCAGCATGGCCACGGGAAGAACAAGCGTAAAAATATTGGGCAAATAATAGATGTAATATTCGATCACCAGCGGGTAGGGCACCCGCTTGTCAATAAATCGATCGAGATTTTCTATTAGATCGACGATAAGGAAAATCGCGATAAAAGCAACAATGGTAAAAAGCAGCACATTCAAAAACTGCCGTGAAATGTGGCGATCCAAAATTTTCATAATCGGATCTCGTTAGTGTGTTGCCACAGGGTAAACCCTGGGCGAAATAAAGCAAGGATTTTCACCGTTGCGATTATTTTGTAATAGTTTATTTGTTATGGAGTTGTAGCATATTTACCAAATAAATGATCCCGTGCACAACGGGAAATCTATTTTAGCGCAACCCCGTTAAACTCCCATCTTGAGATGGATGTCCCCGCCGGTTGGGGAGAACGGGGTGTGTTATCCGCTTCTTTCAAAATCATTACGTGAACATGTAAAGATAAAAACACACACCCCTAAATCCCCTTGATAGAGGGGACTTCCCCAGTCTTTATTCCAGGTCATTTTCAATAAAAAATGTGATTTGTCACACCAAATTTTAGCATCCATCAGGATGCTTGCTTTTACTTAACCCGGAGGTTTACCTCCGTGTGGAACAGATGCTCATTTCCGTAAAAATTTCGGAATAAACCGGCTAATCTCCAGCGGGTGAAATTCCCGGACACTGGAAACCGTTAGATAAATTCCGGCGGCACCAACAAAAATATTTGCTGCCCACATCGACCAGAAGGGTGTAATGTATTGTCGATCGGCCAGTTCCTCGCCGCCAATCAGAAAAATCCAGTAAATCAGAAAAAATATCACACTGATTCCACCGCTAATTCCAAGATTCCCCTTTCGCGTCATCATTCCGAGAGGTGCACCGATGAGAACAAAAACAATGCAAGCAGCCGGAATAGAGTATTTTTTATGAACTTCTACCATTAACGAATTAATGGATCGGTAATAGCTTTTAATAATTCGCTGCTCCATCTGGAGCTGAGAAACTAAATTTGCAGCCTCTCTTGCAACAATTTCAGAATCCTGTCTTGCGGGTTGAAATGCGGCAATTCCGCCCAGAACAGACAAGCGGGGGACACTATTTCCCCCGGTGAGCAGGGGTTCCGGAAAGGCTTGCTGGAAGGATTTTGCTCCCATTCGGTACAGGTTTTCGCGTTCCCGTTTAATGGCTTTCCGAAGATTTTTGACGTCCCGAAGCAGCATTTCGACACTCTTTTCGCGATCGCCACGATACTGCGAATTACTCCGCTGGAGCGACAGTCCCGGCACATCTACCGAGACGCGGTATTTGTGGAACCTCACGCGCTGGTACTCGGATAGTTTTCCAATTGTCACTTGGTGAATTTCTCCGTCGTAAAGATTGAGAATCAACCGCTCAGATTGGTAATCGAAATGGACGCTTCCCCATTTGGCAAGAATTGTCTTCAAAATCTGGCGGTCACTTCGATCGTCCAGAACGACGTCGTAAATTTTAGAGGAATCTCCGGTATCTTTGACATCGTGCACCAGTAGTGTAATCTTAGGAATTTCTTTAAAAACGACATTGGGTTCCAATTTCAGCGTAGGGCGTTTGCGCAAGATGTCTGTTGTTAGCAGCCGGGCCCGGTGATTGAAATTGGGAAGAACCCGATCATTAAAAAGAACCAGTAAAATGCCCACGCCTGCAAAAAAGAGGAGGACAGGGGTTAAGACGCGATAAAAACTAATGCCGCTGGATTTTAGAGCGGTAATCTCATTATCGGCAGAGAGGCGTCCGAAAGCCATCAGTGTGGCAATCAGGACGGCCATCGGGACGGCAAGGGCAACAATCCACGCAATATTCAGAAAGAGAAATTCGAGGACGATTTTCAATTTTAGCCCGCGGCTCAAGATGTGGCCCAATTCCCGAAAGATAATGTTCATCAGGAAAAGCAGGATGATGAGCATCAAGGAAAAAATGAATGGCCCGATATGCTCTTTAAGAACGTATTTAGAGACTATTTTCATAAATTCCGAAACTCGGGGAACTTTATAAGTTGTTTGGAATTTTAATAACTGTGAATTTGAATTTATCCGAAAACCTTTTTACAAAATAGTATGAATCACCATCAAAAACAAGGCTAATTTCAGATGTTTGCCCAAGAAGAATGCCTTTAACGAGAGGGTAACCATTTTTAATTCCAGTAAATTCTTGAAAATTGGCTTGATATTCCCCGATATATTTATTATTTTTTAGCTCATATTTACAAACTCAACCAATGGAGGGAACCCTTCGGAAAATTGTTACGATAATTAGTGTAGGAATCGACAAAACCTATCGTGAAAAAAGTTAGAAATCCAATCCATCCATGGGACGTGCAGGTTTGAAGAAAGGCGTAGCCCTCGCGTGGGTGGTGGTGTTTGTTCTGTTTGTGCTGATTTCCGAAGCGTTCTCTGCATCTCGTCAGAAACAATCGGCAACTCTTGGATTGCGAGTTGCTCCGCACTCCAGTGGGGTATGTGCCCCGCTTTTTAAAGAGGAATATGCCGGGCTGAAACAGATTTCAATCAACCACCCCTATTTGCAAAATCATTTACAGGGTCTGAAGCGAGAGCTCAAGATCGATTCTACACGGTCGTACGTAACCGTTTCGGAATCATTTTTGGGTAATTGGTTTCGCGTTCCGACGTTTATTCCGTTTAATGATTATTTGTCACTTGGAATTTCGCATCAAAATCAGAACCTCTGGCAGAAGGCTGTTCACGAGCAAATTTTTGGAAAGCGTCTCGAGAAACAGGGAGGGAAAGGGATCGGTTTTGACATCCCGATTCCGATTAAAAGTCAGGCCTTCCAGAAAATCTTTGGGGGAGCTTCCGTGGGTCTGAAGGTTGTCGGAAATATTAACATCGACGGGGGGCTGCGCCATGAAAAACGCAGTGAAGTGAAAACCGCCATAAATCGCCAATCCGATTACAATTTCCAGATGAAGCAGACACAGCGATTCACCGTAAAAGGAAACGTTGGGAAAAAGGTGAACGTTTACGTCGATCAGGACAGTGAACGCCCATTTGAATTTAACAATGCTATTCGCCTGGAATACAAGGGCTTTGAAGACGAGATTGTCAAAAGCATTAAAGCCGGTAATATTGCTCTTTCCCTGCCTGCTACACAATTTGTAACTTTTAGTGGAAAAAATTCTGGTCTATTTGGCATTAAAGCGAATGCGCAAGTTGGAAACCTAAATATCACGGCGATTGCCAGTCAGGAAAAAGGCCAGAAGAAGAAATTGAGCATCCAGGGTGGCGCCACTGAAGATGAAAATAAAATTCAGGATTACCAGTACCGCAAAGGCACGTATTTTTTCCTGAATGATTTTTACCGAAATAATTACCGAAAAGTGAATTCTGATGGGCTTCACGAGTACGATCCGAAACGCGTGATTTCAAAGATTGAGTTGTACAAATCGGATGTTCGTTACGAGAGCAAGCCCGGGTCCCTTCCGGGTTGGGCAATTGCCGATATTGATGGAACTCATCCGGAAAATCCTGACACAAATACAGTTGATCAAAAACATTACCGCGGTTATTTTTTGCGAATTGATCCGACCGATTATTACATCGATCGGCAATTGGGTTACATTGCGTTAAATTCCCCGCTGCGGGAAGGCGAAGTCCTTGCGGCTGCTTACCGAGATACGTCAGGCTCGGAGGTAGGAGACATCCATTATGTAGACGATGGCACGAATAAGCGAATTATTCTGCAGCTCATTCGCCCCAAAAACCCGCGTCCGTCCGACCCAACCTGGAAATTGGAATGGCGAAATGTGTATTTTCTGGGGTCTCGAAACATCAACAAGGACGGCTTCAATCTAAAGATATTTTATAAACCTCCGTCAGGAGATCCGCAAGAAACACAGACGGTGAATGGAAAACCCGTATCCTATTTGCAGATTTTTGGCCTTGATAAGCGGGATCTGAACGGAAATCCGACCCCGGACAATATTCTGGATGATGATCCCAATATTATTAACTGGGCGCGTGGAGAACTCATTTTCCCCAGTTTAACTCCGTTTGCACCGGCCAAAACTGAAAACAGCCTTCTGGATTCCACCAAATATGTGCGAGCTATTTACGACACAACCGATTACCAATACATTACGTCCAAAAGCAATTTTTACATTTCGGTAAAGGCCAAAATTCGTCAGCCCAATTACAATCTGGGATTCAATGTTATTGAAAACAGTGAAGTCATTACGTTAAATGGACGGCGTCTGGTAAAAGGGGTGGACTACATTATTGATTATTTTTCCGGAAGTTTAACTATTCTGGATGAAGCCGCTACGGACCCTAATGCTTCTCTTAACATTACATACGAAAGCAATCAACTTTTTCAAATCAATCGAAAAACCCTGCTTGGCATGCGCTGGGATTACCATCTTTTTAATGATTCCTTTATTGGCGGCACGTTTCTATATTTGAATCAGAGTACCATTGACCAAAAAATCCGGCTTGGGCAGAACGGCCCGATGACCAATTTTGTCTGGGATCTGAATTCCAAACTCAATTTTAATCCCTATTTTCTCACGAAAGCGATTAATGCTCTTCCGATTGTTCAGACGCGTGAACCCTCCACGCTCAAGTTTGAGGGGGAAGTGGCTCAGGTAGTTCCAAATCCGAATAAGCAAAATAATCCAAAAACAGGTGACAACAATGGCGTGGCTTATGTGGACGATTTTGAAGGCTCCAAGCGTCAAACGCCCCTGGGAATTATGCGGCGAGCCTGGCATATTTCGAGCGTGCCCGCTTCTATCCCCGATTTCTTTGGGTACGATCAACTGCCGGATTCGTTGAAAAATACAAGTCGTGGGCATCTTATTTGGTACAATCCCTATCAGCAGGTAGCCATTAAGGAGATCTGGCCTAACCGGGATGTCAATCCCAATGTGCCTCAGCGCGTGCATGTTTTATCAATGGAATTTAACCCGCTGGCCGTAGATGGTGATCCCAACAAAAAAATTTATTCATGGAATGGCGTGGAACAGGCACTCTCCGCCGGATATGCCGATCAAAGTCAGAGCAAATATCTGGAAATCTGGGTAAAGGGCGATACCGGGCGGATTCATATTGATTTTGGGCAAATTTCGGAGGATGCCATCCCGAATTTGCGGCTGGACACGGAAGATAAAAAAGTTAATGGTATTCGAAACGACATTTTGGATGACAACGAGGACGTAGGGCTGGATGGAATGGTGGGTGCCGATCCTCCGGATTGGCCGCATCCCCACGAAGAAGCCCATGTGGTTACTGTTAATGGTGTTAAGAAGGGTGTTCCCTACGACTTTTGGGATCTGAACAACGATGGCATTAAAGAACCCTACGAGCCCTGGAGTTACGATAATTGGAGTTATTCCCAGCAAAAATTTTACGATTACCGCCACATTAATGGAACGGAGAATAATAAAAACGACGAGGGCGGCCGTTTCCCGGACACAGAAGATTTAAACCAGAACGGTGATGTGGATCTCCAGAATTCGTATTTTGAATTTACTTTTTCGCTGGATAAGTCATCTCCCGACACGGCGCTGATCGCAGGCGGCAAGGGCAATGAACACGGCTGGCGAATGTACAGGATTCCTCTTCAGGATGCCACGCTAAGGGTTGGAAGTCCTCAGTGGACGAATATTGAATATGTCCGAATTTGGATTGATCATTTTAATAAGCCCGGTTTTTTGAGCATTGCAGAAATTAATCTGGTCGGAAGCGATTGGAAGGAAAAGGGGGTGGCTACCTCCGATTCTTCAACGTATGACGCTAAGAATGACACTACTGTGGCGATCACGGTAATTAACACCCATGACAATCCCGGGTACGCGCCCCCGCCCGGGGTTGAAGGTATCCGGGATCGAATTACCCAGGTGCTAAGTAAGGAGCAAGCGCTGGTACTGAAAGTAACGGATCTGGAGCCTGGAAACAATGGAATCGTTCAAAAAACCTTTTTCAAGGGCCAAAGCTTTATCGATTACAACAGGCTAAAAATGTTTGTTTATGGCAAAGATCCTTTTGCCACACACATGACAAAGGATTCCTCAAAAATTGAATTCTTCTTCAAATTCGGTTCAGATGAAAATAACTATTATGAATTTCGGGAGAAGGTGTATCCGCGTTGGGACAAACGTAATGAAATGATCATCGATTTTGAGGATTTAACTGGCCTGAAATTGGATTCCAGCCGCGTGGATTTGTACGGGAATCTTATTCGTACGATTGGCCATAAAGAATATCGAATCGTTGGGAGGCCGACACTCACAAACATTCGTCAAATAACCATTGGTGTGAAGAATTTGGACAGAGATCAACCATTTACGGGCCAAATCTGGCTGGACGAACTCCGGCTAGTCGATGTGAAGAAGAATAAAGGAATTGCCATGCGGATGCGGGGGGATTTGCGTCTGGCTGATGTGGCATCTGTTAATGCCAGTCTTACCAAAAAGACCGCTGATTTTCACACAATAAACGAACGGTTTGGAAAAGGGAATAATTCGATTCGGTCAAGCTTGAATGGAAGTCTACAACTTCACAAATTTCTGCCAAAGTTTTTGGGATTGTCCATTCCGCTTACGTTTGGGTACAATACCAGCCAGGCCACGCCCAAGTATTACCCAGGAAGTGACATTCTTGTAACACCCAAAACAGTTCCAGACAGTCTTCTGAAAACCATTCAATCCAGAAACAGACGCGTTAATTGGAGCATTAATGTCCGGCGTGGGAAAAAATCGCAAAATCCATTTTTGCGGTATACGGTGGACGGAATGTCACTGGGGTTGAGCAATGCCCAAACGGAGATGAGCAACTCCACAACTAAGAAAAGCACAGGGAAAACCAGCACGGGCAATTTTTCCTACAGCGTCAATTTTCCCACAAAAAAAGGCGTCAAACTCTTTTCATGGCTGGGAAACGGCCCGATTGTCAATAAATTAAGCAAAGTTGACATGATTCTCTGGCCGTCGCGATTTAATTACAAAATTACAGGCAATCGTGCCGATAATTTTTCTGAATTGCGCAATGGCCTGACGACTCCCCAATACACATTCGTTGTGAATCAGAATTTGGGGGTCGGTTTTCAGCCGGTGCGTAGTATTTCGCTGGATTTTACCCAATCGCGAACACGGGATTTGCACAATGTGAAAAATCCAGCGGAAATTCTAAATGGCCAGTTCGGGGAAATGACCGGACTGACGCAACAAATTAGTAGTAAATTCAATCCAAGGTTGTTCAACTGGCTCGCAATGAATTTTTCAGGCGGAACCAATTTCAGGTGGAATAATAATATTCAGAATCGGAAAACCGGACAGAATGCCAGTTCTTCTTCAAACGTAAGCAGCTCTTTTACACTGACGCCCAAAAATCTGTTCAGGCTCTTTTTGGGAAAATCTTCCGGAAGAAGACGGTTTTCAACTATCCGCAGGAGACCGACTTCAACCATACGGAGAAGAAGAAATGAGCCGAAGGAGAAAAAGGGAGCAAAATCCGGGGAGAAAAAGGAAAAGAAAAAGAAGAAGATTGGCGTTCCCATTTTGAAATGGATTGGTTTGGCCGGCAGTAAAATCAACCCGATTTCCATTCGAATGTCACACCGTGCCAACAGCCGTGTAGTGGGTTTGAATGGAATGCCAACGCTCGATTATCAATTGGGGCGAACTTACAATCCGGGTGTTGAAACTGTAGATGCCGTGGGAAGCAACCGGAGTTCATTCAATTTTTCCAACGATGTCTCACTTTCCAGCGGTCTCAATCTGAGTCGCAATATCTCAATTAATTTGAAATATGCTTACAATAATTCCAAAAATCGCACCACGCGTGCAACGGGAAGCATTTCACAAACCATCTGGAAAATGGGCGGTAAGGAAATGCTCATTCCTGATTGGACGTTCCGCTGGGGCGGTTTAGAGCGGTTGCCAATATTTAAGAAATTTGCCCAGCGGGTAAGCCTGGATCATGCCAGAAGCGGACGCAAGGTTATGAAATGGAATGATAAGGTTGATAACAAATCGAGCGTGCAAACAACTGTTAATTATCGACCGCTTATTGGGCTGACCATGAGTCTTAAAAAGGGAATTAATGTGAGTCTTCAAGTGAACAGTTCCATGATTGAAAATTTTAATTATGCCGGAGGTCTTGATGCCACGCGAAAAACCAACACGGATATTTCCCTGACCACCACCTATCGCCATTCCGGTGGTTTGAAAATTCCCATTCCCTTCTTGAAAACAAAAGAAATTCGCAATAATATTGATTTTTCGATGGGATTTAACTATACTAAAAATAGGACGCTCTGGAAACGCGGAGAGAACGGAAAATATGTTGAACGAACTCGGATGGGGAAATGGTCGATTACGCCAAAAGTTTCTTACTCCTTCAGTTCCACGGTCCGCGGCGGCATACATTTTGAATATGGCCAGACCGAAAACAAACTTATGGGGAAAACAACCATTCAGGATTTTGGAATAAATGTAAATATTTCTATCGCCGGACGGTAAATTTTAGATACCCCTGCATTGTTCTATGTTTCAAAAAGTGGCATGAGCAATGGCCTGTTTTTAGAAATTGCAATTGCCTTAAAGAAGTAGATTTCTTTGTGGATGAGTCTGCTCTAAAAAGCCTTTGCCCACTAATTCCACGAATTAATTTTATTGGAATTAGATTAGCGTAATTTTTGTAATTTGTGGTTTTTAGAGTGAACTCACGGATAATATGTTAGACATTTTTTAAAATGGAACGCGCATGGAGCAAACAATGAAAAGAAAAAAGTACATCAGGAATGTGTGGCTATTTTTGGGAATTTGGCTTATCGCGGCAAGTTGTTCCGCTCAAACCATTCCCACATTTGATGGTCAGCGTGCTTACACTTATCTGGTGAAGCAATGTGATTTTGGGCCGCGAAATCCCGGCTCAATCGGGCACGAAAAGGCGCAGAAATACCTGGTACGGGAGTTTTCAAAATTTGCGGATCAAGTGCGTCTGCAGCCCTTTCCATTCGTGAACTACAAAGATAATCTCCACCTGACGCTGCACAATATTATTGCTTCATTCGGGCATAAAAATCGCAGAATTCTTTTGGCCGCCCACTGGGATACCCGCCCCTGGGCCGATCACGACCCGAATCCGAAAAATCGAAATACACCCATTCTCGGTGCGAACGACGGGGCGTCCGGAGTAGCGGTTCTGCTTGAAATTGCCCGGCATCTAAAAGAAAATCCCCCTCCTGTGGGAGTTGATCTGGCTTTGTGGGACGGCGAAGATTCTGGCCGGGAGGAGCATTCGGATGAATATTTGCAGGGTTCCCGCTATTTTGCGCAGCACAAATCGCCATCCTACAATCCTGAATTCAGCATTTTGTTAGACATGATTGGCGACCGCGATTTGCAGATTTATGAGGAAGGCAATTCTGCCAGTTATGCCCCGGATGTGGTGAACGTAGTTTGGGGAATTGCTGGCAAATTGGGTTACACACAATTTATTCCTGATGTACGCTACACAATTATCGACGATCATTTGCCTCTTCTGGAAGTGGGAATTCCCAGCATCGACGTGATCGATTTCGATTACCCGTATTGGCACACTCTTGGCGATACGCCGGACAAATGCTCTGCCAAAAGCCTGAAGATTGTGGGACAGGTTCTTCTGAATCTGATTTACAGCCGGTAAATATTTTGTTTCTTTCGCGTTTCGAGTTTGATTAAAAAGCCGCAAGTGGGATTCTGTTTTAAATGTGGATACATAGCGCCGTAAATTGAAATTTAAAAATATTAACGCCACAGATTCACGAATTTTATTCGAAAAAAAAATATAATTTGCGCATTCGCGGCTAATTCCTTTTTGTAAAAATCACAACAATAGAGGTCTATTTAAAAGATTGTTTTTAAAATTTAAATGAATTAGTAGTTCACCCCAAGAGGAGGCAATCCAAATGTTTAAACGAACGTTTGTAGCAATGGCTCTTTTTGTTTCGGTGTTTTCCGGTATTGCCAATGCACAGAATTATCGGTTGAGTTTGGAACACAGGTATTTATCCGTTGGAAGTTCTTTCGGGGCGCCTGCTGGTGTTAATCTTTCTACGGCAGTTCATTTTTCAAATTATGCCATGAGACTATCAGGAATTTACACGGGGTCGAATGACGGCGCCCCCAACGGCGTGGAGCTTGCATTTTTCATAAAAATTTTTGAAGGCTCAAATTTTACCCACAGCGTATTCCACATGGTAGGATATGGCCAGTCTGGCCACAGTGTTTCCAATTTGCAAGTTTACATGGGTTACGGGTACAATGTTGAGTGGAAAAATCTTTTCGCCGAAGTGCGTGTGCCGATATTTTTCAAGAATAATAGCGGATACACAGGGATTTTCAATTATTTTAAGATTGGTTACGTGTATTCGTTTCGATAATTGTGTTGAAAATTGTACGAAATAAACCATGAATTCTCCTGATTTTTGGTACAAACTTACGTTGAATGTGTCTGAAGATCAGCAAGACCTCGTAGGATCGCTGCTGTTTCAGGAGGGCTGCATTGGCCTGGAAAATCTCCCTTGGAAATTGCTTGCCTATTTCCGACCGGAAGCGTCTATTGAAACAGTCATGGGAAATCTCCGGGAGCGGCTGAAAAAGCTCGGTTTTCAATTCAAAATTGAATGGGAAAAAATTCCTGCGGAAAATTGGAACGAAAATTGGAAAAAGAATTTTAAGCCGCTAAAAATTGGTGACCGATTCTTAGTGAAGCCTTCTTGGGAAAATCTTTCTGAAAAAACGGATCGGCTTGTGATTACTATCGATCCCGGGCAGGCATTTGGCACGGGAACCCACGAAACCACTCAGCTCATTCTGACGATTATGGAGCCGATTGTCAAGCCGGGGATGTCCCTCTGGGATGTGGGAACGGGCACAGGCATTCTGGCCATTGCTGCGGCAAAAATGGGAGTTACGGACATTCTCGCGAATGATAACGATCCGGTGGCTGTGAGAACGGCCGTTGAAAACGCCCGCTTAAATCAAACGGAGCAAACGATTCGATTTTTTGCTGGATCTGCAGCGGCCGTCACTAATCGGGAATTCGATGTGATTCTTATGAATATTGTAAGCCGGGTCATTGGCGATCTTCTCCCGGATGTTGTTCCAGCATTAAAACCAAACGGCTGGCTTTTTCTTTCAGGAATTCTTGTCGAAGAAAAAAATGCTTTTCTCCGGCAATTAAATCACTACCCGGTAAGCGTTCAGAAAATTAAGCAGCAGGGGGAGTGGATCGGGCTGATTGTTCGAAAGGAGAAGGCGTAGTGGGAGAGCGAATTGCTGCCATCGACATCGGAACAAACACCATTTTGCTTCTCGTTGCGGAGCTGTCCCCAAACGGAGAGCTTTTTCCTGTTTACCAGGCGCAGGGTGTGGCGCGTCTGGGCAAAGGGGTGGACAAGACAGGAAAACTAAATTCGGAAAACATGGAAAAGGCGCTCCGGATCTTGCAGGGGTACAAGCTTACTGCCAATGAAAATCACGTTTCAAGAGTTTTAATCGTGGGAACATCCGCTCTGCGCGATGCCACTAATCGCGATGACTTCTTGAATCGCGTAAAGGAAATACTTGGCTGGGATGTTAAAATTATTACCGGAGAAGAAGAGGCGCGGCTGTCCTTTTTGGGTGCGCTTTCCAATAAGAGCGCTCTGAAGGGACGTGTCCTGGTGGTGGATATTGGCGGCGGAAGCACGGAATTTGTGTGGGGCCGCAATCTGTCGCTGGTGGGGCGGAAAAGTTTGAATATCGGCTCGGTTCGTCTTACCGAGCAGTTTTTTCGCCACGACCCGCCTTTGCCAAACGAATTTAAAAAGGTTGCGGAATACACTGGCCGGTATCTGAATTCGTTGCGAGCCGATATTCCAATTCCGGATCACCTGGTAGGCACGGCCGGAACGGTGACTACCCTTGCCGCAATGACGCTGAAACTGACGGAGTACGATTCTGAAACGATTGATGGCTTTAAGCTGTCTTCCCGGCAGGTCTCGACGTTGATCCAAAAAATGCAGGAGATGCCCGCGAAGGAGCGCATAAAACTGCCCGGACTGTATCCCGGGCGGGAAGATGTTATTCTCGCAGGGAGTTTACTTCTAAAGGAAATTATGAAAACGTTCAGACAAAATGAGCTGATTGTAAGCGACCGCGGGCTGCGATTTGGCCTCATTCTGGACGATTTAAGGTTGCAATCTAAAATATAAATTTTCCTTGATTTCAACTGTTTAAAAATTTATATTTTAAATCATTCAATGAAAATGAAATCGAAGGAAAAATGGGCAAAATAATTGCAATAGCGAATCAAAAAGGTGGTGTGGGAAAAACAACGACGGCGGTTAATCTGGCTGCCTGTCTGGCAGTTGCAGAAATTCCAACACTTTTGATCGACATCGATCCTCAAGCCAATGCAACCAGTGGTATCGGCCTAACACCTACCGAAATCAAAAAGAGCGTTTACGACGTACTCATCGGCGAGGAAGACATTAATTCAACCATTCAGCCCACTCAAATTAAATATCTGGATATTCTTCCTTCAAATATTCGATTGGTAGGTGCGGAAATTGAGCTGGTAGGTACAATCGCTCGCGAAAAAATTCTTCGCGCGGCCCTTTCAAAACTTCAAAAAGAGTACGATTTTATTATTATTGACAATCCCCCCTCTCTGGGACTCTTAACCGTGAATAGTTTAACAGCGTCTGATTCCATTCTGATTCCCATTCAGTGTGAGTATTATGCCTTGGAAGGACTTAGCCAGTTGTTAAATACCATTCGGTTGGTGCAAAAGCATCTGAATCCGTCCCTCGAAATCGAAGGTGTTCTTTTAACCATGTACGACAGCCGACTGAATCTCTCGCGGCAGGTGGCCGAAGAGGTTCGCAATTATTTTGATGACAAGGTATTTAAGACAGTGGTTACTCGAAATGTGCGTTTAAGTGAAGCCCCCAGTTTCGGCAAACCGATTATTTTATATGATGCCGTTTCTACCGGTTCGGAAAATTACATGAGTTTGGCAGAGGAGATCTTGAACAATGGTCGCTAAATCCAAGCGCCTTGGCAGGGGGCTCGGAGCACTCATTTCAGATGATTCCGATGCAGCTTTTCTGGGGGGTGAAATTCCCCAAAAATTTCAGGAAATCGATGTACGCATGATTACCCCCAACCCTTTCCAGCCTCGTGAGGATTACGATCCGAAGAACATGGAGGAGTTGAAGAATTCCATTGCTGAAAAAGGGGTCATTCAGCCGGTAACCGTTCGCGAAAAAAACGATCGCTACCAGCTTGTTGCCGGGGAGCGCAGGCTTCGTGCAGTAAAAGAATTGGGTTATGAAAAAATTCCTGCTTTTATCATTGATGTTAGCACCGATGATGAAATGCTGGAATTGGCTCTCATTGAAAATATTCAGCGAGAGGATTTAAATCCGATTGATGTGTCCCGGGGGTACCAACGCTTGATTGAGGAATTAAATCTGACCCAGGAACAGGTTGCTCAAAAGGTTGGAAAAGAGCGCTCGACTGTTGCCAATTTGTTGCGATTGCTAAAATTGCCCGCTGAGGTTCAGGAAAGTCTTAAGCGGGGAGAAATTTCAATGGGGCACGCACGGGCACTGCTTGGCGTGGAAAATCCAGATCGGCTTCAGGAAATCTGGAGACAAGCTGTTCAGAAAAAATTGTCCGTTCGCGAGGTTGAGGCTCGGGTAAGAAAAGCCAACCAGGGGGAAGAAGAGAAAAAGCGGCAACCGCAGCCAAAGTCACCTCACATTGAGGCAATGGAAGAAAGATTCCGGGAAGTTCTCGGAACGAAAGTGAACATTCATCCGCAGAAAAAAGGCGGTAAAATAGAAATTGAATATTATTCACGAGAAGACCTCGAACGCATTTGGGAAATAGTGCAGTCTTCTGAGAATGATTACTGATTTTTGCTAATATTCGAATGCGGAAATCAGTGATTTTAAGAGTGTTCTAATTTCAATATTTCATAAATAATATCATCAAAAAAATATTGCTTTTTATTTATTTTTATTCTATATTGTCTGAGTTTAGGAAAAGCAATGGGAACAAAGAAAAAAAGAAAAAAGCAGATATCAATTTTAATTATCCCGAGTGATCGCGAAGAGCCCATTTCGATTACACTCAAGAGCGGGATGGTTCGTTTTTTGAAAATTGCCGGTGTTTTGCTTCTGATTCACTTTGTGGCTGGAGGAGTTTTTTATTGGAGATATGCACAGGTTCACAGTGAAAAAAATAAGCTGATTGCTCAGAATCAGAAACTTCGTGAAGAGAATAAGAAGATTTACGATATTTCAAAGAAGTTTGCCGATCTGTCGCAGTTTGCCGAAAAGTTAAAAACATCCCTTGGCGTCAATAACCCTGTGGGTATCGATCATAGTGAAGTAGATGTGCAGCCGGGGATAAAACCTCAGGATTTGATCGCTCCTGAATTTGAAAAAGGCGATGTATCTTCAGGTGCGGATTGGAATGATCTTTCAAATATTAAGGGAAAGCTGGAATACATCAGAAGCCAAAAAACCGTTTTTCATGATCTTTACAAAAATATGCCAACGCTCCTGCCTGTTAATGGGTTTTTAACACTCGATTACGATACCTATAACAAGGGTGAATTTCTGCATCGGGAACGGCATATCGGAATTGACATTGCGGCGAAAGTTGGAACGGTTGTAAAAGCAGCGGGTGCGGGAGAAATTATTTTTGCCAATTGGACGCCTGAATTGGGGAATCTGGTCATTATTTATCATGGAAATGATACCTTTAGCTTTTATGCGCACAACCTTCGTATTCTAAAAACCGAGGGTTTTGTTAAAAAGGGCGAGCCAATCTCCCTGCTGGGAAGCTCTGGTTTAACCAGCTCTGGCCCGCATCTTCATTTTGAAATCTGGAAAGCCGGAGTGCCGGTCGATCCCAAAAAATTTATTCTTGCTTTAGAGTCAGGCACATGATGAGTGTGGATTTAGAATTTTCAGGAGAAATAAATGTTTAAAGACAAGTCGGAAGAGTCCTTTAATAATATGGGCGACATTAATACGATTATTGGCAAAGGAACATCCTTTGAAGGAAATATTAATGTCCAGAATAGTGTGCGTGTGGATGGGATATTTAATGGAAATATTAAATCAACGGAATCTATTGTTATCGGTAAAGATGGCGAGGTAAATGGCGAAATTGAGGTGAAAAATGCCATTGTCGGTGGGAAAGTGGTAGGCAAGCTGTTTGCTTCAGGGAAAGTAACCCTTGAAAATACATCCAAGATTGAGGGTGAGTTGAAAACCACCCGCCTGATTATCGACGAGGGTGCCTTGTTTAACGGGAATTGCCAGATGCCTGGCGGATCGAAGACAGCAGCGTCTGAGAGAAAAACGACTTTTTCGAAAAAGGATGAAGAAAAAGGTCTTCAATCTGATAAAAAATGAAAGGCAAATCGCCGACATCCTGGCACGATACCTGGAAAGAGGTGGGGCCTTATCTGGATTTAGGCCTTCGGTTGGTCATTTCAATTCTCATTGGTTTGTTCGGGGGCTATTGGGTCGATAAAAAATTACACACGCTTCCCCTGTTTTTGCTGATTGGATTTATATTTGGGGCTTTCTCTGGTTTTTTAAGTATTTACCATAGCGTTTTTTCAAAAAAGCAGAAGTGATTTTTATGTGTAAGCGTTCTTTGTTAGGGCAGTTCTTTTGCGTGATGGTTGTAACGTTTTTGGCGATCTGGTTACCGCTATCGCTGTGGAAAGGGCAGCAATTTCTGGTAACCCCTTTTGTAAGCTGCGTGATTAGTTTTTTTGTGATTTTATTTGCCTATTATCTGAATCGATGGGCATTTCAAAAGAGCAATAAAGTGTTTTTTCGCGTGTTGGTCGGAGGAATGGTTGCCCGTATTGTGCTTGTGGTTGCCCTGATTTTTTTGGTGTGGTGGCTTTTGCATTTGTCACCGACACTTTTTCTGATTACACTTATCGCTTATTATTTGATTTTCCAAATTATGGAAGCGAAGTTCCTTCAAAATCAGATGGGAAAAAAATCAGTGGCTTCCGAATAAAAGCCGTGGATACAGACGATTTAGTATCTGAACAAAAATGCGGCAGAAGACTCTGGTTTGTGAAAGTTGTTTTAGCTAATTTTTTGTTTTTGATGGCAAACTAGCGCAAGCAAGATGCTTACGTTACATTTTTCAGGTATTTTCGTTCAGGCACTATTGAAGAAGCTAAAAGGGTTCTTGAATATGAACATCAAACGATTTGGTTTGAAACAATGATTTTAAATGCAATGAATGCCTTACTTTTAATGGCGGAAGAATCGGCTAAGGAGGGAGGCAAGAGCGCCGGGTTTATTTTGGAAGAGGTGTCTGATCATGTTTTGGTGAAGTTACCCATGGTTTGGGGAATTGATTTCTCAATCACCAAGCATGTACTTATGTTGTGGATATCTGCCGCCATTCTGATTTTTCTATTTGGAATTTCCTTTAGAAAAATCCGTTTGGTTCCCAGGGGAATGGCGAGTGCCCTGGAGGCAGTTGTTGTTTTCTTGCGTGAAGATGTTTTGATTCCCTACCTTGGCGAAAATGCCTCCCGATTTTCCCCCTACATTTTATCCGTTTTCTTTTTTATCCTTACCTGCAACTTGTTGGGATTAGTTCCGATGGGCGCCACGGCCACCTCGAATATTAATGTAACGGCTGCTTTGGCTACATTAACCTTTCTCATCGGGCAGGGAGCTCGTCTGAAGCAAGAGGGGCCCATTGGTTATTTTAAGCAGTTTGTCCCTTCAGGAATCCCCGGCTTTGTGATTCCGATTCTTTTTATTGCTGAATTAATGGGCTTGTTTACCCGGCACTTTGCGCTGGCGATTCGTCTTTTTGCAAATATGATTGCCGATCATCTGGTGGCGGGAACGGTTATCGGTCTTATTTTTATCTTTCACAGCTATTTAATTGCTCCGCTATCTGTTGTAACAGCAGTGGGCGTTGAGCTGTTGGCAATTTTGATTGCATTTATTCAGGCGTATATTTTTGCCATGCTATCTGCTGTTTTTATCGGATTGGCGTTGGAGGAAGAAGCGTAGAAAAATAAACAAAGGGTTCGCTGTAAAAACCATGAATTACAGAAATTACGCTAATTAATTTCTACAAAATCAATTTGTGAAAATTCGTGAAATTAGTGGGTAAAGGCTTTTTAGAGCATACTCAACAAATTAAAAGCAAATAATTGTCGAACAAAAACACTGAAGAAGAAGTAAGGAGGAAAGTATGTCGACGTTATCATTGGCTATGGCTTACCTGGCCGCAGGATTTGGAGCGGGCATTGCGACTATCGGTGGTGGATACGGGATTGGGAAATTGGCCAGTGCCGCAATGGAAAGTGTGTCCCGCCAGCCGGAGGCTGCTGGTGACATTCGAGGAATGATGATTCTGACGGCAGCTATGATCGAAGGTATTGCCCTTTTTGCGGTCGTGGTTTGTGTGTTGTTAATTTTCATGGCAAAATAGTTAGGCGAAAAAATGCTACTACAAATCAACCCTGGCCTTATTTTTTGGACGGTTGTAACCTTTCTGGTTTTGCTTTGGGCGCTGCAAAAGCTGGCCTGGAAACCCATTGTGGGTGCTTTGGAAAGCCGGGAACAGCGGATTCAATCTGCTTTAGATGAAGCTGAAAAAAATCGGCAAGAGGCTGAAAAAAAACTCGCCGAGTACCAGCAAATGATTGAACAGGCCAAGAAAGAGTCGCAGGAGATTGTGGCGAAAGGACGCAAAACAGCAGACATGCTCAAAGACGAGATTGTCCAAAAAGCCGATCAAGAAGCTACACGATTGGTGGAAAAGGCTCGACGCGACATTTCGCTGGAACGGGAAAAGGCAATCGAGGACATCCGAAAGCTGGCAGTGGATCTTTCTCTGGATGCCGCATCGAAACTGATTGGAAAATCGCTTACCGATGCCGATCATAAAGAAATTGTTAAAAAATACATCCAGGAGATGAAACTGTCATGATCGGATCAAATGCTCTGGTTCGACGGTATTCAAAAGCCCTTTTCAAGGTAGCCGTTGAAAAGAATATTCTGGAAAAAATAAGTGCCGATCTTACAGCTTTCAATGAAGCGCTGCAGGCAAACCCGGATTTTCATCGGTATCTCCGATCTCCTGAAATTTCCCGAAAGGAAAAAGAAAAAACCGTAGAAAAATTTTTTGGAGATCAGCTTGCGGCGGAATTTTTCAATTTTATTCAGGTGCTTTTGAAGAATGGCCGCCAGAATTATTTCCCGGATATGGTTCAGGAATTTTACCGGTATCAGGATGCCTATTTCAATCGAATTAAGGTTCGGGCCACTACGGCTGTTCCGCTTTCGGAAGAAGAATTAACCCTAATCCGAAGCAAATTATCCAAAGATTTGCAAAAAGAGGTCATAATTCAGTCGGAAATAGACCCTGAAATTCTGGGTGGTATTCGCTTACGCATTGATAGTACGGTTTTCGATGCTTCTTTGAAGGGTCAGTTACTGCGAATGCGATCATTTCTGACGGAGGCGCCGCAAAATCAGAATAATTAAAATTCAATAAGTGGCCGGAGTTTTAAAATAAAATAGTGACAGCGTTTTAATCCAGAAGATTCGATGGATGCGAATCTGGAAAAAGTGGAGGTTTATTCATGAAGATTAAGCCGGATGAAATTACATCGATTATTCGGCAGAGAATAGAAAGTTTTGACTACACGGTAAATGTCGAAGAGGTTGGCGAAGTCATTTACGTTGGCGACGGAATTGCACGCATTTACGGCCTTGAAAAAGTAATGGCCGGGGAGCTGATTGAATTCCCTGGCAATGTATACGGCATGGCTTTGAATCTGGAAGAAGATAATGTGGGGTGTATTCTTTTCGGAAGCGACACGCATATCCGTGAAGGAGATTCCGTCCGGCGAACAGGTCGCATTATGGAGGTTCCTGTTGGTGAGGAGCTTCTGGGCCGTGTGGTTAATCCTTTGGGACAGCCAATGGATGGAAAAGGCCCGATCAATGCCAAGCAGTTTAATCCTATCGAGCGGAAAGCGCCCGGTGTGATTTACCGGCGTCCTGTGAAAGAGCCCCTGCAAACCGGGTTGAAGTCTATTGATTCAATGATTCCCATCGGCCGAGGGCAGCGCGAATTGATCATCGGCGATCGTCAAACGGGTAAAACAGCCATTGCGGTCGACACGATTATCAATCAAAAGAATTCCGATGTGGTCTGTATCTATGTGGCCATCGGGCAAAAGGGATCCACCATCGCAAAAGTGGTGCAAACCCTTGAGAGTAACGGTGCTATGGATCACACAATTGTGATCGCCTCAATGGCCGAGCAGCCGGCTCCTTTGTTGTATGCTGCTCCCTACGCCGGTGCGGCCATGGGTGAGTATTTCCGAGACAACGGAAAGCATGCTCTGGTTATTTACGATGATCTTACCAAGCACGCGTGGGCATATCGTCAGGTTTCACTGCTGCTGCGCCGTCCTCCCGGACGCGAGGCTTACCCCGGTGATGTGTTTTATCTGCATTCCCGTTTGCTGGAACGTGCCGCCAAACTAAACGATGAGTTGGGCGGCGGGTCGCTTACGGCCCTTCCGATTATTGAAACACAGGCGGGCGATATTTCGGCTTACATTCCGACCAATGTGATTTCCATTACAGATGGACAAATTTATCTGGAAACCGATCTCTTTTACGCGGGTTTTCGTCCGGCCATTAATGCTGGTTTGTCTGTGTCTCGTGTGGGTGGAAATGCCCAGATTAAAGCGATGAAACAGGTGGCCGGCCGATTGCGTCTGGATTTGGCTCAGTTTCGCGAGTTGGAAGCATTTGTGAAATTCGGCTCCGATCTGGACAAGGCCACAATGGATCAGATCGTTCGCGGGCAGCATATTCGTGAAATACTGAAGCAGGATCAGTACCAGCCACTGCCGGTTGAAAAGCAGATTGCCATTATTTACATGGGCATTCACGGCTATTTGGACAAAGTGCCTCTGGGAAAGATTAAAAATCTTGAGAAGGATTTTTATTCATTTCTTGATTCCAATTTTTTGGATGTTTTAAAAGATATTCGCGAGAAAAAGGTAATGGATAAGGAATTGGAAGCGCGCCTTGACAATGCCTGCAAAGAATTCATCAAAACTCAGTCGTTTGAGGAATAAAGATGGCAACCCTGCGCGATATTCGACGACGAATTTCAAGTGTTAAAAGCACCCAGCAGATTACCAAAGCCATGAAAATGGTGGCAGCGGCAAAGTTGCGGCGGGCACAGGAAAATATCCTGAAAGCGCGCCCCTATGCCTACCGACTCAATCAGGTTCTGGGGCACGTGGCCGGTTTGGTTGACCGGAGTTTGCACCCGCTACTGGAAGAACGGGAGGCTCAGCGTGTAGGATACGTAGTTGTTACCGCTGATCGTGGACTGTGTGGTGCCTTTAATCAAAACATCTTACGTCGATCAACGGAAGAGCTGGAAACACAGCTGGCTGCAGGAAAAGAGGTGTTTGTACTTTCGGTGGGACGGCATGCCAGGGATTATTTTCGGCGTCGCTCTTATTCCGTGATCTACGAATCGGTGGATTTTTTTAATCATCTGGAATTTGCCAACGCGGTTCGTATCGGAAACGAAATCATCCGGCTATTCACAGATCATGAGCTCGATCATATTCATCTGGTGTACAATGAATTCAAATCGGCCATTCAGCAGAATGTGACAGTGGAGCAATTGCTTCCCATTCAGCCGGTCATACCCGATTTGGGCAGGCGAAAATTGGAATACATCTACGAGCCCTCGCCGGACAAAATTTTGGAAGATCTGCTGCCAAAGCAGATTAACATTCAGATGTGGCGGGTGCTGCTGGAATCCAACGCAGCCGAACAGGGTGCCCGAATGACGGCCATGGAAATGGCAACAGACAATGCTTCCGAAATGATCGATCGCCTGACGCTTCATTACAATCGCGTCCGACAGGCGACCATTACAAAGGAAATTACAGAAATTGTTGGGGGAGCAGAGGCGCAAAATCAATAATTTTTCTAATCCCCTCGCACTTTGAAAGTGCAGGGGAATCATCCGAATCGCGGCGTTACATCCGCCGGAGGTGGATTGGGTTAAATTGTAAATTGCAAGTGATTCGTGTGCAAATAATGACACTTAAATGAGTTTAAACGGACAAGAGGTTTTTGTATGAATCAAGGAAAAATAGCGCAAGTTATTGGACCCGTTGTAGATGTGAGTTTTGAGGAGGGTAATCTCCCCTATATTTACAATGCTCTGCATGTGAAAAAAGAGGATCAATCGAAGCTGGTGTTAGAAGTAGCCCAACATCTGGGCGATCGAATGGTTCGTACCGTTGCAATGGATTCTACTGATGGCCTGGTGCGCGGAATGCCAGTCGAGGATACGGGACAACCCATTACGGTACCGGTCGGTAAGGAAGACTTGGGACGGATTCTGAACGTCATTGGCGACCCTATCGACGAGGTTGGTCCGATCAAAACGGAAAAACGGTACCCCATTCACCGGGAGGCTCCCAAGTTTGAGGATCTGGAAACAAAATCGGAAATTCTGGAAACCGGAATCAAAGTAATTGACCTGCTGGAGCCGTATTCAAAGGGTGGAAAAACCGGTCTTTTTGGCGGTGCCGGCGTGGGGAAAACAGTTATTATTATGGAATTGATCCGAAATGTTGCCACCGAACATGGCGGTTACTCTGTATTTGCGGGCGTAGGTGAGCGAACCCGTGAAGGAAACGATCTCTGGCTAGAAATGCAGGAGTCAGGCGTACTGGAAAAAACATCCATGGTGTTTGGGCAGATGAATGAGCCCCCCGGTGCTCGTATGCGGGTGGGGCTGACTGGCCTGACCATTGCCGAGTACTTTCGGGATGAAGAACACAAAGATGTGCTTTTGTTTATCGATAACATTTTCCGGTTTACGCAAGCCGGTTCAGAAGTGTCAGCTTTGTTGGGCCGAATGCCTTCAGCCGTGGGTTACCAGCCCACACTTGCCACGGAAATGGGCGCCCTACAGGAGCGCATTACTTCAACCAAAAAGGGATCGATCACATCTGTGCAAGCCATTTACGTGCCTGCAGATGATTTAACTGATCCGGCACCAGCCACAACATTTTCACACCTGGATGCCACAACCGTTCTTTCCCGTCAAATTGCTGAGCTTGGAATTTACCCGGCAGTGGATCCGTTGGATTCTACATCTCGAATTCTGGATCCGAGGGTCGTAGGTGAAGAGCACTACCAGGTGGCCCGGGATGTTCAGGGAATTCTCCAAAAATTTAAGGATCTGCAGGACATCATTGCCATTCTTGGGATGGAGGAGCTATCAGAAGATGATAAAATTATCGTGAATCGGGCGCGGCGCATTCAACGATTTTTATCGCAGCCGTTTTTTGTGGCCGAGCAGTTTACCGGAACCCCCGGGCGGTACGTCAAACTTGAAGATACCATTAAGGATTTCAAAGCCATTGTGAGTGGCGAGTACGACGATCTTCCGGAACAGGCATTTTACATGGTTGGAACCATGGAAGAAGCCATCCAAAAAGCCCAAGAAATGAAATCGAAATAGAGACGGCAATGAGTGAACACGATAAAAAATTTACCCTTGAAATATTAACCCCCGGGCGCACGGTTTACAGTGGCGATGTGACCTACCTGCGGGCTCCGGGAATTGAAGGCTCTTTTGGGGTTTTAGCTAATCACATTCCATTTTTGGCGACTCTGGATATTGGCGAGATTAAAGTCGAGATTGGGAATAAAAAACGATTTTTCGCAACCAGCGGCGGGTTTGTAGAAGTTCTGAATAATGCTGTTTCTATTTTGGCGGAAACCGCGGAGGCAGCCGAAGAAATTGACGTTGGGCGCGCGAACCAGGCAAAAGCTCGTGCCGAAAAGCGGTTGCATGAGCGTTCGGCTGAGGTGAATGTGGCTCGTGCCCGAGCAGCACTTGCACGCGCCCTGATCCGCCTGAAAGTGGCTTCAAAAATGTAAATAAGTTTTTGTAGCCGTAACAGACTCCATAAAGAAATATATCATAAAAGCCGATAATCATATATGAGTTTATCGGCTTTTTTGTAATCAGATACTTTTTTATTCCAAAATGGATTCGTTAAAAGAAAATCTTTAGGAAAATCTATTGATTATTTTAAAAAAGAGCCGAAAAAAATAGTGATCCCTAAAACTCTAAAGAATGGTGCATTCAATGATTTCAAAGAAGCATGGTACGACATCGCCTGATATTTGGAAATCTCGTGTTCAACATCTTGCAAATAGAGCTGCATTCCTTTTTGTGATTCTTCTTCTTGGAGGAACCAGCCTTTCGATGGCTCCAGAAAAAACCCGCCTTGAAAAGCAATTCGAAGCCCATGTTTGGCAAATGATTGACGAAAAGACCAGTGATTTTTATTACGACATGGTTTACAAAGAGCAGTTTTTAACCAGATTGATGGATAATCTGGTTGAAGAGCTGAAGGAGCGAAAAAAGGAAAAACAGCCTGTTTCAGGGATTTTTGACGCGATTGTTACGCACGATGCGGCTGCCGGTTCAGATTCACTGATTCAGGCGTATTCCCAGGAAATTCGCCGTGCTCTGGGATTAATGGATCAATTAAAGCAGTTGGAGCGGGAGGCGGATCAGAAAAATGATGTGTCAATTCGTGCCCGGGCGGCGGCCATCAAAGACGAATTAAAACGGGCCATTGAGGGAAAGACCCGCGTACCCTTCTCAAAAAAAGACCAATTGTCCAACACATTAATTTCCAACTATCGGAGTGAAATTAAACAAATTCTCACGATTTATGGCGAACTCGATCATTACCAGGCGCTTGCCCGGGCGGAAAATAATCAGGCGGCCCTTTCTGAAATTAAGCAGGAAAAATCCCATCTGGAGCAGCTTCTCAGCAGCCATATGTCGCGTTCGGACAACACGCTGGAAGCTCAATATTATCGGGAAATGGAAAATATTATCAGTGTTCTGTATCAGTTGGATCATTTTCGATCCCAGATTAGCCCGGATGATGAGGACATTCTGTTTAAAATCGATGCCCTTAAAGAAGACGTTCTGGCGAATGTGGATCGGAAATTACTTCGGGTACTAGGATATACGAATTTTGCCCTTCTCTCAAATGAATCCAAATTCGACGAATTTCTGGAAGAGTGGAAGGCGACGCAGATCTTCAATTATAAAATCAAGTTGACACGCGTGCGTTTGCTGCGGCAACGGTTGATCCACGATTCTAATCTAGCACAGTTAAACCGAATGTTTCGCCGGGATTTGGCTGATGCCATTGTGAGCTACAATCGAGGGGAATACCCGCTGGCCGAATTGGAATTTAGGGAGCTTCTTAGGGAATATCCCTTCCACGATATGGAAGATATCCACTACCATCTCGCTGAAATTTATATGGCTCAGGGCAAATATGAAAAAGCCAAACGAACCTTTGCCTACGTAATCCGGCAGTTTCCCCATTCAAAATATGTAAGCGATTCGTATTTCAAAATTTTATTAATTACCGAGGCGCTGCACCAGGACGATCAATATTTTGATGCCTACAAAAAACTGGAAGCCCGATTTCAAAAAATTCCGAAAGATGAGGTTTACGAAAAGGCTCATTATTTGACGGGCTATGTTTATTTTAAAAAGGAAAACTACGATCAGGCCATTTCCACGCTTCGAACCATCCCGGAGAAATCGGACTACGCAATGTCTGCTCAATTTTTGTTGGCAAGTGCGTATGCCGGTGAACAGCGGTATCGGTCGGCGGCGAAAATCTTTAGAAAATTGGTAGCGGAGGCACAAAAACAATCGTCTGATTCAAGGGCTAATCTCATTAAAAATAATTCGTTATTGAAGCTTGGAATGATTTATTATGAAAATAACGAACCAAAATTAGCATTGAAGTATTTTAACAGGGTTTCTGCAGGCAATAACGCCTATCAGGATGCACTGATTGGAAAAGCATGGGCAGAATTCCGTGAGGGGCAAATCAAATATACGGTTGAGGATCTGGATCGGTTATTCTGGAATTTCATGAGCTCGAACTACGTCTACGAAGCCAAAACGCTTTCTGCCCATTGCTATAATATGATGGGAAAACCCATCCGTGCGGCGCGCGATTTGCGTTATGTGGAAAATGCAAAAAGAGCTCTCGCCATCCTGACCGGAAAAAACAAAGAACGAAAAGCGCTGGCCGGACGCCTTCAGGAATTGGACAAGATTCAGGAAGATGCCTTGAAACGGGGGGATAGGCTTCGGTTTCAGGAAGTGGTGTACCTGAAACAAAAGGTCAAGAGGATTATGGAAAATACATATCCGTCCGGCAAACCTGGTCTTTACATGATGGATGAATTTGAGCTGGAGCGGCAGCGCTTGGAGAATCTGGTGAGCGATCTGGAAACCTACCAAAAGATTGTTCGGAAATTGGGCTACGAGGATTTGACGAAGAACATCGGCAAAACAAAAAATCGATTATTGGCGATTTTAGGCAGTTATACCCCCGGCAAATGGAGCAGCGAAACGGACTTCCTAGCAAGTTATCCATTTCTTCAACGGCAGAGTATGGTCAGGTATAAGCGGCAGGTTCTTTCCGAAATGCTGGCAGAAATTCAATCCCAATTAAAACAGGTCCAGAACGACCAAAAAGATGTTGAAAAACTGGTTGCTGAAGCGCGAAAACAGGGAGATGTAAGATCTATTGTTCGATTGGATTTTAACGGTGAAAATTTGGAGAATATTTCCGATCGCCTGGAGGAATATGTTGTTTATTTGAACGGAGAATTGGATGATTCGCCGGAAGAAAATGTTCAATATTATGCTGATTTCAGCGGCTTTGGTGTCAGCGACATCGATTTTGTTCGGCTTCAGAATATTGATCTAAAAATTAAAAATTATTACGATTATATCAGCTTAATTAACAATGCCCTGAATGTTCAGCAATTAGCGTTGAAGGATCATATTTACACCATGAACGATAGCCTTCGCCAGGTGCAGCGGCGCCTGAAGCAAAAACAAATGGAAGACCATCGAAAGGCGATGGACATATATTTTAATCAGAAATACTTTGTTTCCAAAAATCGTGAAAACGTCGTCCGGCAGGAGGCTAAGTACAAGACTCAGGATCAGGGTGTGCAGGAACTTCTGGAAAAGAAATATCCGGAAAAGCAAAACCGATTGCAGGAAAAGGACAAAAAAGAAAAACATAAAAAATAAAACCTTAGGCGACAGCATTTTAAACGAGAGTCATTGTATGGAAAATCGTAGATTCCAGGGATGGAGAAAGGCCATCGTGTTTTTGAGTATGGCCCTAATTATATTTTTGGGCAAAAATAGTTTTGCTCAGGAAACGCTAATTGAAAAAGGGGAGAAATCATCTCATCAAACGCTGTTGGATTCCCTGGTTAAAACATTTTCGGCTGAGGATCTGATCAAGTTTCGTGAATACTACAAAAACGAAATTAATCGCTTGCAGCGCGAAAAAAAATTGCTTCGTGAGAAGAATATCCAGAATGTGGAAAAACTGCTAACCGAAAATCCTAACAGTCATTTTGTCGACAAAATTCTTTTGCGTTTGGGCGAGTTTTATTTTCAGCAGGCGGATGAAACCTTTCTCAAGAAAATGGATGCGTATGATAAGGCTTATTCTGACTATGAAAAGGGCTTGCGTCCCAATCCCCCTGAGGAACCTAAAATTGATTATTCCAAGGCACTGGAAAAATATCGCCTTATTGTAGATAATTTTCCGAACAGCAGTTTGTACGACGATGCCCTCTATAATTTGGCCTACATCTTGGGCAAACAAGGGAAGTTTGTGGATGCTGTAGGTTATTATCGCGAAATTGCTTCAAAATATCCCAAAAGCAAATATGCTCCCGAAGCCCTTATGCAGATCGGGGAATATTATTTCAGTCCCTCTGTAAAAAACTACGACGAAGCCATTAAATACTATAAATTGGTTCTAAGATACAAAGACACGCCGCGCTACGATGAGGCGTTGTACAAGATTGGCTGGGCCAACTATTTAAAGGGAGATTTCCCCTCAGCAATTGCATCCTTTACGGCAGCCGTGCAAGATATTGAGAAGACAAAACCCGTTGACTACAACGGCACCTATTCCAACCCCTCTCTTGAAGATGAATCGCTGGATTACATTGGCATTTGTTTCCACGATTACGGCGGCCTTGACGAGGCGCTGAAATATTTAGCTGATTTAAACTATCCCGATTACGGTGTTCATATTTTAAAAAAATTGGGAGACGTTTACGAAGTTGATGAAGAAAAGTTTCTGAGAGCCATCGCGACGTATAACGCCATCCTGCATTATTATCCGGATGCACCGGAGGCGCCGCAAATCCAGAATGAAATCGTTAAGTCATTTAAGCGCTTGGAAGATACTAACGGCGTGTATCAAGCCCAGCGGGAAATGTTTCTGAAATTTCATCCCGGAAGCAAATGGTCTAAGGCGATGCAGAAAAAAATTCCCAATCCTCTCCTCCGAAGAAAAGCCATTCGGGAAGCAACCGAACTGGTGAAGAAAACTATGCAAGAAAATATTAATCGACTTCTCACGGATGCGGAGAAGGATTCTTCCCTGGACTATTATCAACAGGCGGTAAAAAACAGCCGCATTTATCTGAAATACTTTCCTGATGATTCGCTGGCTTACACGATTCACTGGAACATGGCCCTCGTTTTGGACACCAAATTAAATCGGGATGATGAGGCTTTTAGGGAATATGAAAAGATTGCCTTTGATTATACAAAGGACAAGTATCGAAAGGATGCCGCTCAAAATGCCATTGCAGTTGCCAATGAAATTTTGAAAAAACACCATGCTCAACCATTGAAAACGGCTGGCAGCGACACCAGTAAAATTAGCGATTTTCAGAAAATGGCTGCTCGTCAAAAGAATGCGGTCGGTCTTAAGCCGGTGAAGCCTGATACGCTGAATGCTGATGAGAAACGCCTCATTGAAGCCTACGATAATTTCATTAAACTGTTTCCGCAGGACAAAGATGCTTCGGTAGCATTGGCTAATGCCGGAATTTTGTTCTACAATAAAAAGCACTTTGAGGAAGCTCTGACGTATTTTAACACGCTTATTCAGCGTTTTCCGGATAGTCCGGAGCTTACTCAGGCTCAATTCACGGCAATGGAAAGCTATTTTGGAAAGCAGGATTTTGTGAGCGCCGAATTGATGGCGAAAAAAATTCAATTGAGCAAGAATGTTCCTGAAGCTGTAAAAAAGAAAGCGGTCAGACGCATGTCTGAATCGATTTTTATGCATGCCCAGGCATTGGCGGATAGCGGGAATCATCTGGCAGCGGCAAAGGAATACCGGAGGGTTGTTAAAGAGGTTCCGAACGCCAAATTTGCTGATTTGTCGCTCTACCAATCGGCGGTGGAGTACGATAAGGTTTCGGAATACAATCAGGCGGTGGAAGCCTACCAATATTTGATTGATCATTTTCCTTCATCCAAATACTACCTGGATGCCATGAACAACCTGGCACTGGATTATGGTGAATTGAAAGAGTACAAATACGCAGCCAATACTTATGAGAAACTCTGGAAGGTTACGCCGGATTCGGCAAAAGCGCAGGATGCACTGTACAATGCCAGTTTTTTCTCGGTCAAGGCAAAGGACTGGCGAAATGCGATTCGGATTAACAAGCAGTACGTGGAAACGTACCCAAAATCTTCCGATGCGGAAAATATGTTTTACAACATGGCTGAGTACTATTTGAAGTTAGATGATCTGGATCAGGCAAACAGAATTTGGGATGAATTCGGGATGAAGTACCCGGATTCGCCCCGAGGCGTGGAAACATTTTACAAACGCGGCGAATATTTTATGAATAAGGGGGAACATGACCAGGCCATTGTGGAATTCAATCGGGCGTTGCAGCGGAACACAGAATTGAAATCCAAAAATCTTAAAACAAATGATTTCTACGCGGCAGAGGCTCTTTTCCTGAAATCGGAATTAATGTACAATGATTACAAAAAAATCCGATTCACGCTGGCAAATATGGATGCCCAGAAAAAGCAGAAGAAAGAGCTGTTGAAACAACTGGTCTCTCAGTATGAACAGGTGGCGGCGTATGGTACCATTCGGTTGTACGAAGCCACGTATGACATTGGCAAGGTTTACGAGGAATTTGCCAATACTTGGAACTCTCAGGAAATCCCTCAAATGGACAAAACACGACAGATTGTGTACCGGACAAAAATCCATCAAATGTCTGCGCAATTGTATGAAAAAGCTCACGCTTCCTACCGCTCGGCTGTTATTCTGTTGAGAAAGCTTGAGAATGCTGCCGCACCGACCGCTTCAGATTCAACGGCCCTTTCGGACACAACGTCTGGCGATTCTATCCACAGGCATTCTATTCGAGTGGCAGAAAAGGACAGCACATTGCGGGTGATGAAACGATGGGTCACACGTTCGGGTGAAAAGACATCCGAAATGCTGTACCGCATTGCGGATCTCAATTTTGCGTCCATCGAACAGATTTTGTCGGCACCCATTCCTGATGGCCTCGATCCCGTGGCTATATTGGAGTACAAAAATCAGGTGTATCTAAAGGCCGTTAAGCCAACGGTGGATAAAATTGTTCAGGCTCATCTTCGTAATATCAATGAAGCCGATTCGCTTGAACTGGAAAATAGATGGGTTGCGCGTTCGCGGAAAAAGCTGCTGCAGGTATTTAAAATTCTTCCCGCAAAATATTACGAGCTGGCCATGGGAACAATCGACACGTACCGGAAAATGAAACACCGCTATTATAAAATAATGACAAAAGGCTCTGACAGTGAAAAAGAGGGCGCCCTCAATTTGGCTGGAGATTTGTTAAATGTAATTGATTTGGGAAAGAAATACACGCAAATCATGACACGATTTTACCAGTGGGAGTTGGATAATTTTCTCAAACACAATTTCCCGGATAAATATGCCGAACAGGGAATGAATGATTATCTGGAAAACACCTACCAAATCGCCGACACTTACAAAATTGAAGCGGATTCTGCGCGGGCATTGAAGGATTATTTTTCTGCGCTGAATCAAAAGGAGCCAATGCCTGAGTACGAAGACGCCATCTACACCTATTCCGATAATTTTAATTCTTTGCACGACGCCGCTCTTGAAATTGCTGCGGATGCGTACGATTATAAAAAATCCCATAATTTGCAAAGCCTGGCGGTTAGCAATTTGTCCAGTCTCCTAATTGAATTAGATCCTGTCACGTACGCCAAGGAATTTGCGGTGTCTACCGATTCCGTGTACGTGCCTGCTGACACCTCATGGCTGGTCAGCACGAAGGTTGATTCCAACTGGATCCAGAACACCCCTCCAGATTCCTCCTGGATGCACGCACAGAAAATGGCGTGGGATTCTGCGGGAAAAGCTCTGTTCCCAGGGAAGATGGCCTACAGCATGAATATTCCAATGAAAATGGATACAGTGTTTGCTGACACGGTTGCGGTGGATTCCTCGCAAAAGGCTGCTCCAAGAGCCTTCCATCTTGCCGCCCACGAAGCTTATCCGGCGGAATTGTATTTCAAAAAAGCGTTTGATATCAGTGATATTCCGGTGTCTTCCAAACTTAAAATTCAAGCTGATGACAATATGGAAATTTTTATAAACGGCGTAAAGGTTTTTCAGGAAAAAGCCGATACATTAGGGTGGAAGCAAGTTTTCCCTGTGAATGTCAATGAGTTCATCCGGCAAGGAAAGAATGTCGTAGCTATTCACGTGACAGACACAGACAGTACTCGGAAAGGCATGCGAGCGATCTTTCAAATTCAACTCTTGCGAAAAGCGACCATTCAGAAAGTGAGTGAATCGGTAAAGCGGGAAGAGATCAATCTCGAAAAGGAAATTGAAAAACAGGCCTTTCTTTTGAATCGTGTGCTTAAGCCCTAGCAGAGGATACAAAGATGAGATATTCGGTTGTGGTAGGTATGGCAGCAATTCTAAGTGTGTTTCTCTTGAATCGGAATGTGGACGCCCAGGACGTGTCATCTAAAAAGAAACCGGTGGCGCCGAAAACATCCAAAGAATTGGTTCTTAAAGCACTTCACGTAGAAGCACATATTGAGAAGCCGAGTGTTTCCATTGTTCCTAAGCGAATTGAGCCCAAGTTAAAAGAAGTAGAATTCATCCGCCGTTCTTTTAGCAAAGAAATTAAAAACGTGCCCCGAGAACTTCTTTATATGGAGATGAAAAAATCGAGAAGCAAACAGGTGGCAGAGGCACGGGAAATGTTGCGAAAAGAGCGAAAATAACATCATTCCCAAAAAAATGAAACAGGAGGTATGAACATGGGAGAATTCGTCCAAATATTCCATGCATTTAAGATCGGAGCCCCCGGATGGCTTTTTATGTGGTTGCTATTGGTTACAGCCGTGTTTGTCGTAGCCCTGGCAGTTGAGCGTTCGTATTTCATTGGTATTCGCTCAAATATTAATGCGGATAAGTTTATGAAAGACATCCGTCGTCTGGTCTCCAAAGGAGAGTACAAAGAAGCGGTTCAAGTTTGTGAAAAAATGAAGGACAAAGCCCTTCCTTATGTTGTGGGAACCGGTCTTCGGGTACTTGATAATGACGATGAAGAAGTTGATTTCCGAACGGTTCAAAATGCCGTTGATGAGGGAACTCTGGAGATTATTCCCAAATTACAAGAGCGAACCGGCTGGTTAGCCACGCTTGGAAATGTAGCCACTCTGCTGGGCCTGATGGGAACGATTTACGGTCTGATCATGGCATTTAACTCGATTTCAGCCCCAGGTGTGGATGCTGCCGAAAAGTCCAGGCTATTGGCAGCGGGTATTTCAACAGCTATGAACACGACATTGGTTGGGTTGTCCATTGCAATCCCTGCCGTATTAGTGTATACGTATATTCACAATAAAACCATGGGAATTATCGATGAAATTGATGAACATACGGTAAAACTGATTAATTTAATTACAGGGAACAAATAATGGCTTTCAAACCATCTAAACGCAAAAGACGTCCGGATGCGGTTGAACCGGAATTGAATTTGACCCCCATTATGAATCTGATGGTTGTTCTCATTCCATTACTTTTGACCTCGGCGGAGTTTATAAAACTGGGAATTATTGAAATTAATCTGCCTCCGGCAGCCGGCGCAACCATGACCTCCGTCTCGAAAATGCCTCAGGAGACGGAAAAAAAGCTCGATCTGACGGTTACCGTCACGGATCAGGGATTTTACATTGCAAGCAGCGCTGCAGTGGCATTGGGCCAAAATGGTGAGGGGCCAACCATTCCAAAAGAAGCGGATGGTTACGATTATAAAAAGCTATCTGATTATTTATACCGAATCAAGAAGAAGGCAGATGGTATTTTTAGGGATTCGAATCGGATCATCATTTTGGCGGAGCCATCTATTAAATATCAAACAGTAGTTAGTACAATGGATGCCTCCAGAAGTGTCAAAGTAGATGGAAAATTGAAACCGCTGTTTCCGGATGTTTCGTTAGGAGCAACAGTACTTTAAATCAAAGAACGGAGTTACAAATGGCCTTTATCCCTTCTCGAATAAAGAGGCACGGCACAGGTAGCGGTCAAGTAAAATTGAATTTGACATCCATGATGGATATGTTCACCATCATTCTGGTTTTCTTACTGAAGGTTTACTCCAGCGAGGGGCAAATGATTCAACCTTCCAATGACCTAACGCTGCCAAATTCTTCGGTTCACAAACATGCCGAGGTGGCTCTCGATCTGAAAGTCTCCAAGGAATGGGTTGTGCTGAATGATAAACCGGTGGCTAAAATTGCAGACGTGCTCTCGGAGAAGAGCTTGGTAATTCCACCGCTTGCAAGGGAGCTGGAGAAATATGCCTCGGAAGCCCAAAAAGCGGAGGAGCAATATGGGACGCCTTTTACTGGAAAGGTTGTTATCCAGGGCGACAAGGATTTGCCCTACAAGGTGCTGGTTAAAATTATGGCGACATGTGGACGCTCAGAATATCCAAACATGAGGCTTTTGGTCTATCAAGACCAGGGGTAATTAATTGGACGACTAACATCAAAAAACGAGTCTGGATATGAAACATAAAAATAAAAAGCTCTCCCCGTTTGAGGATGGAACCGATGTAGCCGTTGTGGAAGAAAAAAAGAAAGTCTCGAGGGAAAAAACAACCCTATATATCGATCCGGATCAGTACAAAAAACATGCGTTCCAAAAGTTGGATCGGCGCTTTTGGGGAATTTTCCTGGCTACATTTCTCCTTAATGCGATAATCATGATTTACCTTTCGAATCTCCCTTATCAGATCTCGGAAAATGCAGCCCGTCGCATTCAGGAGCATTACGCTAATTTTATTTATCAGAAGCAAAAGAAAGCTCTGGCCGTGGAAGCCTCGACGACGGCAAAGGAAGGAGTCGGAACTAAAAAAGAAGAATCCAAGAAAGTGGCAGAGCAACCGCCTGCCGAGGCAAAATCCGGAGCGGCCTCTAATGGCAAGGGACAAAAAGGACTGGCAACGGCAAAGGAGCGTGTCGCCGCGCGATCCAGAAGCACCAGCCAGATTTCGCAGGAGGTCAGCAAAAAGGGCTTATTGGGTCTGCTAACAGGCACAGGGAAAGCCGCACAGGGGGAAGCGGTAAATGATGTTTTAGGGAATGATGCGGGGCAGGCAAGCGGAAAAAATTTGGATAAAATTCTCTCAAATATTGGTGGAATTAAGACATCCGGTTCACCGGAAGGTGCTGGAAAAGGAGGGGGTGGCCGCGTTCGTGGCGGAAGGGCTTCTGGAGCAGGTGCCGCTATTGGCGATATCCTAACCGGCCTTGGACAGGCAAAAACGACGTCTGTGCAAAAGAAAACAAAGATGAAACTATTTAAATCGGCAAATGTCAAGGCTGAAGCCGGAAAATCTGGCGGCCGCAGCGCACAAAGCGTTCTGGCAGTGATTAATTCTCACAAAGCGGCTATTGAGTACTGCTACCAGCGTGCCCTTCGGACCAACCCAAATCTGAAGGGAAAAATCTCCGTTCGCTTTGTCATTCACACGGACGGAAGTGTGGGAAAGGTTTCTGTGGTTGAATCGACTTTGAACAATTCGGGTGTGGAACGCTGTATTGTCAGTAAAATCCGACGCTGGCGTGATTTTGGCCCGGTCGATCCCTCAAAGGGCGATGCCATATTCCGCCAGGATTACATCTTCGGGTATTAATTGGTTAAACAAATTTTACGTACCAGGCCCCGGATTAAATTCGGGGCTTTTTTGTTTAGAGGGGAAAGAAGGGTTCTTATCAAATGTATTTCGTCAGCCTTCTGGTGTGCGCCTTAGAAAAATATGAGTGTTGCTCCGATTAAAAAACCTGAATAACAGAGCTAATTGCTGTTTTTGGGTGTCATTGTAAAATAATACTTGAATTATGTTTTGTTGAATGTGTATATTATATGCCAATATTTTTGAAGTGATTTACGATATGCCGCATTGGGATTTAATTCAGGCGTGGGAATTCCTGGAAATGCCTGAAGTGATGTTGTTAAAATCCTTAATTCGCGCATTCGCGGCTACGAAAAAATGATTAAGTGAATCAAAATTTACATCTTTTTAGGATAAACCAAAAATTTTTATCGCAAAATAAGAAGACTAACTTTTTGGAAATTAATGGATTTTGGAGGATCGGTTGACGTCTGAAAAATTGGAAGGATGGAAGCGCACGCACACCTGCGGTGAACTTCGCACAAGGCATGTGGATAAAACGGTTACCTTAATGGGATGGGTAGATCGCAGACGGGATCATGGCGGGTTGATTTTTATTGACATTCGGGATCGTTACGGCAAATCTCAGATTGTTTTCAATCCAAAAACCAACCAAAAAGTCTATGAAAAAGCGAAGGAGCTGCGTCCTGAATTTGTTATTGCCGTTCGGGGACTTGTGGCAAATCGCCCCGAGGAATCCCTGAATCAAAAATTGGTCACTGGCGAAATTGAAATACGTGCCAATGAGCTTAAAATACTCAATGCGGCCAAAACGCCTCCCTTCCAAATAATTGCCGATGTGGATGTTTCT
Organism: uncultured Deferribacteres bacterium; assembly: GCA_964568545.1. Lineage (GTDB taxonomy): Bacteria > Zhuqueibacterota > JdFR-76 > JdFR-76 > BMS3Abin05 > BMS3Abin05. Next base: position 30,467 of record CAZMRE010000001.1, on the reverse strand, counting down.
GAGGAACTGCGGCTCAAATATCGTTATCTGGATTTGCGGCGGCCGGATATGCAGAAAAATATCCTGCTTCGGCACAAGGTCTCACAAATTGTTCGTCGCTATTTCGATGAAAATAATTTTGTTGAAATCGAAACGCCCTATTTGATGAAGAGCACCCCGGAAGGCGCACGCGATTTTCTGGTGCCCAGCAGACTCCACAAAGGGAAATTCTATGCCTTGCCCCAATCTCCCCAAACCTACAAGCAGATTTTAATGGTAGCGGGTTTCGACCGCTATTTTCAAATAGTGCGCTGTTTTCGGGATGAAGACTTGCGGGCTGACCGTCAGCCCGAATTTACTCAGATTGATGTGGAGATGTCGTTTGTTCAGGAAGACGATATTTTCATGGTGGTTGAGGGCTTGATGAAAAGAATCTTTCAAGAAGTGCTGGGCGAAGCCCTGAAATACCCCATTTTGCGATTGTCCTACGATGAGGCCATTCGGCGCTTTGGTGTGGATAAACCCGACCTGCGTTTTGGAATGGAAATTCAAACCGTAACGGATTTACTGTCCGCGACGGATTTTAAGGTTTTTTCTTCGGTAATTGCCGCTGGCGGAAATATTGCCGGAATTGCTGTTCCGGGCGGTGCTTCTTTTTCCCGCTCTCAACTGGATGAATTGAATGAGTTTGTGACGCAATTTGGAGCGAAGGGTGCCTTGCCTTTAAAAGTGGAATCGGGCACGCTGAAGGGCTCTGCCTCCAAATTCTTGTCGTCGGAAATACAGATAAAATTGATTGAAAAATTTGAGGCTGCTCCGGGGGATTTGATTCTTTTGATTGCCGATCAGAATGAAACCTTGTATCGCTCACTGGGTGCCCTGCGCCTGCATCTGGGCCGGAAATTAAATCTCATCGACACGTCCATTCACAGGCTTCTCTGGGTGGTCGATTTCCCGCTGCTGGAATTTGATGAGGAACAGGGACGGTATGTGGCGATGCATCATCCGTTTACCTCACCCAAGGAAGAAGATTTTGAATCCATGGAAAAGGAACCGGAAAAAATTCGGGCACGCGCCTACGATCTGGTTCTGGACGGCAATGAAATTGCAGGTGGAAGTATTCGTATTCACCGAAAAGATATCCAAATGAAAATGTTTAAATTGCTGGGTATTTCCCCGGAAGAAGCAGAAAAGAAATTCGGCTTTTTGCTGCATGCATTTGAATATGGGGCTCCGCCGCATGGCGGCATCGCCTTTGGCTTCGATCGTCTGGTTATGATTCTAGCGGGTGAAAAATCCATTCGGGACGTTATTCCCTTTCCGAAAACAGCGAGTGCCATTTCTTTGATGGACGGGGCACCTTCGGACGTTGATCCCCCGCAACTGGAAGAATTGGGAATTCAAATTATGGAAAGGGAAAATGAGCCAGACCCAATGGGTAAGCCGTAATTTTCGCAAAAAGGATTTTGCATAAAATTATGTTATTTTTTGCTGAAATGAATTTTTCCCTTGACAATTGTTGTTTTTTTTGTTAATATTGATTTAACATTCCGTTATCTATGTATAATAAAAGAAAAAGGAGGTGTTGTCCCGATGTCCAAATGGTTTAGAAAATTTGCTTTGTTGGTCATGGCCGGGTTATTTGTGGCGTCAATTGCTATGACGGGCTGTACACGTTATGCAAATGATGAGCAGCTAAAGACGCTTCAGGAAACCAAACAAGCTGCAAAAAGTGCCCAGCAAAAGGTGTCGGATTTGCAGACTGAGAAAGCCCAACTTCAGAAAAAGTTGGATTCAAAAAAGGCCGAGTTGCAAAAGGTAAAACAAGAAAAAGAGGTTGTGAAAGAACGTTTGAGTAAATCCGAATAATGCACTGAATAAATGTGATCAGGAGGTGATGAGATTTTATGAAACTTAACCGGATATTTGCAGCAGCTATGGTTGCAATTGTTGTGCTCGGTGCTATGGCCAACTTTAGTTACGCCCAGGAAAAAGTTAAAATGAAATTGGACGATTATAAAGTAGAATTGGCAAAATGGCAAAAAACCGAAGCCGATGCTAAGGCACAAATTGCTACCTTGCAGAAGGACATTGATGGATTGAAGGGCGAAATCCAGACGACCCAAAACGAAATTGACAAAACCTGGGAAGAAATTTACGCGCTTTTGGGTACTGACAAGAATAGCGTCGATGCGTATCGTCAGTCGCTAAAGGATCTGGAAAGCCAGTTGGATGGGCTAAGCTCTCTTTCGTCGGAAGAGTTGTTCCAAAAACGGGCAGAGATCGATGAAATCGCAAAGAAACTGGATGAAGCGAAAAAAAGCAAAATTGCTATTCTGACAGAAATGCAAGATTTGATTGCTTCCGTCGAAGGCAAATTAATGCAGGTGAAAAGCAAATTGCCCAAATCGATCTACGATACCTACACAGTGGTCCGTGGTGACTATTTGTGGAAGATTTCCAAAAAACCGGATATTTACGGCGATCCCTACCAGTGGATGAAAATTTACACTTACAATCGCGAAATGATCAAAAATCCCGATTTGATTTACCCTGATTGGAATTTGAAAATTGTTCGTAAAACCGGCCCCAATGAATACGTGGTCACTAAAGGCGATTATTTGAAGAAAATTGCCGGCGCTGCGTTGGGCGATCCTACACAATGGACCAAGATTTATGAAGCGAACAAATCCATTATCAAAAACAAAAACTTGATTTATCCGTACGAGGTTCTGGTTATTCCAAAAAAATAGCCCTCTTCCAAAATCAAGGTGAATGTGCAAAACCCGTTTCAACTTTTGGAACGGGTTTTTGCTATTTAGTGCCTTTTTAGAGAATTTTCAGCCCTGAAAGAATGTAAAGCCAATGTGAAAAGCACAAGAACGCGTTGCCGATTGCCACAAAATAAATCTTGCAAATCGTGAAAATTTATTGTATTATTTTTAAAGATGATGAATAAATTAAAGGAGATGCATTTTCCCAAATATGCAAAAAAAATTTTCCATAAAAGGAGTTGATCAATTACAACTTCTGGGTTTTCAGGACGTAAATCTCAGACTCATTCAAGAGCGATTTTCTTCCAAAATTACCGTTCGAGGCACGGATGTTGTTCTTGACGGTGAGCCTTCCGAAGTAACTCAATTAGAAAAGCTTTTCTCCGAATTGATTTTGCTCATAAATCGCAACGGAAAAATCTCCGAAAAGGATTTGGAAACACTTATTTCCCTTGTGAAATCGATGGGTGTATCGCTAAAGGAGGAAGACCTGGGATCGGTCATTCTGAGTACTAAATCTGATTTTATTCGTCCAAAAACCAGGGGACAATTTGTTTATTACCAATCGACACTGAAGAACGATATTGTTTTTGCTATTGGACCGGCGGGTACCGGAAAAACCTACCTGGCTGTGGCCATTGCGGTTGCGCATCTTAATGCCCACGAGGTGGACCGTATTGTTTTAGCGCGTCCGGCTGTTGAGGCGGGCGAAAGCCTTGGTTTTCTTCCGGGTGATTTCCGAGAGAAAGTCGACCCCTATTTGAGACCCCTTTACGATGCCCTTTACGACATGCTTCCGGGAGAGCGTTTGCGCCAAATGATGGAGCGTGGAGAAATTGAAATTGTCCCTTTGGCATACATGCGGGGTCGAACCCTGAATAATGCCTTTGTTATTTTGGATGAAGCACAAAACACCACCCCAAATCAGATGAAAATGTTTTTAACGAGATTGGGAGTGAATTCCAAAGCGATTATTACGGGTGACATTACACAAGTAGACCTGCCGGCAAAACAGAAGTCTGGGCTTATTCTCATTCAAGAAATTTTGACGGGAATTGAAGGCATCGACTTTATTTATCTGACGGATCGCGATGTGGTTCGTCACCGCCTTGTGAGGGAAATTATTAAAGCTTACAACGCCTACGACCAGAGTATTGAAACAAATGCTGCTTCAGAAACGGTACAAATGGCTGTTTCTGTACAAGAATCCACGCAGTCCGAAGTCTCTGAAAGTTCAATTAAATAACATGCACCTGTTTAACAGAAAAAAATCGGCGGCATCTCCGAACAAATCCGCTGTATCTTCTGAAAAATCATCTGACGAGGATGGCTCGTGGCTGTTGCGCTATAAAACTCAGATTATTATTCTCCTCTTTTTTACTGTTATTGCAACGCTCTTTTTCCCTTCCCTGAATTTCAATCAATACCGCAATTTGCGTCCCGGAACCATTGCGGATCGCGACATCATTGCCCCCTTTACTTTTTACATCTACAAGAGTGATCAGGAACTCAGACGAGATCGACAGGAAGCGAGCCGGCGGGTTCTCCCCATTTTTTATGTGGATCATACAATCGCTAACAAGGAATTGGAAAGTCTGAACAGCTTCTTTGACGAGATTCACCTGCTTGCCACATCTGGCGTTTCGGATACCATTCGCATTATCGAAATCTTGAGCTTTTGTCACAGAGAGAAAATTGTTCTGGCTGACAGCGAAGCCAAATTTTTTTCGCAATTGGCCACAAAATCCAATGCCAGGGCTGAGAGCAAATTTGAAAATGAGGTTCGGCAAATTTTGCAGGATATCTATGCCATTGGAATTATTGATCGGCCAAAGCAACAAATCCGCAAAATAAACACTCGAATCTACATTGAGGATGCCGATCAGCATTTTGAAAAAAATCTGAATTATATTTATGATTTCAAAGATGCACGGGAACGATTGCTTGAAAGACTGCGCGCCAGGTATGGCACCGAAGCCGATTCCATCCATGCCGCGTATGCCTTGTTAGTTTCCTTGATTAAACCTGATATTATTTACAACGAGAAGAAAACAAAACATCTGATTCAAGAGGCCATTAGCGGGGTTCCACTGGTGAAGGGGCAGATTTTAAAGGGAGAGACCATCATTCAAAAGCACCAGCGCATCACTCAGGAACAAATTGATGCCCTGCGTTCTCTTGAAAAAGCAAAAGCAGACAAAAATGCGAATAGCCCGCTCTGGCAGTTGTTCACGTTTTATATGGGAATCTTTTTCTTCATTTTATTAGCCCTTTTCCCGCTGGTTAGCTTTATTTTTGTGTATCGCCCTAAAATCTTTAAGAACGACAGTTCCTTGATCATGATTTTCGGGTCGATGCTTCTGGTTATTATTATGGGGTTCTTCGTTGAAAATTACGGACTCACCCGCTATCTTGTACCTGTGGCAGTGGTTCCAATGGTGATCACTTATTATTTTGATAACCGAACCAGCCTTCTCGCAGGATTTTCATTAAGTATGATTGTAGCCGGGCTGTTTGGCAATGACTACAGTTTGCTGGTGATTTCCATTTTTGTTTCTGCAATCGCTGTGGTTAGTGTGGGGGTTTTCCGAAATCGCAAGCGGCTTACAAATTCTGTGTTCTTTTTGTCGGGAGCCTATTTTCTTTCTCTTGTATTTTTGGGGCTTTCTCAACAGATTGCATTTTCCGAGCTGGCAAAGGATTGGGTTGGCGGAATAATTAACGGGGTGCTATCAGCCGTTTTAACCTATGGCCTTTTGCTTATGTTCGATTCCATTTTTGATGTTTGCTCCGAATACAAATTAATTGAATTAAGTGATTTAAATCACCCACTCCTAAAAATGTTAGCCGTGCGTGCGCCGGGAACTTACAACCACAGTATTGTGGTTAGTAATTTGGCGGAAGCGGCGGCGGAAGAGATTCGCGCCAATACCCTACTGGCAAAGGTGGGGGCTTATTACCACGACATCGGCAAAATGTACATGCCGGAATACTTTATTGAAAACCAGCGCTTCGGGAAAAATCCTCATGAAAATCTGGCACCAAGAATAAGCAGCCTCATTCTTCAAAATCACGTCAAAAAGGGGATTGAATTTGCCAATCAGTACCATTTGCCATCGGCGATCAAGGATTTTATTCTTCAGCATCACGGTACCTCTCTTATGAAATATTTCTATGAAAAGGCACTTGCTCAGGGCAAAGGGGTGCCCGTCAATGAGGCTGATTTTCGGTACCAGGGAGTGAAACCGCAAACGCGTGAAACGGGAATTCTCATGTTGGCCGATACGGTTGAAGCGCTTTCCCGTTCCATTCGGGAAGTGAATGTAAGTAAAATTAAAAATGCTATTCATTCGGTTATTGAAGAGAAGTTCGAAGAGCGGCAATTGGATGAATGTCCTCTAACCGTGAGAGAACTTCGAAAAATCGGGGAAGCCTTTGAAAAGATTTTGATTGGTGTTCACCACGCACGAATTGAATATCCGGGACAGGAAAAAATGCTTTCCGGGAAAAAATCCTCAAAAGCGGTGGTCAAATCTGAAAAACAAAAAGAGAATTTGCCCAAAAAGAAAGGCCCTGTAACTGAAGGTCAAAGTATTCAAAAATAAATACCGATTGCCCATTAAACGGCGAGAGGTTGTAAAAGCAGTGGAAATGGTGGTTGCCGAGGAATCACCGGAATTAGATGGGGAAATCTCCGTTATTTTTCTTGCAGACGATTCCATTCGGGAAATCAACCGCTCCTTTCTTGATCACAATTATCCCACGGATGTGATTGCTTTCAATCTGGAGGATGTTCCCGGGAAAACTGTGGAGGGTGAGGTTTACGTCGGATTCGAACGCGCCCGGGAACAGGCGGGTGAATTTGGCGTTTCCTATCGCGAAGAACTTCACCGCCTGGTAATTCACGGGGTTTTGCACCTGTTGGGCTGGGAGGATAACACGCCCGAAAAAAAGCAAAAAATGGCCGCAAGAGAAAATGATTTTCTTGCGAAACTCCTGAACGAAAATGGAGGATAACAGACTACTTGGATACATCATATTTAATTTATGGCGGGATTTTTGTTCTTTTATTGGCTTTGTCAGCGTTTTTTTCCGGTACTGAAACCGCCTTTTTCGCCATTAGTAAAATTGATCTGGCGAAATTAAAAGAGGATCGCTCATCCTCAGCAAAGAAGATTGTCCGCCTTCTGAATGATCAACGAAAATTATTGATTACCATTCTCACCGGGAATACGCTTGTAAATATTGGGTCGGCTGTTATTGCAACAATCTTAACGGTGAAATTGATTCAACAGTATCATCTCAGCGAAACCTGGAGCATGTTGATTGAGGTGGTAGCGGTAACGTTTCTCATCTTAATTTTTGGCGAAATCACGCCAAAAGTGCTTGCCGTTAAGCGTCCGGTGGCATTTGCACGAAAGGTTGTTTTCTGGATCGATCTAATTTACCTGGCATTTTATCCGGTTTCGGCTTTTTTGGAACGATTTACGCTTGTTTTCTCAGGAATTTTCCATCTTCAAAAAAGCGAGCATTTTTTGTCGGAAGATGAATTAAAGGTTTTGATTGAGTTGGGCGAAGAAAAGGGCACCATCCAAGAAGAAGAAAAGGAGATGATTGACTCTATTTTTGAGTTTGGGGAAACGACCGTCCGCGAAATTATGGTGCCTCGGATAGATATGGTTTCCGTAGAAACAGCCACTCCTATTGAAGAACTGGTCGAAATTATTCAAAAAGCGGGGCACTCTCGTATTCCCATTTATGAAGAGCGAATTGACAATATTGTGGGTGTTATTCACGCCAAAGACCTTATTCCTTTTTTGGTGGGTTCCCAAGAAACGACCGATCTGAGAAAACTGGCACGTCCCGCTTATTTTGTTCCCGAAAGCAAAAAGATTGACGATCTGCTTCGGGAATTTCAGCAGGAAAAAACACACATGGCTATTGTTGTGGATGAATATGGCGGCACGGCCGGGCTGGTCACGCTGGAAGATGTTATTGAGGAAATTGTCGGAGAAATTCAGGACGAATACGACCAGGAACAACCGCTTTTCAAAAAAGTTGCGGAAAATATCTGGCTCGTCGATGCCAAAATCGACATCCCCGAGTTTAACGAAACATTTCCCGAACCCCTTCCCGAAGATGAGGATTACGAATCGCTTGGGGGATTTATTTTCGATATCACCGGAAATGTTCCGGAAGAAAATGAGGTCATTCAATGGGGAAACTACAAATTTCAGATTGAAAAATTGGAAGGTCAGCGCATCGCCGAGGTGAAGGTGATTTATTTGCCGCCAAAAATTTAAATTGACCAATAAAAATCGAGAGACGCCATTCTGTTGACAGAAATTCTAAAAGCCTACCTCAAAAATCTCACGGATACGTCCAAACAGGGTGATGCCAATGAAGAGTTACTACAGGCATCTCAATGATTTAATTGAGCAGCATGCGGAAATTTAAACAATCAAAGATGTTGATGTAACCATTCTCCCTAAGAAAACGGAAGCGGGAAATCCGGTTATGGCATTGTGGGCATAATTACCAATCACAGTTATTTGGACAATCCTACCTTTCGGGACAGACGCCAAAGTCTGATAAAACATTTGACGAAATTTACATCCTGGATTTGCGCGGCAACAGCCTGAAAAAGGAAACCAAATCCAGCGGTGGAAAAGACGAAAATGTGTTTGATATTCGTCAGGGTGTAGCTATTGGGCTATTTGTTAAGAATAAAATAACCAAAGAAAGCGAAGGTATTTCATTTGGACCTATTTGGCCTGAGGGAAGAAAAATACGAGTGGTTGGACAAGCATTCATTCTCGAAAAGGAATTATAATAAGGATTGAACCCAGGAGCCCGTATTATTTTTTAATCAGAAGAAATACTGAAAAGACTGAACGATACCTTGAATGGAAAAAGATTAGTGAAATATTTCCGGTAAACAGGGACTATCGCCATAATTCCAAATTTATATTGGAATTTTCCAAAAAATCTCTTAAATTATAAACCACAGGAAATTGGAGGAAAGGTTGATGAAATTAAGCGATTTACTAACCCCGGAATTGATCAAGATTCCGTTGGAAACAACAAAAAAAGAAACTGTAATTGAAGAACTGGTTAATTTGTTGGAAAAAAACAAGAAGATTTCCGACAAAAAAGCCGTCCTGAGTGCTGTGTTGGAGCGGGAAAAAGTAATGAGCACAGGGGTTGGGCAGGGCATTGCCATTCCGCACGGGAAAACTGACAGTGCGGAGACAGTAGTGGCCACCATGGGAATTTCCCCAAAGGATATTGATTTTCAGGCGATTGACGAAGAACCCGTTCATATTGTATTTTTGTTGGTTGCACCGCCCAATGAAACGGGGCTGCATCTTAAAGCCTTGAGTCGCGCCTCGCGCCTTTTGAGCAAAGAGACATTTCGAGAAAAACTGATGCAGGCAGAGGATGCCGAAGCGGCCATGCAGCTTATCCGAAATGAAGAAAAAAAATATTTTGAAATTTAACACGGATTTCGTCGGATGAAGCTATTTGTTATGGTCCTGAACAAGGAGGAATACCTGGACGAAATTCTGGAGGCTTTTCTGGAATTGGATGTTCACGGTGCAACCGTAATCGACAGCGTGGGAATGGGGCACTTGCTGTCTTTTGAAATTCCAATTTTTGCAGCTTTGAGAAGTGTTTTGCCGGGAAACCGCCCATACAACAAGACGATTTTCTCGGTTGTGGGCGATGAGCAAGTCCCTCGGATTGTCGATGCAATTGAGCAAATTATTGGGGATCTGAAACAACCAGGCGTCGGAATTGTTTTCACGCTTCCGGTTGATTTTGCTAAGGGATTAGCGTCTGAATTAAATGTTTAAATTCTTCTAATTTACTGTTTTGAAAATTGTCGTATTTGAATTTTGGATTTGTTTCGCATTTTGACATTCGCATTTCGTATTTATTTTTAATGATTACAAAGCTTATTGGTCATAAAAAATATGTAGTAGAACTTATAAAATGGAGCACTATATCAGAAGGGCGGGTCGTTCCGGCCGGGAATTGTTGGCGTCAATCCAAGCAAATTATTGACGGGATTTACAGGATATTTTTAGTTTATCGTTAAGTTGCGTGTTTTTTTTCGGCCAATCGGAAAGGAAGGCAGCGACTAAGATCCCAGAGAAAAAAGGAGTGTTATTCTGTGACACATCCGAAAGAAAAACAGTCGGAAGAAAAATGGGTTCGTTTAAAAACATTTCCCAGCCGGCTTTACGCGGAAATGGTGAAAGAAGTTTTGGACCACCTGGAAATTCCCTCCATAATTCAGGGGGAAGATGTGGGAATTCTTGGTACCGGAAGCTATGGAACATCATCTCCTGGAAAAGTGACTCTCTGGGTGTTGGAAAAAGACCTCGACCGGTGCAGAGAAATATCGATCGATATGCTGAATCATATTTAGGGGTTTTCTTTGAACCAATATAATCGGAAACAACCTATTCGTAGCAAACTAAATCTTTGTGAACCCTTTGTGTCTTGCGGTATTTATGGCTATGAATGCCCAGATCAAATAAAATCTAACAGTAAAACTTAAAAAGGATTAATGGGAAAGAAAATTCAGACACCGCGCGGGACTAAGGATGCGCTTCCGGAAGAATCCTACCGCTGGCTCTATTTGGAAAATGAGGTTCGCAAGATTTTTGAGCGATTTAATTTTTTAGAGATTCGGACGCCTGTTTTTGAGGAAACCGAGTTATTTGCACGGGGTGTGGGAGAAACCACGGACATTGTGCAAAAAGAGATGTACACGTTTGAAGATCGGGGCGGGAAAAGCATGACGCTGAGGCCCGAAATGACGGCTTCCGTTGTCCGTGCATACATTCAACATTCTCTCTGGAACAGAGGGTCTGTGCAAAAATTTTCGTACATATCGCCAATGTTTCGCCAGGAACGTCCCCAGCAAGGGCGTCTGCGGCAATTTCATCAATTTGGTGTGGAAATTCTTGGGACGCCAAACGCCATGGCAGATGTTGAAGTCATCACGCTTGCCATGGAAATTTTCACGCACCTGGGGTTGACGGAACTGAGGCTTAAAATCAATAGCGTGGGTTGCCCCAAATGCCGGCCAAAATACAAGGAGGCGCTGCGGGAGGCCCTGAAGGACGTAAAAGAGCAATTGTGTTCGGATTGCCAGGTTCGGTACGATACGAATCCCCTGAGAATTCTTGATTGCAAAAAGCCCACCTGCCGGGAACTTACAAAGGATGTTCCCAGCATTGAGGAGTATTTGTGCGAGGACTGCCGTGCGCACTTCGATCGGGTAAAAGCCGGGCTGGATGCGCTGTCGATCCCCTACGAGGTAGATAAGCGTCTGGTTCGCGGATTGGACTACTACACGCGAACCGCTTTCGAAATTGTTAGTACGGAATTGGGATCGCAGGATGCGGTTTGCGGTGGTGGGCGGTACGATCGTCTGGTGGCTGAGTTAGGCGGCCCCGATCTGCCCGGTGTTGGATTTGCCGCAGGCATGGAACGTCTGTTGAGCATCATGGAAAAAAGGGGTCTGTTTCTCGGCAATCCTCCGCACCCTGAGGTTTACTTTGTTTCGCTCGGGGAGAATGCCAGAATTCCCGTACTTAAATTGACACAGTCGCTTCGGCGGCAAGGGGTAGCGTGTGAATTGGATTTATCCGGCAAAAGCATGAAAGCGCAACTGCGGGAAGCCAATCGCCTTGATGCGACATTCGCTGTGATTATCGGAGAAAATGAGCTGGCAAAAGAAAAGGCTCAGGTTAAAAATCTGAAAACGAGTTGGCAGGAGGAAATTCCCTTTGGCCAGCTTTTTGCGTTTGTTCAAAAGACGCTTCGTGAATCATGACCTCCCGGGAATTGCTGAAATGGGTCAAAAAACTGCACCTGAAAAAATACCGGAAGCAAGAAGGCTCGTTTCTGATTGAGGGGCCAAATCTGATTCTGGAAGCCCTGGAGTCGGATTTTCAGATGTTGCATCTTTTTGTAACGCCTGAATTCAGGGAATCAAATGCTTTTGTTTCGGTGAAAAGGCAGCTTCAAAAAAAAGAAATTCCGCTTGATGAAATCGGTGCAGGTGAACTGAAAACAATTTCAGAAACAAAAACGCCTCAAGGTGCTCTGGCCGTTATTCGAAAACAGAATTACGTTTTTGAAACCAATTTTTCGGCAGAGTGGCAGAGAGTCGCTCTCCTGGATCACCTTCAGGAACCAGGAAATCTGGGAACGATTATTCGTTCTGCCGACTGGTACGGATTTGATGCGGTTCTCTTGAGCCGAGGATGTGTGGAAAGCACGAATGGAAAGGTCCTTCGCGCCTCGGCAGGTTCTTTTTTTCATTTGCCTGTTTTCGAAGATGTTCCTTTGGAGGAAGCAGTCTCAAGTCTTTCTGCGGCCGGTTTTCAGGTTTTTGCGGCAATGGGGGATGGTGCTTTGGCGCATCACAAAATCAATTTTCCGGAAAGAGTTGCCCTGATAATTGGAAATGAACGTCGGGGAATCCGCGGGGATATTCTAAAGCCGCCCGTTCAAACGGTGCGGATTTCAAAACGAGGCTGGGGGGAATCGCTTAATGCGGCAATGGCAGCCATCGTTTTGATGGACCGAATGGTTTTTCCGGGGAGGGAATCTCTTGACTGATCCGGAATCCCGGCCGGAAGAAATGTTTGTTGAGAAATCTCTTCTAACCCCCGGTCGGGCATTGCTCCTTGTAGTTGGTTCGATGCTTCTTATTTTTGGGGTTGGTTTTGGCCTATCGCTGTGGGTTCGGACGAAATCAGCCAACCCGGATTTGAAAGCACTTGTGCTGTCGGCAGAGCTGCTTCTGCTGGTACCGGAGATCATTTTCCTGGGGTGGAAGAGAATTTCATTCAAACGCGCATTTCGGCTGCGGCCGGTAGGATGGCCTGTTGTAGCGGCCAGCGTGTTGGTAACAATTGGTCTGATTCCCATTTCGGATGCACTTGATCGAATTCTTCAAACTTGGTTGGTTATGCCGCCCGAAATGGAAGAGTTGATCAAGGAATCTTTTCGGTTCAACAATCCCCTCTATTTTTGGCTGGCATTTTTGTCAGCAACAATTTTTGCAGGGATTTTCGAGGAAATACTTTTCAGGGGATTTTTTCAGAAGGTGTGGGAAACATACTTTTCTCCGGCCTGGGCAATTGCCGTTTCGTCTATTCTGTTTGCGGTGGTGCATCTAAACCCTTGGTGGCTTTTTCAAATACTTTTGCTGGGAATTTTATTGGGTTACGTGGCTTTTAAGAGTGATTCAGTCATCCCTGGGATTTTTATTCACGTGCTGAACAACGCGATTGCGGTAGTTTTTTTGAAAATTCCGGATGAAAGGCTTGGTTGGTATTTGAAGGGCGAAACTGTCCGGTGGTACTGGCTGGCAGGGGGAATTATTCTTTTTGCGGCGGGATTCCAGTGGATGATGGAATCCCTGAAGAATTCAATTGAGCAGAGGAGCGTAGAGGAGTAATGGAGGTTCATCAAGAAACGGGTGCTTTGCTGATTCGTATCGGGGTTCTTCAGCACGAAGCCGAGATGACATTCAAAGCCACCCGTTCGTTCACGGGATACGATCTGGCAAACAATAGAATCTTTGAGGGAAAGCCAGAGCATTTTTATAGGATCACGCACAAAACATTGGATCCCGGTGAAATCCAATACGCCGTCAGAATGAATATTCGGGTGGAAGAAGGTGAGGCGGATGAACGCATCCAATACTGGGCATCGCATGGGGTTCAGACAACAAAATTACGGGTGGGACAGGAAATTCCACTGGGGAATGGCCGCGTGTACGACAATCGGGAATTCTGGGTGCTTTCTGAGCCATTTGATTCGGAAAAAGCCGCAGACGATTACCGGCGTACCCTGCCAGATTTTGGTGGGATGATGGTTATTCCGATTATTACGCGCGCTGCCAGAGGAGAACTCTTTTTAGAAGATGTTTCAATAGAAAACGGCATTCGTTTTGTGCCTGATGATCCGTCGTGCCGCTTTTTGCTGGATAATATTCATGTGGGAATCGGTTTTCATTGGGATCACCGGGAAACTCAGGAATACGAAGGCGATCTGGCCTTTCATATCGATCGCTACGGAAAAATTACAGCCGTCAATATCCTTGATCTAGAAACTTACCTTGCGTCGGTCAATTCGTCTGAAATGGTTCCCAATTGCTCGATGGAATTTTTGAAAAGCCAGACGATTGTGGCGCGAAATACGGTGTTTGCAACGACGGGCAAACATCATTTTGGCGATCCATTTGACCTTTGCGCGGATGATCACTGCCAGTGTTTTCACGGATCGGCGGCCATTGAAGACCGTTCCCGAGAAGCCGCTGCCCTGACACGCGGAGAAGTGCTGGCATATGGAAATCAGGTGTGCGATGCCCGCTATGCCAAAGTTTGCGGGGGGATTGGGGAATCTTACAAAAACGTGTGGGATGATCAGGACATTCCCTACTTGACTAAATTTTACGACGGCCCTGAGGCGCCGGCGCAATTACCTGATTTGCGGCAAGAGGAAACTGTACGCGAATTTATTGAAAGCTCGCCCAGGGTCTTTTGCAATCCAGACGCCTACCAGCTCCCTGATTATTTGCGAGAGGCCCACGAGCACTTTAATTGGCAGGTGGGCTACCTGCCTGAAAAATCGGGTTTTCGGTGGGAGGTTCATTTCACACCGGAAGAATTGGGGGAAATTGTGGAAGAAAAAACAGGCTGGGGGTTGGGAGCCATTCAGGACATCCAACCGCTTGAGCGAGGCGATTCGGGACGGCTTATCTACGCCAGGCTTGTGGGGAAAAATGGTGAAAAAATCGTCGGAAAGGAGCTGGAAATCCGGCGTGTGCTTTCCAAAACGCACTTGTTCAGCTCTTTGTTCATTGTTAATAAAGAAACAGACACGAACGGAAAATTGAAGGCCATTCATCTAAAGGGTGGGGGCTGGGGACACGGTGTGGGGTTGTGTCAGGTGGGTGCTGAAATAATGGCTGAACAGGGCTACACGTACTCGGAAATTTTATATCACTATTATCCGGGTTCCAAATTAAAAAAGCTTTATATGTAATTGAGTGTTTTTTAGCAAATTGTTTCAAAGTGAGACCTGTGCAAAATTCAAACGCTTTAACTCTGTAAAATAGAGTGTAAGTATGCCCGAAAACAACTCTTGCTTTTTGGCGCTATTTTTGCAACTTGCTTCAAGGGCATAAAAACAGCGGGGAGAGTCGGTTGAATAACAAGGGAGAAAAATGGCACAAGCAAAAACAATTCTAATTGTAGATGACGATGCTCAAAACATCGAAATTCTCGTTCGGGAGCTAGTTAGCAATCGTTTCCAAGTGAGTACAGCGGAGAATGGCTACGATGCGCTGGAAAAAGCGGAAAAATACCAGCCGGATTTGATCATTACGGATGCCGATTTACCGGATCTCAACGGCGTGGCGCTTTTACAAAATCTCAAGGAAAATGAGAAAACCGAAGGTATCCCGGTTATTTTTCTAACGGCACAGAACGGTCTTCAGAATAGAGTAAAGGCCTTTGAACTGGGCGTGCAGGATTACATGATGAAGCCCCTGCACGTGGCAGAAATTGTTGCACGGGTAAAAATGATTCTAAATCGGCTTCAGCGCATGCAATCGGGCGACTCAGATGAGGGGGCGAGAAGTCAGGGGAATCTGAAAGACAAAATTGTGGCAGAGTTGATTGCCAGACTTGGGGTTAGGCGCTGGTCTGGAATTGTGAATGTGACCAATGAATTTAAAAAGAGTGGGCAGATATTTTTTCGCAACGGTGCGGTTGTGAATGCAATTCTGGGGGGATTCAGGGGCGAACGAGCCGTTTACCAAATGTTTCCCTGGGCAAAGGGACACACCTCCCTTGTGCCACAGCAAGTGGATATGGAAGATGAGATTTCAATTAGTAATCTTGGCCTTTTGTTACAGGGATATGAACGCCTTCGACAGCGTCGCGATCTTTTGAGTAAACTGCCCGGGCCATACGCTATTTTTTCAGTAAAAGCACATTTTCTGAAACATCTGGAAGAACGCCCGGTAGCGCCGGATGTCATTAAATTTGTGGAATTGTTCGACGGCAAACGCCCGGTTCTTAAAATTCTGGATGACAGTTTCAATGACGATCTTACCACACTGAGGCGAATCGTAAAAATGTACCAGCAGGGATTTTTGGAGGAAATCAAAATTCCCGAGCCGGAAGAAGTTCCCGCTGAAGAAGAAGTCCTGGAACCACTTTTTAGCGAAGAAGAATTCGAATCCTTCCAGAAACGAGTATTTAAAAAGATGCCTCTCGATGAACCCTACCTGGTGATTTTGGGAACGGTTGATAGTGGAAAGAGTGAATTTGTGCGGGCGTTAGTTGGAAAAGGTTACCGAACCCGTTCCATGAAAAGGGTTTTTCCACATCCTCTCGATATTGGAAAATTGAATCTTTTCAATGAAAAAAGGATTCTCTTGATTGGAATTCCCATCGAAAAACAGGTCAAAGCCATTATTCATTCCATTGCATCCAACATGCTAGGCTACGTTTTTCTGGTGGATGCAACCGAGGCAGAAAGTTTGGATTACATAAATTATCTGATAAAATCTTTTCGGGTACGTTTTCAGCTTCCGTATGCCGTAGCGGTAACAAATCTTCGGCATCAAAAAGCATTGGGCATTGAGGAGATTTCCCAGCGGTTGGGTCTGGAAAGTTACGAAGAGATTATTCCCTGTGATCCGAAGGACAAAGAAAACGCAAAAATGATTTTGCTAAATATGTATTCTCCCTACCCGGAGGAAGAAAAAATTTCGTTCAGTCTTGGTGAAAAACGAGTAACGAATTAAGTTGGGAGCAAGAGTCGGTGAATAAAATTCTTTTCATTGAGCCAGAGAAAGAACTAGCAAACGATTTTCAAGATCTGGAGAGCATCAATGACTTTGAAAGCAGATTCGCATCCACACTCAAAGATGCCCAGGATCTGCTGGAATCCTTTTCTCCTCAGATTGTTGTAGCCGAAGCCCATTTGCCTAACGGCGATTTTATTCATTGGATCCGACAGCTTCGCGAGGTGCCTCGAACAAAAAATATGCTGTTTATTGCCTTGAGTGATGAAGAAAATGTTGAAAAGCGAATCCGTCTCATTGAGAGCGGTGTGGACGATTTTATTCAAAAGCCCTTCGAAATGGAAGA
This sequence comes from uncultured Deferribacteres bacterium, assembly GCA_964568545.1. GTDB lineage: Bacteria > Zhuqueibacterota > JdFR-76 > JdFR-76 > BMS3Abin05 > BMS3Abin05. Next base: position 13,519 of record CAZMRE010000001.1, on the reverse strand, counting down.
ATTGCTCTACCGAATCCGAATGCTGCTACGGGAAAGAGATCGATTGAAGCAAACACATGCGGCTGAATTCCAGGGCTTCAACGGGCTGCTTTCGGAAATGAATGCAATTGACCTTATTCAAACATTTGAGCTGGGTAAAAAATCGGGGATTATTACATTGAGCAGGGGAGCTTTGGAAGGCAGTTTGTACATTAAAGAAGGAATGGTCTGGGACGCTGAACTAGGTGTTCTGAGAGGAGAAGCGGCTCTCTACCAATTGGTTCTCTGGGTGGAGGGAACATTTTCGGCAACTTTTCAAGCGATCCTTCGCGAACAGGCTATTTTCCATCCCGTGCAAGAAATTGTTCAAACGAGTATTCAACTTTTGGATGAAAAAGAACAGCTTCTTACCCGCTTGCCTCCTATCGACACCGTTTTTGAGCACGTGAGGGATCTTTTCCCGGATGAAATAAATGAAGACACCCAGGAAATTTTGTCCCACGTGGATGCAGAGCACACCATTCAGGATATTTTGGATGAAAGTCTGTTGGATGAATTAGCCGCTCTTCGGGAAATTATCCGGCTGTACCAATTGGGAGTTTTGAGGGAATCCGCTTCTTTTCATCTTCCAATGCAGGAAAAATCATTTCATGCCGAACCCCGGGAAAATCAAGAGGAGCTCCCGGAAGATAATCTCATCGATCGAACCTTTGAGGCGATTCAAAATTTCTTTACCCAGATTGCCCCCGTTGAGGCAGAGCTTCCGGCGGATGAAGGACAGCACGTTTCGGCGGAAGCTCAGACAAAGGCAAGGCCCCGAAGGCTTTTTTTCAGCCGAAGCGAACTGCAATTTATCAAACATAAGCTTTTGTAGAAAAAACGCTGCGTCAAGCCGATTGAACAGCAGAAAAAAATTTGGGCTAAGGCAGAGGATCCGTTTATGCGAGTTGGAGAAATCTTAATAGTTGGACCCAAAAGTGTAAAAAAAGAAACCCTTTTGCAAGAGCTCTGCGACCGCGTGGAGCTTCAGGAAAAAGGAATTCAAGCGGGGTGGCTTTCTCTTGATGATGAAATGCTCTTGCAATTTTACGGCATTCATTGGAGCCGGTTTGCCAAGAGTTACGCATGGGAACTTCTGGCAACTAAGGCTCTTGGCATCATTGTTTTGTTTGATTGGGAACGCCCGGAAACGGTTCAAACCGCTGAAGAAATTACGGAATATTTTCAGGAGAATTTCGAAATCCCAATTATAATCGCCTCAAATGTTGACGAAAATTCAACGTCACAAATTGCCATTCGTGCCTATCGCGGAGGATTACCACTGGATAAAACCAGCAGATTCACATTGTATCAATTGAATCATTTGGACTCGATCCGCCAGTTGGTTGTGGATCTGGTCAATATTAACCTGGAACAGATGTCTGTGTAAGAATTGAGGAAAAAATGGCCTATACCGAAGTTGCTCGAAAAGAACTCTCACCCGCGCAAAAAATAGAAGCTGTCTACCGTTTGCTCAAAGGAATTCCCCTTGACGATCTCGTTGATTCGTACACCAATCAGGATGTGGTAGCCCTTCAGAAATTTATTTGGGATAAAACCGTAGAAATCGGTTTGCGAATCAAGGGAAAAGAATTTAGCCGAAAGGACATCACGAGTCGAATGGTGCCAACGCCTGTCTATCAGCGGCGGCAGGGTTGCTCGGAGCGGGTTTATTTTTGTAAAGCAACCCTTTGTATTTTATCCAATCCGAAATGTGCCCGAAAAAAAATAAAGGGGCAATTTCAGGCCATGCAAGAGGTCGTTCAGGAATGGATACAGCAATCCACGTGAAAAAATCAATCCTAACGAAAATTCCACACAATTTCCGCCTTTGGTGAGTCTCTTTATTGAATGGAAAAAATATTGACATTACTTCCAAAACTTCTTATATTTAAGTCGTTTGAAAAAGCGATCTGATCGAATGCGAAAACTCCCATTGTGGTACAGGGAGCTTTTTTTCATATATTTGCGAGAGTGGCGGAATTGGCAGACGCGCTAGACTTAGGATCTAGTGCCTTCGGGTGTGGGGGTTCGAGTCCCCCCTCTCGCACCAAACCCGCATTTTAGTGAATCAGCATCCAAAAAATAGGAATTGCGATAGTTGATCAATCATGTTAAAAAAGTAGAGGAACCATTGGATTATTCTGTTAATGATGTACAGGCTTGGTTACGGGAAATTAAATTTCATGTTCCTGTGGAAAAAATTCAAGAGAGGGTAAATGAGAAAATTCGGGAGCTTCGAAAAGATATCACTGTTCCCGGATTTCGCAAGGGGAAAGTCCCTGTCGACATCATTCGCATGAGATTTGGAAAAGTGATTCTTGAGGAAATTCTCGAGGATGTCATAAATGATGCTTACAAGGAAATCCTGACGAAGGAGAATCTGGAAGTTATTGCTCCACCGGAAGTTCAGGAACAAAAGTGGGATGAAAAGGATGGGTTGGATGTTCTGCTAGAGGTTCAGGTAGAGCCAGAAATTGAATTGCAAAATTACAAGGGATTTCACCTTACAAAGGAAGTTCACGAAACTACGGAAGAAGAAGTAGACGAAACAATTGAGCACATTCGGGAAGAAAATGCGGTTGTTGAAGATATCGATGGTGAGGCAGAAGCGGGCGATTACATTGTGGTGGATTTGCAGGAAGTCGATGCCGGCGGCGTCCCCATTTTGGGTCACAAAGCAGAAGATAGGGAGATTCAACTGGGTGCCGGTGCGTACGATGAGGATTTTGAGGGACAATTGCTTGGTGTGAAGAAGGGTGAGGAACGCAGGGTAGAGCAGCTACTAGAAGAGGGAAAACCGCCCAGATACTATTCTGTTCGTGTAAAAGACATTACCCGCCACAATTTACCGGAATTAAACGATGAATTTGCAAAGGATCTGGGGGATTATGATTCACTTGACGATTTGCGAAAAAATGTTCGGAGATATCTGGAACGGGAGCATGAAAAGAAGTCCAGACAGAATTTAGTGGATGGACTGATCGATGCACTTATTGACGAGAACCCATTTGAGGTGCCTCCCCGGATGATAGAAAATTCTATGAATGCCTATATTGAGGATGTAAAAAAGCAATTAAAGAGAGATTTTGATGTTGAGGCTTTCAGTGAATCAGAGAAACCAAATGTCATTCGTTCAGTCAAATGGTTTCTGATTCAAAAGCGGTTGGCTGAACAGGAAAATCTAAAGGTAAGCGATGAGGATGTCGATGCTTATATTGAAAAAATGGCAGAAGAAACCAATCAAAGCCTCAGAAAACTGAAGGCAAAATACAGTGTAAAAAATAGACGAGAAAATTTAAAGGATCGGCTTCAAGAAGAAAAAATCGTTGATTTTCTCTTGAAAAATTCAGAAATTGAAGAAGTAAAGGTCGATTTAAGCGAACAAAAGATTGTTACGGAATAGTTTAAATAGTTGAGACTGATTTTTCCAAAAGTAACAAATCGTTAGAGAAAAGGGTGTTTTTATGGGATTAGTTCCAATTGTTATCGAGCAGACAGGCCGCGGCGAACGAGCCTTTGACATATTCTCCAGACTTTTAAAGGAACGGATCATTTTTATTGGGTCTCCAATTGATGATGCGCTTGCAAGTTTAACCATTGCCCAGTTACTGTTTTTGGAGGCAGAAGACCCCGAGAAGGACATATTTTTGTATCTGAATACGCCGGGAGGCTATGTTTCAGCCGGTTTGGCTATTTACGACACGATGGAGTACATTAAGCCGGATGTGGCCACTATTTGTATGGGGCAGGCAGCAAGCATGGGAGCCGTGCTTTTGGCCGCGGGCGCCAAGGGGAAACGCTCGGCACTTCCGCACTCCCGAATTATGATTCATCAGCCCTTGGGTGGTGCTCAGGGGCAGGCATCCGACATTGAAATTCATGCCAGGGAAATTTTGACCCTCCGCCAAAAATTGAATGAAATTCTTTCATTTCACACAGGACGATCGATTGAAAAAATTGAGAAAGACACAGATCGCAATTATTTCATGTCGCCCGAAGAGGCAGAAGAATATGGTCTAATTGATGAGATTCTGACCAAGAAATCATCGAAAAGCCAGAAAAAGAAAAAATAGTGGAGATTGTGGTGATGGCCAATACAAAACGCGAAAAAGTCTACATTTGCTCATTTTGTGGCAAAAATTCCAATCAGGTGGAAGCAATAATCACCGGGCCCGGCGTGTACATTTGCAATGAATGCGTGTACAATGCCATGGAGATTTTGAAAAATGATTTAATGCGGCGGACGATTTCTGAACGCAAAAATATTCCGACGCCTGCCGAAATAAAAGCTGAATTAGATAATTACGTCATCGGGCAAGATCAGGCCAAAAAGACACTTTCGGTGGCTGTTTACAACCACTACAAACGGGTGGCTTCTCAGGATTATTACGAAGATGATGAGCTTGAAAAAAGCAATATTTTATTGATTGGCCCCACGGGTACCGGAAAAACACTGTTGGCTCAAACACTGGCTCGTTTTCTTCAGGTTCCATTTACCATTGCCGATGCCACCACCCTAACGGAGGCCGGGTATGTGGGAGAGGATGTCGAGAATATTCTGGTGCGATTGCTTCAGGCAGCCGATTACGACATCGAACGGGCCGAAAAGGGAATCATCTACATCGATGAGATTGACAAAATTGCGCGCAAAGGTGGAAATCCTTCCATTACCAGGGATGTATCCGGAGAGGGAGTTCAACAGGCCTTGCTGAAAATTCTGGAAGGCACGATTGCTTCCGTCCCCCCAAAGGGCGGACGGAAACACCCCGAGCAAAGTCTGATCAACATCAACACAAAAAATATTCTGTTTATCGTTGGCGGGGCATTTGAGGGAATCGACAAAATTATTGAAGCCCGGCTAAATAAGAAATCAATGGGCTTTGGCGCCGATATTAAACTGAAATCCGAGCGCCAGATCGGCGAAATTTTGCGACGTGTTGAACCGGAGGATTTGCTGCGATTTGGGCTCATTCCCGAACTGATCGGTCGGTTGCCGGTAATCAGCGCGCTGGATGAATTAACAACGGATGCCTTGCTTACCATTCTCACCGGTCCGAAGAACGCCATTACCAAACAGTACCAGCGCCTTTTTGAAATGGAAGGGGTGGCTCTCTCATTTGATAAAGAGGCTCTCAAGGCCGTGGTGGAAATCGCCCAGAAACGAGGAACAGGCGCACGGGCACTTCGCTCGGTGATGGAGGAAGCCATGATGGATATTATGTTCCAGCTTCCGAACATCCAGGGGGTGAAAGAATGCATTATTACAAAAGATGTCATCACCAAGAAAAAAGAACCCATTTACAATATAAAAGAAATCAAGAAACGAGCGTAGGGGAGCCATTACTCATCGAGAAAAGAAAGTTTTATGCAAAGAATTAAACGAGAAGACATTACCATTGAATTAAACGATAAACTACCGGTACTTCCGTTAAAGGAGACGGTAGTTTTTCCTTATATGATTTACCCGCTTCTGGTGGGGCGGGAGTCTTCAACCCATGCCCTACAGGAAGCCCTTATGACGGATAAGCTCATTTTCCTGGTGGCTCAGAAAGATATTCAGGAAGAGAACCCTTCTGCAAGAGATTTGTATCGCGTGGGCGTTATTGCGCGTGTTTTACAGATTTTAAAGCTTCCGAACGGACTTATTAAGGTCTTGGTGGAAGGCATTATCCGTGCGCGTGTTAAGCGTTTTTTAAAGGTGGAAGATTTCTATCGTTCCACAATCGATCTGGTTCCGGAAACACTTCAATCGGATGCAACGGTTGAGGCCGGACTTCGGCACGTGCTAAATCTATTCAAAGAATACATTTTACTTAATCGCGATGTTCCCGACGAGCTGGTTCTCACCGTAGAAAGTCTGGAAAACCCGCAGCGGATTGCAGATTTTATTGCTGCTCATGTAACGAAAAAATTATCCGATAAACAGAAGCTTCTTGAAGTAAGGGATTTGAACAAGGAGCTGGTGGAGCTATCGCGGATTTTGGAATCCGAAAAAGAAATCCTGGAAATCGAACGCACCATTGAAGACAAGGTGCGCGATCGCATGCAGAAATCGCAGCGAAGCTATTATCTGCAGGAACAGCTTCGGGTGATCAAACAGGAACTGGGCGAGGAAGATGAAGTTATTGGCGATGTTCAGCTTTTGATCGATAAAATCGAAAAGGCGGGTATGCCGAAAGAGGTTCGTGAAAAAGCTTTTGAAGAGATTGACCGGCTGAAATTTACACCCACGATGTCACCGGAGTACACGGTTACCCGAAATTATTTGGATTGGCTCCTGGCTCTGCCCTGGAAGAAGCGTACGCGGGACAGCCTTAATATGGATCGGGTTCAAAAAACGCTCGATTCCGATCACTATGGGCTGCAAAAGGCGAAAGAGAGAGTGCTGGAACATCTGGCGGTTATGAAACTGGTGAAGCGTGTCAAAGGGCCCATTCTATGTTTGGTCGGGCCTCCGGGTGTGGGCAAAACATCGCTGGGGCGCTCCATTGCGCGGGCAATTGGCCGGAATTTTGTACGTGTTTCCCTGGGCGGGGTGCGCGACGAAGCCGAAATTCGAGGACACCGGAAGACGTATATTGGCTCTATGCCGGGTCGAGTTATTCAATCGCTCAAAAAAGCAGGCAGCCGAAACCCTGTGTTTTTATTGGATGAAATCGACAAAATGAGCATGGATTTTCGGGGGGATCCCTCGGCGGCCTTGCTAGAGGTGCTGGACCCTGAGCAAAACAAAACATTCAGCGACCATTATCTGGAAGTGGAATTCGATCTGTCGGAAGTCATGTTCATTACGACTGCCAATGTGCGATACAATATTCCGCCGCCGCTTTTAGATCGAATGGAAATCATCGAGCTGCCGGGCTACATGGAATACGACAAGCTGGAAATAGCCAAGCAATTTCTTCTGCCCAAACAGATGAAAGAAACCGGATTGCGTGATAAAAACATTCGGATTTCTGACCAGGCAATTTTACTCATTATCAGGGAATATACCAGAGAAGCGGGCGTTCGCAATCTGGAAAGAAGCATTTCCACCATTTGCCGTAAGGTAGCCCGCAAGATTGTCTCAAATCCAAATAAAACCTTTTACGCCATTACCACCAAGAATTTGGAAGATTACCTGGGTGTACCTAAAATTCCGGAAAAGTCGATTGAAGATGAGGAGCTGATCGGCGCCGCGGTGGGGCTTGCATGGACGGAGTTCGGCGGTGATATTTTAATGATTGAAGCAACGCCCATGGATGGAAAATCGGGCCTGACTTTAACCGGGCATCTTGGGGATGTGATGAAGGAATCGGCTCAGGCTGCACTGAGCTACATTCGATCCAATGCCAAGCGTCTCGGAATTGATCCGAAATTCTTCCAGGATCACGAAATTCACGTTCACGTACCCGAGGGTGCTATTCCCAAAGACGGCCCATCTGCGGGCGTCACGATGGCGCTGGCGATGGTTTCTGCGATTACGCGCAAGCCTATTTGTCGAAAGATAGCCATGACCGGTGAGATTACGCTTCGGGGCCACGTACTGCCTATTGGCGGCTTGAACGAAAAACTGCTGGCTGCCAGACGGGCGGGGATAAAAACGGTACTGGTTCCCGCTCAAAATAAAAAGGATTTGACAGAGGTTCCGCAGAAAATCAAAAAAGACCTGGAAATAAAATTCATTAAAAACATGGACGATGTGTTGAGATTTGCTATGAGGGATGGTTTTTCCATTTCTCAAGAGGCAGGTACCTCTTGAGATCGTAAACAAACAATCAGGTACCTGTCACAATTTAAGGAATGCACTCTCCGCTTAGGTGAGTGCTTTTTTATATTAACCTGAGTCCGTGGCGTTACTATTTTTTTAATTGGGGTTTGCTGCGTTGTGGTTTAAGAATATTTTCGGCGCAGCCTGGACATAAAGTTGATTTCATCTCGGCTTTGGAATTCAGTCCTCAGTTTGGCTGGAAATTCATAATGAAAAATCACCAAACAAGATTTGTAAAAAGTGTGCATGATTTGAAAGATTTGCCGGGTGATGGCTTTCCGCAAATTGCATTTGCCGGACGATCAAATGTCGGAAAATCGTCCCTCATCAATGCAATGCTCAATCAAAAAAAATTGGCAAAGATCAGTTCCACACCTGGCAAAACGCGAAGCCTCAATTTTTTCCTGATAGATGAGCAATTTTATCTGGTGGATTTGCCGGGCTACGGCTTTGCGAAAGTCTCAAGGGATGCCAAGCGCCGCTGGCAAGCCTTGATTGAGGGGTTTCTCTTAGCCTCGTCCAATCTCCGGGGGGCCATTGTAATCGTGGACAGCCGCATCGGGCTGACTGAATTGGATGAAATGATGATTTCGTGGCTGAAACACGTGATGATTTCATTTCGGGTGGTTGCCACAAAAGTCGACAAGCTGTCACGAAACGAACAGGCAAAGCAATTCAAGAAAATTAATGCCAATTTAGAGAAATTGACCGTTTCGCCTGCAATTCCGTTTTCTGCCAAAACCGGGGACGGACGAATGATCTTGTGGAAGGTGCTGTATGAATTTCTGGACAATTCCTGAGCTGGGAAAAGGATGTCTTGTTTTCTAACATCCCCAAAAATCATGTAAAATAGGAAGCGGGTAAACGGTGATTGCAAAATAAGGCTGCCTCGGAGGCATTGTAAAAATGGGGCGGATCGTGACATTGTAATGAGTTTCCCCGGCAGCTAATTGGTATTAACCCAAAATTTTAAGCTCATCCGAATAATGCGTAGGTATGTTGTAATTTAATCCAGTAAGCAAGTGGAAACGAATGAAAAAAGTAAAATGAAAAAGGCAAAATGAATGCAAAATTCAAATAGCCTTTAAATGGTGCAAGGGCCGATGGATTGCTGGAAAATAGGGACGATTTGGAAATAGGAGCTTTCACATTGTGCGGACTGCCTTTTTAAACACATGGTACTAGCAACCTTTTTTTCTTGAGCAAGAAATGGCAAACGGTAATTCCGTGGAATGGGGTGAGCCTATTTTTGCAACTAATTTTTTGGGCCGGTATTTTTTCAATTTGATTTTTTTGGTGATTAGAATGCATTTTAAAAATGGATTAAAATGTACGCATTTTCGTGAAGAAACTTATTTTTGCGATTTTCGAATTTGAAGATAAATCAAAAAGTATATCGAAACCGGATTAAATGAGAGGAGATGACTTTGAAAGCACGATTGTTTACACCGGGGCCAACGCCGGTCCCAGAGAAGGTGACGAATCGGATGGCGGAGCCTATTCTTCACCACCGAACGAAGGAATTTTCGGATATTTTTATGCAGGCCTCCAAAATTTTGCAGGAGCTTTTTCAGACAAAAGAAGATGTTTACATGCTGGCCTCCTCCGGTACGGGAGCCATGGAAGCAGCAGTTGTCAACCATTTAAATCCCGGTGACGAGGTTTTGACCATCGAGGGGGGCAAATTTGGCGAACGGTGGGGGGAGCTGTGTGACGTCTATGGCGTGAAAGCCACGCGCATCGCCGTTCCCTGGGGGAGGGCATTTACTCCGGCTGAAATGCGTGCAGAATTGCAGAAAAAATCCGATTACAAAGCCGTTCTTTTAACGCACAGTGAAACATCCACCGGGGTCGCGATTGATCTTGAAAAAATGGCCCAGGTTATTCACGATGCAAGTGAGGCGCTGATTATTGTGGATGGCATTACGTCCGTTGGAGCCATGCCTCTTAAAATGGATGATTGGGGCGTGGATGTCGTTGTTACAGGTTCCCAGAAGGGACTCATGCTTCCACCGGGCCTGGCATTTATTGCTTCCAGTCAGCGGGCATGGAAAGCGGTAGAAGCCTCTACGCAGCCGCGGTACTATTTTGACCTTCGCAAGGCTCGAAAATCTTTGAAAGATCAAACCACGCCATTTACACCGGCTGTTACGCTTGTTGTGGGGTTACTGGAAGCATTGAAAATGATTCAGGCCGAGGGCGTGGGAGCCGTTTGGAAACGTCACGCAATCTTGGCTGAATCAACGCGACGCGCAATTCGGGCGCTTGATTTGGAATTGCTAGCCGATTCTCCGTCTAACGCCGTCACGGCTGTCAAAATTCCCGACTCTTTGCAGGAGGCAGGTATTGATAATCGCTTGAAAGAAAAGGGAATTATTGCGGCAGGAGGCCAGGGTAAATTAAAGGGGAAAATCTTTCGCATTTCACATCTGGGGTATTACGATGTTCAGGATATGCTGGCAGCCATCAGTATTTTGGAAGAAGTTCTGCTGGATGTCGGATGGCCGATTAAAGGCGGCGAAGGCGTGTTAGCCCTTCAGAAAACATATTTGCGAATGATTCAGGAATAGCAAGTTGGAAAAACATGGTAGGCCATGTGCGTGCTTCGTCTGTGAGGACAATAATGAATTATTCCGACGTAAAGATGTACTTTATAATATTTCCAGAAAAATCTTTGTTTTTTGGTAATAGAATTGGCCGTGAATGTCCGAATTGTATTTTTATCGGAATAAAAATTGTGAATTTGTGGCGTTAATATTTTTGGTAGCAATGTAACACCGAGTTAATTGAGTTAAATTTTTTAAGCAGTACGTATTTCAATAATTTTTGGAGAATAAAATGGATAAGAAAATTCAAATTTTGATTCCGGATGATTTGCCTCAGGAATGCATTAATATTTTCAAATCGGCGGATTTTGATGTTGTTTTTAACCCCTCAATGCCTCGGGAAGAAATTGTGGAAGCCGTAAAAGAAGCTGACGGAATGGTTGTGCGCAGCAAGGTAAAGGTGACACGCGAAGTCATTGAAAGCGGCAATCGGCTGAAACTAATTGCACGAGCGGGCGTGGGCTACGACAATATCGACGTGGCTGCTGCCACAGAAAAGGGAATTGCGGTAATGAATGTCCCCGGTGCCAATGCCGTTTCTGTGGCAGAATTAACTCTGGCCATGATGCTCATGCTGGCACGCCACCTGGTCGAAGCTAACAACTCAACAAAGGCGGGAAAATGGTGGAAAAAGCGCCTCAGCGGAAATGAAATCATGGGTAAAACCTTGGGGTTACTGGGGCTTGGAATGGTTGGTGTTGAGGTGGCCAAGCGCGGCATCGGCTTTGGGATGACAGTCATTGCCAACGATCCAAAATTTGGGCCAGAATCGGATGTTCCGTTCAACGTGAAAATTGTGGAGTTGAACGAATTACTTGTGCAATCGGATTATATTTCGCTTCACTTGCCGTTAAATGAGGACACACATCACATGCTGAATGAGGAAACGCTCGCAAAATGCAAAAAGGGTGTCCGAATTATAAATTGTGCCCGAGGCGAAATTATTGACGAAAAAGCGCTCTACAAGGCACTGGAATCGGGGCAGGTGGCCGGAGCTGCATTGGATGTTTTTGAAAAGGAACCGCCCAGGGATAGTCCCCTGCGCGAACTGCCGAATGTCATTATGACTCCCCATATCGGGGCATCGACGGTAGAAGCCCAAATCAGGGTGGCAACAAAAGTGGCCCGGCAGATGGTGGAGTTCTTCAAAGAAGAACAGATTGAAAATGTGGTGAACCCGGAAGCAATTCTAAAATAGAGGTTCAAATGAAATTACTATTGTGGTATATGGATAATTTTTCATACAAAACGGCCTCAAAGGGATTGGAAGATGTCCCTGATCTGGATGAAGAAGGCTCGTTCCAGAATGCCGTGGTTGGATTTGTACATCTAGAAGAAAAGGATGCGGAAGCCGTTGGAAGCACGGTTACCAAAGTCATTAAGAATCTGAAATGGCTGGCAGGGAAGTGGAAGACCAAAAATGTGGTACTCCATTCTTTTGCGCACCTGGCGGAAAGCAAGGCTTCGGCAGAGACGGTTCGGGAGGTTTTTAGGCGGGCCAAAGAACGTCTGGAGGCGTCCGGCTACACGGTTGGTGAAACACCCATCGGCTATTTTCTGGATATTCACATCGATGCTCCCGGGCGCTCATTGGCAAGGGTGTGGAAATCGTTCTAAGCATGACAGGGAATTGGTGGTTAACTAAAAATATTTCTCTTTTTCTTGGAAATATTTATCGAATAGAAATAAATTTATAAGGATTCAAAAAGCCATTCACCAAAAATTCGGAGGATTGCAATGAAAGCGATGCAGTTTTCTGCGCCAGCTCCTATCGAAGCCGAGCCGTTGAAATATGTGGATTTGCCGGATCCCACGCCGGGTCCCGGCGAAATTCGGATTCGGATTAGGGCCTGCGGGGTGTGCCACACCGATTTGCACGAGGTAGAAGGCGAGCTGCCTCTGCCAAAATTGCCGCTCATTCCGGGGCATCAAATTGTGGGAACAGTAGATCGGCTGGGCAAGGGCGTAACTCGATTCAAAATTGGGGATCGCGTGGGAGTGCCATGGTTGTACTCAACCTGCGGTACCTGCAAATATTGCACGTCGGGTCGGGAAAATCTCTGTAATCAGGCAAAATTTACAGGGTATCACGTGGATGGAGGCTACGCGCAGTACCACATTATTCATCAGGATTTTGCGTATTTTTTGCCGGAGGGATTTCCGGATTTTCAGGCGGCTCCTCTGCTGTGCGCGGGGGTTGTCGGATATCGGGCGCTCAAATTAAGCGAGCTTAAACCGGGTCAAAATTTCGGCATGTACGGATTTGGGGCCACTGCCCACGTAATCATTCAAATTGCGGTTCATTGGGGGTGCGATGTGTACGTCTTCACGCGCAGTGAGGAGCATCAGAAACTGGCGTTGCAATTGGGTGCCAAATGGGCCGGACGAGCTGAGGATACACCGCCTGCCAAAATGGATAGCTCTATTATTTTCGCTCCTGCCGGCACTCTTGTTCCAGAAGCGCTTCGCGTTCTGGACAAGGGTGGTACGTTGGCTCTGGCAGGCATCTACATGACGCCAATCCCCGAAATAGATTACAACAATCTTCTTTATTATGAACGAACGGTTCGCAGTGTGGCCAATGCTACTCGTCAGGATGCGGAAGAATTGTTGAAAATTGCGGCTGAAATCCCCATTCACACGGAAATTTCTGTTTTTCCGTTGAAAGACGCCAACAAGGCCCTTCAATTGGTTAAGGAAAGCAAGATAAACGGAGCGGCTGTTCTAGAAATTCCGTAAGCGTGTTGAGGTAAGTTAAATGCCCGTTACACGGCCGGTAAAGGATTTAAATCACGAAAGACAATCGCAAAAGCAAACGGCGTTTGAAATTATCGCAGTAGCTTGGCCAGAATAATGCCCAGAATGAGCCAAATGGGAATCGAGATCAGCAGCGACCAATTGATGCTTTTGAGGAAATTCATGGATTGATTCATTCGTGCCCGTTCCAGCCCCCGGTCGATCTTGATGCGCAGTTCATCCAGATTAACCGGTTTTGTGATGTAATCAAAGGCACCCTCCTTCATGGCGTGCACAGCAGAATCCACGGACGGATAGCCCGTAAGCAAAATGACGGGAATTTGCTTGTCGGAACTCCGCACCCGCTCAAGGAGGCTAATTCCATCCAAATTGGGCATTTTTATGT